>CAMDCY010000026.1 GCA_945890705.1 Hydrogenophaga intermedia | reverse complement strand
TGTGTGCTCGACAACGTGGAGCGTCTCAAACGGATCTCGGGCATGGACGAGGTGTCGTTTCACATGTCGGGTACCGAGGCAGTGATGCAGGCGGTTCGCTTGGCCCGCTACCACACGGGCAAGCAACACGTGGTGCGATTTACAGGTGCCTACAACGGTTGGTGGGACGACGTGCAGCCAGGTCCTGGTAACCCCGCCTCGGTGCACGAAACCTACACCTTGCGCGACATGCACCAGGCCACCTTGAATGTGCTTCGCAGCCGCCACGACATCGCATGCGTCATCGTCAACCCTTTGCAGGGTTTGCACCCCAACAAAGGCGCTCCCGGTGACTCGACTTTGGTCGACGGCAGCCGCAGCGCGGGTTTTGACCGTGAAGCCTATGGCCAATGGTTGAAACAGCTGAGAGCGGTTTGTACCGAGCGCGGTATTGCGCTGATCATGGACGAAATTTTTGTCGGTTTTCGCGTTCACCGCGAAGGTGCCCAAGCCTATTTCGGCGTGCAAGCCGATCTGGTTTGTTACGGCAAAACCCTGGCCGGCGGTTATCCGGTGGGCGTGGTGTGCGGTCGCTCAGCATGGATGCGCCGCTTCAAGCCCGAGCAACCGGGTAACCTGTGTTTTGCAAGAGGTACTTTCAATTCCCACCCCTATGTGATGGGCGCCATGAACGCCTTCTTGCACTACTTGGACACGCCCGAAGCTCATGCGCTGTACGAGGGCGTGGAAGAGCGTTGGAACCGCGAGCGAGCGGCGTTCAATCAAGCCTTTGAGAACGCTGATGTGCCAGTGCGCATCCAAAATCTCTCCAGCATCTGGACCGTTACCTACACACAGCCCGGTCGTTACCACTGGATGTACCAGTTCTATTGCCGTCAGCAAGGCCTGTACATGAGTTGGGTGGGGTCTGGGCGCATGATGTTCAGCTTGGACGCAAGCGATGGCGATGTGCGCCAGGTGCGCGATCGCATGGTGGCCGCGGCAAAGGCCATGCAGGCCGATGGTTGGTGGGATTTGCCCAGTGGCACCACCCTGAAAACCTTGCGTCGTCGGGTGGTGCGGGAGATGTTGGCCGCCAAGTGGCCTAAGCTCTTGGGCTGGTGGCGGCCTTAAAACTTCAGTGGCGTTGGGCGGGTGCCAACCACTGGCCCCGCAACACCAACATGGGCGAGCGGTAGTACAAAGCGATGTCATGGAAGGGGTCGGTCAAGATCTTGGTGGCCCAAACCAAACCGGTTTTGAGATCTTGTTGAACCGCGAGTTGCAAGACACGGAACACCAAACCACCCACGCCCAAAGCCAACCAAGCCCAGCCCACGTCACGGGTAAAACCCATGAGGTCGCTGTGGGGTTCGATCAAGCCCATCACAGAGGGGTTGATCCACAGCCAAGCGGGAATCAAAGCCCAGATCGCCATCAGCACCACTTTGCGGTGCAGGTTGTAGCCGACCTTGATTTCTTCTTTGTGTTCGTGCGTGGCTTGGTTGACTTCATCGTAGCCCTTGGGCTCAAAGAAGAAGTGGCCCGATTGGCGGCTCACCATGGACACCAACCAAGCCAGCAAGGCGGCGACGGCCGGATCTGTCCAGACCAAGATGTAGGCGACCACAAAACTGATCGCGCTGATCAGGTGCAGGCTCTGGTTGATGGTGCTGTGGTGGTAATAGCGGTGATCGTCCCAACGCTGCTCATTCAGTTGTTGCCAAAACGTGCTCACAAGTTAGCCCCTTTCGTAGGTTGATAAAAACCATTTCATGATCACGCACGTGCGTGTCATTGGTGTGAAATCAACGAGTCTATTTTGTGACAGATGAGTTGGTCAGGGCTTCGCTGGAGGCTTGAATCAGTTTGGCGTTGTTGCTGTAGTAACGGTCCAAGCGCCATTCTTTGAGCAAACTCAGCGCAAGTTCAAAGGCGTCGAAATCCAGCTGGTACAAGCTGCTCACATCGAACGGATCTTCGTTTTCTAAGGCCAGCACCAATGCGCTGAGCGTTTTGGCCTTGGCGCTGCCCACGTGGTCTTGGATGATTTTCCGAATCTCAATAACGGCATTCATCTTGCAATTTTCAAGAAATGAGGAGATTAATATGTTAATACATTTTTATTACATTACATGTCGATGTGATGAGGGAGGAGACTCTCAGTCAGAGCCAAACAAATCCCGCGTGTAGACCTTATCAAGCACACCGGACAACACATCCGATTGGCGGTTGGCGACGATGACATCGCTCATGCGCTTGAATTCCTCCAGATCGCGCACCACGCGGGAGTGGAAGAACTCGTCCTCTGGCAAATTGGGTTCATAAATCACCACCGTCAGGCCCTTGGCCTTGATGCGTTTCATGACACCCTGAATACTAGAGGCCCGGAAATTGTCAGAACCGGCTTTCATGATCAGGCGGTAAATGCCAACAACGGGTGAGGATGCCTTCGATTCACTTGCCATAGTGGCTTGGTTGACGATTTCGCTGGCGATAAAGTCTTTGCGCGTGGTGTTGGACTCGACGATGGCGTGGATGAGGTTTTGTGGGACGTCGCGGTAGTTGGCCAGCAATTGCTTGGTGTCTTTGGGCAAGCAATAGCCGCCGTAGCCAAAGCTGGGGTTGTTGTAGTGCCTGCCGATGCGTGGGTCCAGGCAGACGCCGTCGATGATCTGACGCGTATCCAGCCCGTGGGTGGCGGCGTAGGTGTCGAGCTCGTTGAAATAGGCCACGCGCAAAGCCAAGTAGGTGTTGGCGAAGAGCTTGATGGCCTCGGCCTCGGTGCTGTCGGTCAGCAGCACGGGGATGTCTTGTTTGATCGCACCTTGTTGCAACAGCTGGGCAAACACTTGCGCGGCTTCGGATCGTTCACCGACGACGATGCGACTGGGGTAGAGGTTGTCGTGCAGAGCACGGCCTTCGCGCAGGAATTCTGGACTGAAGATGATGTTGATATCGTTTGGAATGCTTTGCTGCGCTCGCAATGACGCTTTGAGCTTGACGGTGTAGCCCACCGGCACGGTGGATTTGATGACCATCACCGCTTGCGGGTTGATTGTCAGCACGCCATTGACCACCGACTCGATGCTGCGGGTGTTGAAGTAATTGGTTTCGGGGTCGTAGTCGGTGGGGGTGGCAATGATGACGTAATCGGCATCGGCAAATGCCTCCATGGGGTCTGTGGTGGCCTTAAGTCGGAGCGGTACGTGCTTGAGGTAGTGCGCAATATCCGGGTCATCGATGGGCGACGCTCGGCGGTTGATCATGTCGACTTTGGCGGGGAGGATGTCCAAGGCCACCACGTCGTGGTGTTGGGCCAATAAAACGGCGTTGGACAGGCCAACGTAGCCGGTACCGGCAATGGCGATTTTCATGGGCGTGCTTCAATCCAGAAGAAAAAATACAAAGCAATATCTCCGTTATTTTTTATCGGATTGATGACATCCATGTGTCATCGCTGGTGTGTTGTTGCTCAATGAATTTGTCACACAATTGAGATGTGACGTGGGCATATTTCGGGTATGACTGAACCACACCAGCACATCAGCGTGGACACGCTCCAAGACGGTCCATTACCCTTGCGCATCGCCTTGGTGACCGAGACCTACCCACCCGAAATCAACGGTGTGGCCATGACCTTACAGCGCTTGGTCGGCAGTTTGTTGCAGCGCGGCCACCGCGTGCAATTGATTCGACCCCGCCAACCCTTGGAGGTCATGGCGGGCGAAGGTGCGGATGGCCTCAAACAAGTGCTCATGCGGGGCTGGCCTGTGCCCAAGTACCCGCACCTGCGCATGGGCTTACCATCACAAGGTGAACTGGTACGTTTGTGGACGCTGCAGCGTCCTGATGTTGTGCACATCGCCACCGAAGGCCCATTGGGATGGTCTGCGCTGAAGGCCGCGAAGAAACTGAAACTGCCGGTGAGTGCGGATTTCAGAACCCAGTTCCATGCCTACACCGAGCATTACAAACTGTCTTGGTTGCGCAAACCCATCTTGGCCTACCTGCGCCAGTTCCACAACCGCTGCGACTTCACGATGGTGCCTACCGTGGGCATGCGCAAAGAATTGGTGACTTGGGGTTTTGAGCGACTGGAGGTGGTGGGCCGTGGTGTGGACATCCAACACTTCTCGACCAGCAAACGTTGTCGAATGACCCGTGCCGATTGGGGTGTGGCCGACAGCGACTGCGTAGTCCTGTCGGTGGGACGATTGGCCAGTGAGAAAAATTTGCGCTTGTTGATACGGGCTCGAGAGGCATTGGCCAAAACACATCCTCACGCCAAATGGGTGGTGGTGGGTGATGGCCCAGAAAAAGCGCATGTCATGGCCCAGATGCCCGGCGCAATTTTCACTGGGCCCTTGAGTGGTGAACCTTTGGCCCGTGTTTACGCCAGTGCCGATGTGTTTGCATTTCCCAGCCTGACCGAAACCTTTGGCAATGTCACCCTAGAAGCCATGGCCAGTGGCTTAGCGGTGGTGGCTTTTGATTACGCAGCCGCTGCCTTGGCCATCGATCATGAAGCCAGCGGGTATTTGGTGCCGGTGGGCGATGAGAACGCTTTTGTGCACACCTTGGGGCGCGCGGTGGCCTTGGCTCATTCACAGTCAAGTCTGCGCACCGCGGCTCACAACCAAGCCGCTGAATGGTCTTGGTCTTGGATTGCCCAACGCGTGGAGCGGCATTGGTTTGAGCTCTTGGAGCACAAGGCCGACACCCGGGAGTTGGTTCAATGAAATTCGCCGATCGTCATCAAATATTCACGCGACTGACATCGGTCAGACATTCGCTGTTCGCACAATCGATCTCGCTCATCAAGAAAAGTTCGTATACCCGGATCACCGGGAAGACACAAAAGGAGCCTCGAATGGAAGAACTGGCGATCAAGCCTTCTGTGCTGTCACACCCCAAGCCCGCGGTTTCAAGTCCCGCGATCTCCATCACCACCCAGCCGACCGAGGCGCTCAACCCCAAGTCCATCGTGGTGACTTGGGCGCAACACCAAGACGAAGTTCGTGAGGCCCAGCGCTTGCGCTTCTCGGTGTTCGCGGGCGAAATGGGTGCCAACCTCTCCAGCAAAGTGCCAGGGCACGACGTCGACTTGTTCGATGATTTTTGTGAACACCTGTTGGTGCGAGATGCCAACACGCAGCAAGTGGTCGGCACTTACCGGGTTCTCACACCCGCTCAAGCCCGCCGCGTGGGTGGAACCTATACCGATACCGAATTTGACCTGACCCGCTTGCGTCACATCCGCGATCGCATGGTGGAGTTGGGCCGCAGCTGCGTACACCCCGATCACCGCCACGGCGGCGTGATCATGGCTTTGTGGGGTGCCTTGTTTGACTTTATGGACCGCAACGACTTGGACACCATGATCGGTTGCGCCACGATTCCCATGCAGCACCAAGGCCCTCACGGCATGGTGGGTGGTGGCCATGCAGCGGCCAGCATCTGGCGACAGGTGAAAGAAAAGCACCTGGCCAGCATCGATTTGCATGTGCGCCCGCGTTTGCCATTGCCCATCGATCAGCTTGATGACTCATTGAATGTGGAGCCCCCTGCGCTGATCAAAGGCTATTTGCGTTTGGGTGCCAAGGTCTTGGGCCCGCCGGCTTGGGATCCAGACTTCAACGCCGCCGATCTGCCCATGCTCATGCGCGCGGCCGATTTGCCAGCACGTTACCGAAAATTTTTATTGGGGGCGTGATGTACAACGATTTCCAAGCGTTTATGGGCAGTTTGAACACAGACGCTTCGGGGTCTGGTCCTGAGCGAGCCAAGTACCGTGCGGTGTTCATTTCGGACCTGCACTTGGGGACGTCCGGATGCCAAGCCAAAGAGCTATTGGCTTTCCTCAAAAGCCACCCCAGCCAATACCTGTATTTGGTGGGTGACATCATCGACGGTTGGCAGTTGCGCCGCAAATGGCATTGGCCGCAATCCCACAACGACGTTGTCCAGAAAATCTTGAAGAAGGCTCGCAAGGGTTGCCGCGTGGTTTTTGTGCCCGGCAACCACGATGAGTTTGCGCGACAGTTCGATGGTCAGCATTTTGGTGGCGTCGAAGTGCGTAACGAAGCCGTGCACACCACCGCCGACGGCCGCCGTTTGTGGGTCATCCATGGGGATTACTTCGACAGCGTGATCCAGTGCGCCAAGTGGTTGGCCTATTTGGGCGATAACCTATACGAGCTCAGCTTGCGCATCAATCGCCATTTCAATTCTTGGCGCTACCGTCTGGGGATGCCCTATTGGTCTTTGTCGCAATACCTCAAAGACCGTGTCAAAACAGCGGTCAACTTCATCAACGATTTTGAGGTGGCGGTGGCGGCCGAGGCCAAGAAAAACGGTTATCAAGGCGTGGTGTGCGGCCACATCCACCGCGCCGAGATGCGCGAAATCGATGGCATTTTGTATTGCAACGATGGCGATTGGGTCGAGAGCTTGACCGCTTTGGTGGAGCATTTCGACGGTCGCCTCGAGATCATTCGTTGGGTGCCCAGCGTCAAAAGCCGTCAAGAAAAGTCAGTCAAACTGTCACATAAAGGTCATGCGATTGCACAATAATGGTACCTCTTCTATTTGCGCCAGCCGCCCTCGTACCATGATCCCAGCCAAAAACACCTTCCTTGATCGCGATCACTCCATTCTCGCTTTCAATGAGCGTGTCATGGATTGGGCCCGACGCCCACAAGTGCCTTTGTTGGAGCGCTTGCGTTATCTGTGCATCGTTTCATCCAATCTTGATGAGTTTTTTGAGGTGCGCATGGGTGCGCACTTGAGCGCAGCTCTCACCAAAGACAAAAGCGGTCTGTACACCGAAGCCTCTTATGAAGGTTTGGCCATCAAAACCCATGAGTTGGTGGCCCAGCAATACGCCATTTACAACGACCAGTTACTGCCTTTGCTCGAGAAAAAAGGCATCAAGCTGGTCTCGCACGGCGAGCGCAACGCTACCCAGCGACGGTGGGTGAAAGACTATTTCACCAACGAAGTCCAGCCCATGCTGATGCCCGTTGGCTTGGACCCGGCCCACCCTTTCCCTCAGGTGGCCAACAAATCCCTGAACTTTATCGTTCGCTTGACTGGTAAAGACGCTTTTGGCCGCGAGAACGAAGTGGCCATCGTCAAGGTGCCACGCAGCTTGCCTCGATTCTTTCAGATGCCCACGGCCAAAGGCTCCAAGCAGAGCCACTTTGTGTCCATCTCCAGTCTGATCCGCTCGCACTTAGGCGACCTGTTCCCGGGTCGTCAAGTGACCGAGTTTTCTCAGTTCCGCGTGACGCGTCACTCCGATTTGGCGGTCGACGAGGAAGAGGTGAAGAACCTGCGTACGGCCTTGCGCAAAGGCTTGCAAGAACGCCACTATGGTCAAGCCTTGCGCTTGGAGGTCTCGGCCGGTTGCTCCGAATTCCTGTCGCGCTTTTTGTTGCAGCAGTTTGCTTTGCCCGAGATGGCGCTTTACCGCGTGCCCGGCCCTGTCAACCTGGTGCGCTTGACACAATTGATCGACAAGGTCGATGCGCCAGCCCTTCGCTTTGCGCCTTATACCGCGGGTTGGCCTGCGCAACTGCACCGCGGCCAATCGTTCTTTGAGCGACTCAACCAGGGCGATGTGGTGATCCACCAGCCTTATGAGAGCTTCGATGCGGTGCTGGCCTTTTTGCGCGAAGCTGTGATGGATCCGGACGTGCTGGCCATCAAGCAAACCATTTACCGCACTGGCGCAAAATCCGAGTTGATGGAGTTGCTGCGCGAAGCCGTGCAGCGCGGCAAAGAAGTCACGGCCGTGGTGGAGCTCAAGGCCCGTTTTGATGAAGAGGCCAACATCACCTACGCCGAGCGCCTCGAATCAGTGGGCGCACAGGTGGTTTACGGCGTTGTGGGTTTAAAAACGCACGCCAAGATGCTCTTGGTCACGCGCCGCGAAAAAGGCAAGCTGCGCCGCTACGCGCACCTGTCCACGGGCAACTACAACCCCGGCACCGCACGCCTGTACACCGACATCAGCTACATGACGGCCGATCAGCCCCTGACCGCCGACCTCGAGCAGGTATTCCTGCATCTGGCCAGCCAAAGCCGTTTGCCCAAGCTCAACAAGGTTTTGATGGCGCCTTTCTTTTTGCACAAGGCCATGATCGACCGCATGCAAGCCGTGGCCGACGCCGCGAAGGCGGGGCAAGAGGGGCGAATCATCCTGAAGATGAACGCGCTCACCGACGAGCCTTTGGCCAAGGCCTTGATCCATGCCTCTCAGCAAGGTGTGAAGATCGACTTGATCGTTCGTGGTGCTTGTATCTTGGCGCCGGGTGTGCCGGGCTTGACGGACAACATCCGCATCCGCTCCGTCATCGGTCGATTGCTGGAGCATTCGCGCGTGTTTTATTTCCGTCATGGCAACCAAGAGGAGCTCTGGCTCTCCAGCGCCGATTGGATGAACCGCAACATGTTGCGCCGCGTGGAGTTGGCCTGGCCTGTGACCGACCCGGCCTTGCGTCAGCGCATCATTGATGAGTGTCTCACCGCTTATTTGCACGACAACCAGAACGCTTGGGAGCTGCAAGCCGATGGCCGTTATCTCACGGTGAGCAGTCAAAACGAAGCCAAAAAGGTGCCAGCACTGTCCGCCCAAGGCAGTTTGATGCTCCGTTACGGTCAGTGATTTGAGCGCAGAGATGGACCTGATTTTGTGGCGTCACGCACACGCCGAAATTCATCCCGAGGGGGATGCTGGCTTGCAAGGCGACGCCCTGGATTTGAAGCGCCGCTTGACCGACAAGGGTGAGCGGCAAGCCAAGCGCATGGCCGATTGGTTGGACCGACACCTGCCCGCCAATACCTTGATCTTGGTCAGCCCTGCGCGCCGTGCCCAAGACACCGCCAAAGCGTTGGGCAGACCATTCAAGACCGTGGCGGCATTGGCGCCCGGCGCCATGCCCGAGGTCTTGTTGGCTTGTGCCCATTGGCCGCACGCCAAAACGCCGGTCATGTTGGTGGGCCACCAGCCCACGCTGGGCATGGTGGTGGGCGATGTGCTCACCCACGGCCCCACGGAGCATGCGGTGCGCAAGGGCGCGGTTTGGTGGCTGCGTTACCGCGACACCGACGGACCGGATGGCCAAGCGACCATCTACACCGTCCAAACTCCCCAAACGGTTTAAGCCGCAGTCTTGGCTTGGGGGGCTGCGGCGGGGCGACGTGCGCGGCTCACAGGGGCTTTGGCGGGCGCTTTGGCCGCAGCTTTGGCCGGAACAGCCGATTTTTTGGCGGCCGGTTTGGCGGTGGCTTTTTTCGCTGCCGGGACTTTGCGGGGTGCTGCGGCTTTGACAGTCGATTTCACGGGTGCTTTGGCGGCGGGCTTCTTGGGAGCCTCTGCGGCGGGGCGGCCCGTTTTCAGGGTCGGCACGGCCGTCAGCGCGGCTTTGAGTGCGCTGTCGCTGGCGCCGCTCAGCCACATCAGGCCAGCGCGCAGCAACTCACTTTTCTTGACCGACACACCCATGGTCATGGCGCGTTTTTTCAGTGTGTCGATGCTGGCGTATTCGGCTTTGGGCAGGCTGAAGCTGTCGCGGACGAGTTTGACTTTTTTGGGGCTGGGTTTGTTGCTCATGTGCACTCCTGGTTAAAGATACGAACAGTATAAACCGTATGGTTGGTTTTGCAATACCGCCATTCAGCGCCAGTCGACGCGGAACGACCAAGGTGATTTTTGCCAAGCCAGCACTTCTTCCTCCAAGAGCCAAGCCGACTGGGGGTAGCGCTTGGACCAGCCCGGTGGGGTGATAAGCTCAAAGCCGTGGCCCAAATAGCAAAGTTCCAAGTCTTGGTACTCGGGCATTTTTCGCGCGTGGCACAGCAAGACGGCCAAGCGAATGGCGATGAGTTGTTTGGCGAAGAGTTCGTCGTTGAGGTCTTCTTCGAGTTTGCGCAATTTGCCCCGCTGACCCATGACCAAACGGCTCATGCGGTGCTGCTCGGGAATGGAAAAGCCCGGGGCGTCGACGTGGTCCAGGATGTAGCCGCCGTGGTGGTGCGCACGTTCGTGAGAAATGTGCGCGCCGATTTCGTGCAGGCGCGACGCCCAAACCAGTTTTTGTGAATAACGTTCGCGGCTTTTGTCACCGATGGCGATTTGTTCAAACAGGGCGGCACTGACCTGTTGCACGCGCTGGGCCTGAACCGTGTCCACGCTGAAGCGCTGGGCCAACCAACTCACGGTGCGCTCGCGCACGTCACTGGCGTCGGTTTCGCGGTCGATCAGGTCGTACAAGGCCCCCTGGCGCAGAGCGCCTTGGGCAGGCAGCATTTGGTCCAAGCCAAACAGTTCAAAAATGGCGCGCAGCACACTCAAACCGCCGCCAATGACGGCCAATCGGTCTTCTTTGATCCCGTCGAGTTTGAGTTTGTTGATGGACCCCGCTTCGATCAAGCGTTCCTGAAGCCAGTCCAATCCGGGGCGAGTGATCAAGCCGCTGGCCCAGCCGTTTTGCCCCAAAATTTCTGCCACGGCACCGACGGTTCCGGAAGATCCGTAGGCCACGGTCCATTCGCTGGGGGGGAAGGTGTCGAGTGCTTCGTCCAGAACAGCCAAAGCCGCCACTTCCGCGGTTTTGAAGGCTTTGCTGGAGAATTGGCCCTTGTCAAAATACTTGTTGGACCACGCCACACTGCCCAAGTGGTAAGACTCCAAGGCATGTGCCGTGTAGCCTTGACCCAAAATCATCTCGGTGGAGCGCCCGCCGATGTCCACCACCAAGCGTTTTTCGAAGGAATGGGGCAGCAGTCTCGACACCCCTTGGTAAATCAGGCGGGCTTCTTCGTGCCCCGAAATCACCTCGATTGGGAAGCCCAAAATGCGTTGCGCTTGAGACAAAAAAGTTTCGCGGTTGTTGGCTTCGCGCAGGGTTTGTGTGGCCACGGCACGGACCTGTGTTTTTTTAAATCCGTTCAAACGCTCGGCAAAGCGCGACAAACAAGCCCAGCCGCGTTCCATGGCATCCAAGCTGAGGTTTTTTTGTGCATCAAGCCCGTTGCCTTGGCGCACGGTTTCCTTAAGGTACTCCATGCGTTCGATGTGGCCCGACTGGTATCGGCCAATTTCCATGCGAAAGCTGTTGGAGCCCAAGTCAAGGGCGGCGAGGAGGGTACCGTTTTGCATGCAGCGAGGGGGTCTTTGGCCCCTTGGTTCAGATATGCCCGCATTGTGCCGCATCGAAACACCGGTATTTTGTGCAAAACACCCAACATGTCACACGTCTGTCACATAGGGTTCATACAGTCGATCCTGTTCTAACCAACCACCGAAAGGATTCTTATGAACAATAAACGCAATTTCTTGAAAACCGTGGCCGCCTTGGGCTTTGTCACCATGGGTATGGGCTCTGCTATGGCGCAGACGATCACCGGTGCTGGTGCCACCTTCCCTTTCCCCATCTACGCCAAGTGGGCTGAAGCCTACAAATCTGCTTCTGGCGTGAGCTTGAATTACCAATCCATCGGTTCTTCCGGTGGTATTCGCCAGATCCGCGCCAAAACCGTGGCTTTCGGTGCGACCGACGCGCCCGTGTCTGGTGCTGACCTCGACAAAGACGGCATGGTGCAGTTCCCCGCCATCATCGGCGGCACCGTGCCAATTTTCAACGTCCCCGGCTTTGCCAAAGGCGAGATCCGTGTGACCGGCCCCGTGTTGGCCGAGATGTTCATGGGCTACATCGTCAACTGGAACGACAAGAAAATCGCCGCATTGAACCCCGGCAAAACTCTGCCCGATCAAACCATCACCGTGGTGCACCGCGCCGACGGTTCGGGCACGACATTCAACTGGACCGACTACCTGACCACCGTCAGTAAGTTGTGGGCCGACAACGTGGGCAAGGGCGCTGCTGTCAAGTGGCCTGCCGCTTCCTCCATCGGTGGCCGTGGTAACGAAGGTGTGGCCGCTTTGGTGAGCCGCACCCGCGGTGCCATTGGTTACGTGGAATACGCCTACGCTAAGAAGAACAACATCGCTGTGATGGCCTTGCAAAACAAAAACGGCAAATTCATCATGCCTGGTGACGATGAATTCGCTGCTGCTGCTGCCGGTGCTGACTGGTTCAGCGTGCCTGGCATGGGCCTGTCCATCGTGAATCAGCCTGGTGACAACGCTTATCCCGTTGCTACTGCGTCGTTCATCTTGATGTACAAAGAACCTTCGAACAAAGCAGAAGCTGCTGAAGCTCTGAAGTATTTTGATTGGTCTTTCAAGAACGGCAAGAAAATGGCTTCTGATCTGGACTACGTTCCTCTGCCAGACGCTTTGACCAACCAAATTCGCACCCGCGTTTGGTCGCAAATCAACACCAAGTGATGTTGATGCTTGGGTTGACTTGATGTGACCCATTTCCACCAACGCCGTCTGTTCGGCGTTGGTGGTTTGTTTTTTTAGTTCATGCCTTTCCCTCACCAGACCGCCGACACCATGAACCCATCCCCCCAAATTTCTGCCAACTTGCCCAGCCCCAGCATGGTGGCCGTGGCCAAGCGGCAACGCTTTCAAGATGCTTTGTTTCACCGCCTGACGCAGTCGTTTTCGCTGCTGGTGCTGATCGCCTTGGTGGGCATCATCGTGTCTTTGTTCATCAACGCTTGGCCCACGTTTGCCAAGTTTGGTACCCACTTCTTGTTTCATGTCGAGTGGGACATCATCAATGAGGAGTTCGGTGCGGCGATCTCCATCGTCGGCACCTTGTTGAGCGCGGGCATTGCCATGATTTTGGCGGTGCCTTTGGCCTTTGGTATCGCTGTGTTTTTGACCGAAACCTGCCCTGTCTGGCTGCGCCGCCCACTGGGCACGGCGGTGGAGTTGTTGGCCGCTGTGCCCTCCATCATTTACGGCATGTTCGGTTTGTTCGTGTTCGCCCCCATCTTTGCCGATTACGTGCAAGTGCCTCTGCAAACCGTCTTGGGCGGTATGCCCCTGGTGGGTTGGGTCTTTGGCGGTGCAATCAACGGCCTGGGCATCATGGCCGCGGGCATCATTTTGGCGTTCATGGTCTTGCCCTTTGTGGCTGCGGTGATGCGCGATGTGTTTGAAATCACCCCGCCCATCTTGCGCGAATCCGCTTATGGGCTGGGTTGCACGACCTGGGAAGTTGTGCGCAAGGTGGTGCTGCCATACACCCAAAAAGGTGTGATCGGTGGCGTGATGCTGGGCTTGGGTCGGGCCTTGGGTGAAACCATGGCCGTGACCTTTGTGATCGGCAACGCCAACCGCATGCCCACGTCTTTGTTCTCGCCTGGCACCTCGATTGCTTCGGTGCTGGCCAACGAATTCGGTGAGGCCGAAGGCTTGCACTTCAACACCTTGTTTGCCTTGGGCTTCTTGCTGTTTTGCATCACGTTCGTGGTGCTGGCAACGGCCAAATGGCTCATCATCCGAACCGAAAAAGCCAAGGGCAACTGATGAACATGAACTCCTCCCCCCTTTATCAGCGTCGCCGCATCACCAACGTGGTGGGTTTGACCCTGTCCATGACGGCCATGGCCATTGGTTTAACGGCACTCTTGTCGATTTTGTTCGTCTTGTTTACCAACGGCTTTGCGGCCTTGGAGCTGAGCTTGTTCACGCAAGACACGCCAGCGCCGGGCTCCGAAGGCGGCGGTCTGCGCAACGCCATCGTGGGCAGCTTGATGATCGTCGGCTTGGCCGTGGTTGTCTCCACCCCCATCGGTATCTTGGCTGGCATTTACCTGAGTGAATTCGGTGACACCAGCAAAACCGCCGAGTTCACCCGCTTTGTGACCGACATCATGTTGTCGGCCCCGTCCATCGTCTTGGGTTTGTTCGTCTACGCCATCGCGGTGGCCACGGTGGGCAATTTCTCGGGCTACGCCGGCAGTTTGGCCTTGTCCTTGATCGCGATCCCCGTGGTCATGCGCACAACCGAAAACATGCTGCGTTTGGTGCCGGGTACCCTGCGGGAAGCGGCCTTTGCGTTGGGCGCGCCGCGCTGGAAGGTATCCACCAAAGTCACGTTGCGTGCTGCCAAAAGCGGCGTCATCACCGGCTTGTTGCTGGCCGTGGCCCGCATCAGTGGTGAGACCGCGCCTTTGCTGTTCACCGCCTTGAACAACCAGTTCTACAGCAACGACATGGGTGGACCCATGGCCAACCTACCGGTGGTGATTTACCAGTTCGCCATGAGCCCTTACGACAACTGGATCAATTTGGCTTGGGGCGGTGCATTGCTCATCACCTTGGCTGTTTTGCTCTTCAATATTTTGGCCCGTGTGTTGTTCCGCAACAAAAACGGTGTCTGACGCCCCACACAAGGATTTCAACATGACCGATACCAACAACGCCTTGACTCCTGCGCTGGAAGTGCGCAACCTGAACTTCTTTTACGGCAAGTTCCAAGGTTTGAAGGATGTGAACCTGAACATCGCCGAGCGCAAAGTCACGGCCTTCATCGGCCCTTCGGGTTGCGGCAAATCCACGCTCTTGCGCACGCTCAACCGCATGTACAGCCTGTACCCAGGCCAGCGCGCCGAAGGTGAAATTTTGTTTTACGGCCAGAACATCCTGGATAAAAAACAAGATTTGAACTTGCTGCGTGCGCGCATCGGCATGGTGTTCCAAAAGCCCACACCATTCCCCATGTCGATCTACGACAACATCGCCTTTGGTGTGCGCCTGTACGAAAACCTCAGCCGAGACGACATGGACGACCGTGTGGAGTGGGCCTTGACCAAAGCCGCTTTGTGGAGCGAAGTCAAAGACAAGCTCAACCAGAACGGCCTGTCGCTGTCCGGTGGTCAGCAGCAGCGCCTGTGCATCGCGCGCAGCGTGGCCGTGAAGCCCTCGGTGCTCTTGCTGGATGAGCCCACCTCTGCCCTGGATCCGATTTCCACTGGTAAAGTCGAGGAGTTGGTGCACGAGCTGAAAAAGGACTACACCATCGCCATCGTGACCCACAACATGCAGCAAGCCGCGCGTTGCAGCGACTTCACCGCTTACATGTATTTGGGTGAATTGGTGGAGTTTGGCGACACCAAGCAAATTTTCATGAAGCCCACCAAGACCGCGACTGAAGATTACATCACCGGCCGATTCGGTTGATCACCCTCAAACCAGGAGAAAACCATGCCCGATAAACACATCTCCAGTCAATTCGATGCCGAACTCAATTCCATCTCTACCCATGTTTTGGAAATGGGTGGTTTGGTCGAGTCTCAGCTCAACCAA
This sequence comes from Hydrogenophaga intermedia, assembly GCA_945890705.1. Classification (GTDB taxonomy): domain Bacteria; phylum Pseudomonadota; class Gammaproteobacteria; order Burkholderiales; family Burkholderiaceae_C; genus Hydrogenophaga; species Hydrogenophaga miladensis. Next base: position 9,857 of record CAMDCY010000026.1, on the reverse strand, counting down.
GCCGTGCACGCTTTGGTGCACATGAGCCTCGAGACCGCAGAACGCGTCATTGAGAACGAGCGCCGCATCAACGAGATGGAAATCATGATCGATCAAGAGATCATTTCTACCATCGGCCGTCGCCAGCCCACGGCGCGTGACCTGCGCTTTTTGATGGCCATTTCGCGTACCACGCAAAACCTGGAGCGTGCGGGTGACGAAGTTGCGCGCATGGCCCGCATGGTCAAGTCGATTCTGCAAAACGGCACACCGCGCAACCTGCCCACATCTGAGCTGCGTTTGGCTGCCGATTTGACGACCATGATGCTGCGTAAAACCTTGGATGCATTTGCGCGCTTGGACACGCAAATGGCGGTGGCCATCATCAAGCAGGACAACGAAGTCGACAACGAATACAACGGTTTCTTGCGCAAACTCATCACTTACATGATGGAAGACGCCCGCACGATTTCGCCCAGCCTGGACCTGCTGTTCTTGGCCAAGTCGATTGAGCGCGTGGGTGACCACTCCAAAAACATCGCTGAGCAAATCATCTTCATCGTCAAGGGTGAGGACGTGCGCCACTCCCCTATGGACAAAGTGGAGTCGGCTGCCCGATGAGAAAACTCCCCCGCGTGTTGGTGGTCGAGGACGAGCCCGCGATTGCCGAGCTGATCGCCGTCAACCTTCGTCACAACGGCTTTGCGCCCACGGTGGCACCCGACGGTGTGGTGGCGCAGCGCGAACTTGACGATGTGCTGCCCGACGTGATCCTGCTCGATTGGATGCTGCCGGGTGACAGCGGTGCGGTTTTGGCCCGTCGTTGGCGACAGCACGATCGCACCAAGGGTGTGCCCATCTTGATGCTGACAGCGCGCAGCGACGAAGCCGACAAGATCCAAGGTTTGGACGCGGGTGCGGACGACTACATCACCAAGCCTTTTTCCACGCAAGAGCTTTTGGCGCGCATCCGCGCAGTGCTTCGTCGACGCGCCCCACAAATCGCGAGCGAGTCGGTTCAAATCGGCGACCTTCATTTGGACGCTGCCACTTACCGGGTGCTGTTCCGCGGTCAAGAGTGCAAGCTCGGGCCCACCGAGTTCAAGCTGCTGCACTACCTCATGACCCACGCTGAACGCGTGCATGCTCGTGGTACGCTACTCGACAAAGTGTGGGGTGACCACGTATACATCGAGGAGCGGACCGTGGATGTTCACATCAAGCGTTTGAGAGAGGCGTTGGGTCATGCCGCTGCCATGGTGGAAACCGTTCGTGGCGCCGGTTACCGACTCACCGTTCAAGGCTTGCCCGCCAGCACTCAATGACCCAGCGCGCCTTCGAGTTGATGCTGCTCGTGACCTTGGGCAGCGTCTGGGGGTGGGTTTTCGATGACTCCGCTTGGACCTTGGCGGGTGCTTTGTTGGGTGCCTTGGTTTGGGTGGTTTGGGACGTCCTGCGGGCCCGTCGCGTGTTGGATTGGCTTGATATTGGTGACGCAAAACATCCGCCCGCCACGTCCGGTGTTTGGGCGCAGTTGGTAGATCGCAACCGTAAGCTCATCAAAAAGCTCGAGAAAAAAGTCCATGCGAGTGAACACCGGCTGGAAGATTTTTTGTCGGCTATTCAATCATCGCCCAACGGTGTGGTGCTCCTTGATTCTCACGGGCGCATCGAATGGTCCAATCTGACCGCCGCCAATCAACTGGGTTTCGATCCGCATCGCGACATTGGGCAATACATCCGTAACTTGGTTCGCCAGCCTGAGTTCAGCCACTACCTCAAATACAAAGATTTTGATCATGAGTTACAAATCGTTGGCCCGGGCGCTCGTGCGGGGCAGTCGACGCAAATTTCGGTGCAAATCCACCCTTACGGTAAAAAGCGCAAGCTCATGCTCACAAGGGATGTGACAACTGTGCAGTTGGCCGAGACCATGCGGCGAGACTTTGTTGCCAATGTCTCGCACGAAATTCGCACACCACTGACGGTGCTTAGCGGATTTGTCGAAACCATGCAAACCGTGCCCTTGGAGGATAACGACCGTCAGCGCTACTTGGGTCTCATGAGTGATCAAGCGCAACGCATGCAAATGCTGGTCAGTGATTTGTTGACCCTATCCCGATTGGAAGGCAGTCCCGTCCCCGGGCAGGGTGACTGGATGCCGATGAACGAGTTGATGAGTCATGTGCTGCAAGAAGCCAAGGGCTTGTCACAAGCCATTGCTCAACCGGTGCACACCATCGAGGCTGTGGGGGCTGAAGGCGGACAGGTGTCGGGCTCCAAAAGCGAATTGCTCAGCGCCATGTCCAACCTTCTCAGCAACGCCGTGCGCTACACGCCGCCCGGTGGGCGTATTGAGGCCGGCTGGCGTTTGAACGCCAACGGCAGCGCCACGTTTTATGTCAGTGATAGCGGCCCAGGCATTGCGGCCGAACACTTGCCACGGCTGACCGAACGCTTTTATCGCGTGGACCGCAGCCGCTCTCGTGAGACGGGTGGTACCGGCTTGGGCTTGGCCATCGTCAAGCACGTCGTGCAGCGCCACGGCGGTGGTTTTGACGTGCAATCGGTGGTGGGGCATGGATCGACTTTTTCGTTGACTTTGCCGACCCTGCGGGTGCGTCAGCGCGAGGCTTCGGCTTTGCGCGAATAAACCAAGATATCGTCCCTAGTTCGGCCCAGTCGTTTGATGGTGGTCTGGTAGGTCCACTGCGAGAAATCTATGCGTTGATGCAAGGTGCTGTTACCTTGGGGGGATGTCAACAAGCTTGCGCAGCTTGAACCCACTGGCATGTCTGGTAAGCGTTGCAGTTCGAGTGGGGTGTGAAACCGCAATGCATGGAGTTGTGGTGTCGTCAGTTGATCGACCAACACGCATGGCTGGCTTTGCCCGATGGCCATCAACACTGCTCGCGATTGCGGACCGTGGCTTAAGCCGTGGTCAACCAAGGGTAACCACAAGGTCATCAACAACAACCACGACATGGTTGCACCCGCTGCGGGCAGGACCATGCTCTTCCAGAGTACGGGTGCGTGTCGGCCCACCCGCCAAGCCAACAAGGCCAACCAGGCCGTTGTGGCCAAGACAGCGGGTATCAACAGGATCCAAGAAAATGGGGTCTCAAAGCCGGGTGCCAAACGCTCGACGTTGTTCGCGGTTTTTGCAGGCCAGCCCGTTTGCATGGCCAACCAAACCACCCAGATAATCAAGGCACAGGCTGAGAAAAACAGCAGCGTGAACCAATCGACCAAGGCCGAGAGGCTGCGGCGCAGTGTCGGCAGAGCAAAAGCTGCTAAGGTGGCCAAGGCGGGCAGGGCCAATAACAAGGCACGGTCGCGCTGTCCCGCCATGGCTGCAGTGATCAACATCACCGTGATGACGATCAGGGGTTGCAACACGTGGCCACTCTGCCACTGCTGGCGCCATTGCCACAGGGACCACAAGACCAAAGGCCATGCGGGCCAGCTGAACCACACCAGCAAGCGAGCAAAGGCCACCCCATCCTCAGGGCTGTTCAAAAATGACAGTGCGGGCCAGCGAAACAGGCCAAAGGACCAGGCCAAGGCCAAAACCAGCACCGACGCTGTCGCAGCCCATTGCCAAGGCCTAGTATCTTGATTGACATTGGGCCCCCAGCTGCTGGAGGGCGTTTGGGGTCTTGCCCATGCAGCGGCCCCCAGTAGGGCCACAGACAATATCAGCGCCATCCATGGCGCGCCGCTGAGCACCAAACCCGTGAGGCCCAATACCCAGAAAATCGTTGTGCGAATGGGTGCGTTGATGTTGGGCCGAGTGAGGGCGCTGGCGGCCATGAGCATCACGGCTACCATGGCCAAGCGGGCCGCATCGGCCGAAGTTTCGTGGGCCAATTGCGCCAAGCCCAAGCAAGCCAGCAAGGCCAGCAAGCCGGCGTCGGCCAGCGTGCGCGCATAGTCGTGTGGATCGGCTTCTCCGCCAAAGGCAAAGCTCAGGGGCTGGGCGGCGGGCAAACGGGCCAAGTGGTAGACACTCCACCAAGTGCCCACCAAGGTCACCAACAAAAGGCCCATGAACGGGATTTTGGCCATCATCTGCGCCTGTTCGGGCCACAGCCCGATGAACGCAGCACCCAACCAGTGGTGCAACCAACCGGTGTGTTCAATCGGCAAACCCAAGAGATGGGGATCCCACCAACTCGTCAGGCCCATGGCCATGTCGTACATCACCCCAAAAGCCACGACGTCGTGGTCTTTCCAAGGCTCACGGCCCAAGAAGCCCGGCAGGATGTAAGCCAAGATGAAGCCCCACAACACCCATCGCGGCAAGCGCGAAGCGGCGGAGCGACTGACGAGGGAAGGTGAGGGTGCGTTCACAAGGATCAAAGCTTAACAAGGACTGGGGCGAAGGGCAAAAAAAAACAGCCGGAGACCGGCTGTTTATTGGGCGCCGGCACCACACAGCGTGTGGTGCTCAAACCACCAATCACTTGGCGGCCGGGGCCTTGGCGTAACGGTTGCGGAAGCGCTCGACGCGGCCGCCCATGTTGTCCACGCTCTTTTGGGTGCCGGTGTAGAAGGGGTGCGATTCGCTGGACGTGTCCAACTTGAACAAAGGCAGTTCGCGGCCGTCTTCCATCTTGATGGTTTCTTTGGCGTTGGCGCACGAACGCGTCACGAATTTGAAACCGTTGGAGAGGTCGACGAAGCACACGTCGCGGTAGTTGGGGTGAATGCCTTCTTTCATGGCGATTGTCCTTGGGGTCAGGTGCGCTAGCCGCCGTGAAACCGTTTCACGGTACTTGTCGCAAGTTGCAAAGCTTTGGATTATACGACGAAGACGGGGGTCAACCGCCGCGACGCATCATGTCAAAGAACTCGGAGTTGTTCTTGGTGGCTTTCATGCTCTTCAAAACCATCTCCATGGCCTCGATTTCGTCCATGTTGTACATGAATTGGCGCAGGATGCGGGTCTTTTGCAAGATCTCGGGCTGCAGCAGCAACTCTTCGCGGCGCGTGCCGCTGCGGTTGAGCTGGATCGAGGGAAACACGCGTTTTTCGTACAAACGGCGGTCGAGGTGAATTTCGCAATTGCCGGTGCCTTTGAACTCTTCAAAGATCACTTCGTCCATGCGGCTGCCGGTGTCGACCAAGGCGGTGGCGATGATGGTCAGCGAGCCGCCTTCTTCGATTTTGCGGGCCGCACCAAAGAAGCGTTTGGGGCGCTGCAAAGCGTTGGAGTCCACACCGCCGGACAGCACCTTGCCCGAGGAAGGCAGGACGTTGTTGTAGGCGCGGGCCAAGCGGGTGATGGAGTCGAGCAAGATGACGACGTCTTTTTTCAGTTCGACCAAGCGCTTGGCGCGCTCGATGACCATCTCGGCCACGTGCACGTGGCGCGCGGCGGGTTCGTCAAAGGTCGAGGCGATCACGTCGCCGCGCACGGTGCGCTGCATTTCGGTCACTTCTTCGGGGCGTTCGTCGACCAACAACACCAGCAACTCGACCTCGGGGTGGTTGGCGGTGATGGCGTGGCAGATGTGCTGCATCATGACCGTTTTGCCGCTCTTGGGCGGGGCCACGATGAGAGCGCGCTGGCCGCGACCGATGGGGGCGATGATGTCGATCACGCGACCGGTGATGTTCTCTTCGGTCTTGATGTCGCGCTCCAAACGCATCTGTTCTTTGGGGAACAGGGGCGTCAAGTTCTCGAACATGATCTTGTGCTTGTTGTCCTCGGGGGGCAAGCCATTGATCTTGTCGAGTTTGTTCAGCGCAAAGTAGCGTTCGCCATCTTTGGGGATGCGAACCTCGCCTTCGATCATGTCGCCGGTGTGCAGGTTGAAGCGGCGGATCTGGCTGGGCGAGATGTAAATGTCGTCGGTGGACGCGGTGAAGCTGGTGTCCATGTTGCGCAAAAAGCCAAAGCCGTCGGGCAAGACTTCGAGGACGCCATCGGCGTTCACGAGTTCGCCGCCCTTGGCGCGCTTTTTGATGATCGCAAACATCAGCTCTTGTTTGCGCATGCGGCCTGTGTTCTCGATTTCGAGGGCTTCGGCCTGCTTGAGGACTTCAGACACGTGCAGTGCCTTGAGTTCGTTGAGGTGCATTTAAATCACTCCGCGGTGGAGTTGAGTCAGGAATCGGGGGGAGGTGCGCTCATGGCCACTGGGTGGTGGGCCCAAACGCTGTGTGGGTTGCTCGACCGTTGGAAGGACCGACAAGAATGGATTATGACAGGAAAAAACCGATGCTGGGGCGGCACAGCGGGCCTGTGCTCGCCCCGGTGCTTCAAGCCAATTGTTGGTCGATGAAGGCGGTGAGTTGGGCTTTGGTCAGGGCGCCGACTTTGGTCGCAGCGATCTGGCCGTCTTTGAACATGATCAGCGTGGGGATGCCACGGATACCGAACTTGGCGGGCACATCGCGGTTGTCGTCTACGTTGACTTTGGCCACTTGGATCTTGCCTTGGTAAGCGCCAGCGACCTCGTCCAGGATGGGCGCGATCATCTTGCAAGGGCCGCACCATTCAGCCCAGAAGTCCACCAACACCGGCGCGGTGGCGTCCAGCACGTCGGCTTGGAAGCTGGCATCGGAAACGTGTTTGATCAGGTCGCTCGCCATGATTCATCCTAAAAACGTTGAACAAGGAGGTTACAGTTTGCGCTCAACCTTGGGTCGTGTAGGTCCAAGGGTGCAATGACCGCATTGTGACAGAAACCCTCATAACATGAAGACCGCTGCCAAGCCCGATCCCGATCCCTTTGCCTTGGACCCGGCGCACCCGACCCAGCGACAGTGGCAGCGCTGCCTTCGGGCCTTGAGCGAGTGGATGTCGACCAAGGGCATCAACCCCGCGCGCACCGTGGTTTTGGTGCCTTACGCACAGCTCATGAACGAAGCCCGCCTGGCTTGGGCCCAAGTTCAACCCTCGGGCTTTGTGCCCCAGTTCGTCACCACCCGTCAGTGGGCCAGCAGCGCACAAGCCTTTGAGCCCGGCAGCATGGACTTCAGTGGCGACTGGGCCCGCGATGCTTGGGTGGCTCAGGCTTGGGTGCAGCGAAGAGCCCACACTACCATGGCCTCGGGCATATCCGCGGTCATGGCCAGCCGGCTGATGGAGTCGACCCAACAGGTGGCGGCCTTGGCCGCGGCGGTGCGGCCCGAGGAGCGATCCGATTGGGGGCCGGGGGTGCAAGCCCGCTGGCCGGTCCTGCCGCCGAGCCTGCAATGGGAATCTTGGGTGGCTCAATTGGCCTTGTTGTGGGCCGGCTCATCTTCATATGCCACCGATGTGTTGTGGGAGCCGAGCATGGCGCCGGGTGTGTGCGCCGACGCCTTGGTGGTGCTCAGCGGTTTGCAACCCGACCCTTTGACCGAGGCCTTGCTCCACCTTTGGGAGGAGCGGGCCACGCAGCTGGCCTTGTGGGCAGACGTGCCCGCCGTCATCCCTGCCCAAGGCCACGCGTGTGAGGATGCCGAAGACGAGGCCCAGCGTGCCGCGGCCTGCGTCGTGCGTCACCTCAACGCCGGACGATTGCCCGTGGCCTTGGTTGCCAACGACCGTTTGCTCACGCGCCGCGTCAGCGCTTTGCTCCAAGCCCAGTCGGTGGTGTTACGCGACGAAACGGGTTGGATGTTGTCGACCACTCGGTCGGCGGCGGCACTCTTGGGGCTCTTGCGCGCCGCTGCGCCACTGGCCCGCATGGATGAGGCGCTGGATTGGTTGAAAAGCGCGCCGGCCTATGCGCCTGGACAGGTCATGGTCTTGGAGCAAGGCGCACGCCGTCACCGTTGGGGTTCGGCCCATGCGGCCATGCTGGCTGCGCCCGAGCGCTGGCCTGAAGGGGCCATGGTCTTGTTGCAAGGTTTGCAAGCACCGCGCGCCCTGGACCAATGGCTGCAAGACTTGGCCAGCGCGTTGGAGGCCTGTGGCCTGTGGTCGGTGTTCTCACACGACAGCGCGGGACAGTCGCTGTTGCGTGCTTTGCGTTTGTCGCCCGGTGCAGGACAAGAGTTGCTGGAGTTGGCCGAGGCCGCTGCAGCCGTCGCGGGCACCCAACGCCGACACCAAACGCTGTCTCTCCCGGCCTTCACGGCTTGGGTGCGCGATGTCTTGGAGTCCACCCGGTTCGCGCCGCCGCGCCAAGCCGACGCCTCGGTGGTGGTTTTGCCCATGGCCCAGTTGCTCGGGCGCACCTTCGCCGCGGTGGTGGTGCCGGGCTGCGACGAGTTCAACCTCAACCCCAGCCCGGACGTACCTGGTCAGTGGACCTTGGCCCAGCGCGAGGCTTTGGGGTTGCCCTCACGCGCCGATTTGGCGCAGACGGCCTTGGCCGCTTGGCGGGTGGTGCTCGGACAAGACCACGTGGACGTGCTGTGGCGCACCCAAGACGGGGGCGACGTGCGTTTGCCCAGTCCGTGGGTCTTGGCCGCGCAGCGCCAATCTGCGTTGCTGGAAGGCGTGGACCCACGGGTGACCTGGGTGGGCGACTTGCGCGTGGCGCCACCACCCAGGCCCACGGCACAAGGTTTGTTGCCCGAGACCTTGTCGGCCAGCGCCTACCAAGATTTGCGCGACTGCCCCTACCGGTTTTTTGCTTTGCGTGCGCTGCGCTTGAGCGTGCCCGATGAGCTGGAGGCCCAACCCGATGCGCGCGACTGGGGCAATTTTTTGCACCGCACGCTCAAGGCCTTCCACGAGTCCCGGGGCGATGCCCGCCCGGGCAAAGATGCCGACCGAGACGCGCTGGAGCGCTGTGCACAAGCCACCTTGGTCAAGATGGGCTTGGCCGAAACCCCCGCTTTTCTTCCGTACTTGGCGGTTTGGCCGTCGGTGCGCGAGGGGTATTTGGCTTGGTTGCCGGGCCACGAGTCGCTGGCCACGTTTGACCGTGCCGAGACACGTCTGACGGCCTCGGCAGGCCCCTACACCTTGGTGGGTGAAATCGACCGCATCGACCGGGTGCTCAGCGACGGGGTGATGGTCGATTGGGTCATGGACTACAAGTCCGAGCGGCCCGAGAAAACCCGCCAGCGCGTGAAACACCCTTTTGAAGACACGCAGCTTGCCTTTTACGCCGCGCTGCTGCCCGACGGGCTTTTGCGCGCGGGCTACCTAAGCTTGAGGGATGGGCGCACAGAAGGCCTTGAGAAGGCCACCGCGATGTTCGAACAAGAAGACATCGAAGCGGCCCGAGACGCGCTGCTTGTCGGGGTGCAAGCCGATCTGGGTCGCATCAAACAAGGCCACGCTTTACCCGCTTTGGGTGAGGGCGCGGCGTGTGAATACTGCCGTGCGCGCGGCCTTTGCCGCAAAGACTTTTGGGAGACACCGGCATGAGCGCCGCATTTCAAATCAATGGCCGTGCCGTGCCGGTGGTCGAGTTCTACGCGCGCGCCTGTGACCCCCAGCGCTCGGTGGCCGTGGAGGCGTGTGCGGGCGCCGGCAAGACCTGGATGCTGATCGCGCGCATTGTACGCGCTTTGCTCGAAGGCTGCGAGCCGCAAGACATCTTGGCCATCACCTTCACCAAAAAAGCCGCTGCCGACATGCGCAAGCGGTTGGGCGAAGCCTTGGCCGAGTTCGAAGACATGGACGAAGTGCAAGCCCTGCAGGCTTTGAAGGAGCGTGGTGTGCAAGAAGCTCAAGCCAGCGCTTGGGTGCAGCCGGTGCGCGAACTCGCCGCCCGTGTCTTGGCCAGTGGCCGCCCCGTGCAGGTGCGCACCTTCCACAGCTGGTTCGGCGCACTCTTGCGCAACGCCCCGGTGTCGGTGGTGCAAGCGCTCAAGTTGCCGCTGCAATACGAGTTGCTCGAAGACGATGGCAAGGCCATCCCGCTCTTGCTGCCGCTCTTTTATGCTCAGTTGAAAAAAGACGCTCAGGCCCACCAAGATTTCAC
>CAMDCY010000025.1 GCA_945890705.1 Hydrogenophaga intermedia | reverse complement strand
CTGGGTGGAATCGATGCGGAACTCCAAAAAGCCTCGACTCAAATAATAGGAGCGCAAAGTTTCCAAATCCGCGTTGAGCTTGGCGCGTGAATAGCGGTTGGCTTTGGTGTACCAACTCAACCAGCCTCCCGTGTCCAAATTGAAGAGGTCTCGAAGCGTCCGTTCTGAAAACGCCTGAGCGCCAACGATGCGAATAGCCTCAATTTTCGCCACATCGCCCTCGACCACACTGAAATTCAGGTTGACGCGGTTGCGCTCGGCTGGGGTCACGGTGGTGACCACTTGGGCCGCGTACATGCTGCGGTTGAGGTATTGGCGTTTGAGTTCTTGCTCAGCCCGATCGGCCAAGGATTTGTCGAACGCACGGCCTTCGGCCAAACCGATGTCGCGCAAGGCCTTCTTCAAGACCTCGGCGTCGAACTCTTTGATGCCCGAGAAAGTGACATCGGCCACACTGGGACGCTCTTGCAGGGTGATGACCAGCACATCGCCTTCGATTTGCAAGCCGACATCGGCAAACAAACCCAAGCCAAACAAGGACCGGATGGCCGCGGTGCCTTTGTCGTCGGTGAAGGTGTCACCGATACGAAAGGGCAAGGAGGCAAACACCGTGCCAGGTTCGATTCGCTGCAAACCTTCAACCCGAATGTCTTTCAAGGCGAAAGGCTCAACCGCCCAAGACGGCAAAGCCATCAAAGCACCCATCAACCAAGATACGCGCCATGCACGGCCGAAGGCGTTTTTTTGAAATTTCATGAGGTCGTTTGTTCAGCCCAAGAGTCGGGCCACATCGTTAAACAAGGCCACGGACATCAAGGCCAACAAGGCCATTACCCCCATGCGCTGCAAGCGTTCTAACCACGCCATCGAAACCGCACGGCCAGTGACAGCCTCCCAAAGATAATACATCAGGTGTCCGCCATCGAGCACCGGCAAGGGCAGCAAATTGAGCACCCCCAAGCTCACGCTGACGAGGGCAACAAAAACCAAATACGCGCTCAATCCCAAGCTCGCCGACTGGCCTGCGTAATCGGCGATCGTCAACGGTCCGCTCAAGTTTTTCAGCGACGCCTCACCGATGAGCATGCGGCCAAACATTTGCAAGCTCATCCAGGACACGTCCCAAGTGCGCTCCAGCCCTTGGACCAGTCCCGACCACAAGCCGTGGCTGACCCACACGGTCTGCGAAGGTGCGCCAATGTAGGCTTGGATGCGCCCGCGTGGGGGCACCGCCGTGTTATCCACCTCGGGCGTCACGGACAGGGTCATGGTCACCCCTGCACGCTCCACACGCCAGCGCTGAGGCGCGTTGACCGTTGCACCCCCAGCGTCAACACGTCGGATGCGCTGACGCAAATCTTGTGCGTCTCGCACCGGTGAATCGTTGACCGAGAGGACCCGATCGCCTTCACGCAAACCGGCTTGATCACCGGCACCGCCGGCCACCAAGGAACCGATCACAGGCTCACTCCAAGGAGCCTCGATACCGATGCGCTCAAACAAGCGAGCATCGGCCTCACGGGCTTGCAAAGACGCCAAAGGCAACAAGATCTCCTGCGCTGTGGCGTTGGGGCTGCTGCCCACCCACAGACGCAGGTCGTGCCCATTCAAAGCCGCTTGGGTCAAAGCCCAACGCAAATCGCCAAAAGACGCCACCACTTGAGCCGGCCCTTCACCCACCGCGACTTGCTGCACCCATTGACCGCTACGCAAACCGGCTTCTTGGGCCAGCGAAGCTGCCGGTGGCGAAGAGAGCTGCGCCACCGACTGCGCCTGCCCCATCCAAGCCACGGCCGAGTACAGGACCACGGCGGTCAACAAATTGGCCAGCGGCCCAGCCACCACGATCAAAGACCGGTTGCGCAAACGTTGCCGGTTGAAGGCCAGGTGTTGTTGGTCCGCCGGTACCGGACCTTCGCGCTCATCAAGCATGCGCACATACCCGCCCAAAGGCAAAGCACACAAGACAAACTCGGTGGCGTCGGGGTGACGCTGCCAGCGCAGCAACGGTTTGCCAAACCCGATGGAGAAACGCAGCACTTTGACACCGCACGCCACGGCCACGCGGTAGTGACCGTATTCGTGGATGACGATCAAGCCACCGACCGCCAAAATGAAGGCCAGCAAAGTGATCATGTCAACGCACCCATTGGGAGACGCAGGACTCGGCCACGCGACGCGCGTCCGCGTCCAAGGCCATGAGCTCATCCACACCGCCCGTGACCTTGGGCAACACAGCCGCTAGGGTTTGCTCATTGACCGCGTGGATGCGATCAAAGCGCATACCCCGGTCCAGAAATGCGGCGACGGCCACTTCGTTGGCCGCGTTGAGCACCGCGGTCGTGCCCAAGGGCCCAGCCAAAGCCTGCCAAGCCAAGCCCAAGCCCGGGAAACGCTCGGGATTGGGCGACTCAAAGGTCAGGGCTTTCAAGGTGGGAAAGTCCAAGCCTTGGGCGCCCGACTCGATGCGCTCGGGCCAAGACAGACCGTAAGCGATCGGTACCCGCATATCGGGCGTGCCCAGTTGGGCAACGACCGAACGGTCGCGGAATTCCACCATGGAATGGATCACGCTTTGTGGGTGAATCACCACCTCAATCTGCTCGGGCGCCAAGGCAAACAAATGGTGAGCCTCGATCACCTCCAAGGCTTTGTTCATCATGGTGGCCGAATCGACCGAGATCTTGCGACCCATGCTCCAGTTGGGGTGGGCGCAAGCCTCTTGGGGCGTGACCTGAGACAGGGTCTTGGGGTCGCGTGTGCGAAACGGACCGCCCGATGCCGTGAGAATGATCTTGTTTACCCGGTGGGACCACGTGCTCGGGTCTTCGGGCAAAGACTGAAACACCGCCGAGTGCTCGCTGTCGATTGGCAGCAACACGCCGCCGCCCTCGCGAACGGCCTGCATGAACATGGAGCCACCCACGACGATGGCTTCTTTGTTGGCCAGCAGCAAGCGTTTGCCAGCGCGAGCCGCTGCGAGGCTGGGGGCCAAACCTGCGGCCCCCACGATGGCCGCCATCACCACTTGCACATCGGCGTGGGCGCTGACCTCGCACAGGGCCTCTTCACCGGCCAAGACCTCCACGGCCAGTCCCTCGGCTTTGACGCGCTGGGCCAAGGCCTGCGCGGCATCGGGCCGGGACATGACCGCGTAACGAGGGGCAAATGCACGGCACTGGTCCAGCATCGCCTCCACTTGGCTCGATGCCGTCAGGGCAAAGATGCGAAATCGCTCGGGGTGCCGAGAAACGACGTCCAAGGTGTTCGAACCGATCGAACCGGTGGACCCCAAAACGGTGAGTGTTATCGTGTTCATCATTGCCTCACAAACTCACCAGCATCATGGCCAGTGGCAAGACAGGCAGCAGCGCATCCACCCGATCGAGGACGCCGCCATGGCCTGGGAGCAAACCGCTGGAGTCTTTCATGCCTGCGCTGCGTTTAACCAAGGACTCCACCAAATCACCCACCACCGCCATGGTGGTCAAAAACACCAAGGCCAGCAGGGCCAAACCGGGCCCCAAAGCCCACAAGCGGGCAAACAAACTGGGGCTGCTCGCCGGGCTCATCGACTCCCACAGCAACCAAGCCGACGACATCAACAAGACGCCCACCATGCCAGAGAAAGCGCCGGCCCAGGTTTTACCGGGACTCACCGCTGGCGCCAATTTGCGACGCCCCCACCGCTTACCCCCAAAATAAGCCGCCACGTCGGCGGTCCAAACCAAGGACAAAATCGACAGCAGGAACAACCAGCCCTGCAATCGCGCCTGCCAGAGGGCCGCGCCAGCCAACACGATCAGCACCAAACCCAAACCGTGGCGCAGCGCCGATGGCCACTCCAGCCAAGCGTTCACGCCACGCGCCAACATCGACACCGACAGCAGGACCCAAGCGGCCGCGGCGAACAACCAAACCAAGGGCCACGGCAAGTCCAAACCGGGCCACATCAGCCCCGCCAAGGCGATCGCCACAACCAAGCCTGAGGCGACGCAGCGCCCAGCCAGCGCGCCTTGCATGCGCGCCCACTCCCAGCCTGCGGCAGCGATCAGGACCAAGGTCAAGAGCGCAAAAAACCACGGCGATGGATGCACCAAGGCCGGCAAAAAGACGGCCAAGAGCACAGCGGCGGTGATGATGCGTTGTTTAAGCATGGATCTGGCGCTCTTGCTCGACTTGCTCGGATGTTTTACCAAACCGGCGTTCGCGTTGGGCGAATTCGTACAAGGCCTCGTCCATGGCTTGGGGGCCAAAGTCGGGCCACAACACGTCGGAGAAATAAAACTCACTGTAAGCACTTTGCCACAACAAGAAATTGCTGATGCGCCGCTCACCACCCGTGCGAATCACCAAATCGGGGTCTCCCACATGGGCCAAGGCGGTGTGGGCGTTCAGGCCCTCTTCCGTGATCGGCTGACCCAGCTCGGCCAAACGCTGCGCTGCATCCACGATGTCCCATCGACCACCGTAGTTGAAGCAGACGTTGAGCACCAACCGTTGGTTGCTGGCCGAGGCGTCTTCGGCATCCTGCAAGGCCTGCACGATGCGTGGCGACAAACCCTGTTTTTTGCCCGGGAAATGCAACTGCAAGCCGTTGGCTTGGAGCTGGGGCACCTCGCGGGTCAGGGCGAGGGCCAGCAGCTCCATCAGTGCGCTCACCTCGTCGGCCGGCCGAAGCCAGTTCTCCGACGAAAAAGCGAACACCGTCAACACACCGATGCCACGGTCCAGGCAATGCCGAACCGTTTTGCGCAAAGCTTCGACGCCCTGTTTGTGCCCAGCAACCCGCGGCAAAAACCGTTTTTTGGCCCAGCGTCCGTTGCCATCCATGACGATGGCGACGTGACGCGGCAAATCGGGTGGTGGCGGTGTCGACATAGGGTGGCTCAAACGGCCAGGATGTCTTGTTCTTTGGAGGCCACCAAACGGTCGACCTCGGCGATCATGCGGTCGGTCAATTTTTGAATGTCTTCTTGCGAGCGACGCTCATCGTCCTCAGAGGCCAGCTTGTCTTTGACCAGCTTTTTGATGGCCTCGTTGGCATCGCGGCGTTGGTTGCGCACGATGATTTTGGCGTTTTCGCCCTCGCCGCGAACGACCTTGGTGAGCTCTTTGCGACGCTCTTCGGTCATGGCTGGCATCGGCACACGAATCAAGTCACCTTGTGACGAGGGATTCAAACCCAAATCGGACTCGCGAATCGCTTTTTCAATCTTCGCGCCCATGCCTTTTTCCCAAGGCGCCACGCCGATGGTGCGCGAGTCAAGCAAGGTCAAGTTGGCCACTTGAGACAAGGGCACCATGGAGCCGTAATAGTCGACCTGCACCACATCCAGCATGGCCGGGTTGGGACGACCCGTTCGAACGCGGCTCAAACTGTTCTTGAACACTTCGATGGACTGCAGCATTTTGTGCTCAGCGCCAGCGCGAATTTCTTCAATGCTCATAACAACTCCAAAAATGAAAACACCAACCCATAAGGGTCAGACATGCACCAAAGTGCCTTCATCGGCACCCATCACAACGCTGCGCAGGGCGCCGGGTTTGAAAATCGAAAACACCTTGACGGGCAGCTTTTGATCGCGACACAAGGCAAAAGCCGTGGCGTCCATGACTTGCAAATTTTTGGCCATGGCCTCATCGAAACTGATGCTGGTGTAACGGGTGGCGCTGGGGTCGAGCTTGGGGTCGGCGGTGTAAACACCGTCGACCTTGGTGGCCTTGAGCACCACCTCAGCGCCCATTTCAGCACCGCGAAGCGCTGCAGCGGTGTCGGTGGTGAAGAAAGGGTTGCCCGTGCCGGCCGCAAAAATCACCACCTTGCCTTCTTCAAGGTACTGCAAAGCTTTGGGGCGCACATAGGGCTCAACCACTTGGTCGATGCCAATGGCCGACATGACGCGTGCGGTTAAACCGGCTTTGTCCATGGCATCGGCCAAGGCCAGGGCGTTCATGACCGTGGCCAGCATGCCCATGTAATCGGCTGTGGCACGGTCCATGCCGACCGAGCCCCCCGCCACGCCACGGAAAATATTTCCCCCACCGATGACCACCGCCACTTGGACACCCAAGCGCGTGACCTCGGCCACCTCTTCAACCATGCGGACAATGGTGGCGCGGTTGATGCCGAAAGCATCATCGCCCATCAAGGCTTCACCAGAGAGTTTGAGCAAGATTCGTTTGTAGGCTGGCATGTGATCCCCTGAGATTGAAAAAACCGTGCACGGATGCAAGTGTATCGACTGCACACACAACAAAGGGCCTTTCGGCCCCCTGTCGTGTTGTCGCTCAGACCCCGATCAAGCCCCTTTGGCAGCGGCCACCTGGGCAGCCACTTCGGCAGCGAAATCGTCGACCTTTTTCTCAATGCCCTCACCCACCACGAACATGGTGAAACCTTTGACGGTGGTGCTGGTGGCCTTGAGCATTTGCTCAACGGTCTGTTTGTCGTTTTTGACGAAAGTTTGGTTGAACAAAGACACCTCTTTGAGGTATTTCTGAACCGAGCCTTCGATCATCTTGGCGGCGATGTCGGCGGGCTTGCCCGACTCGACGGCCTTGGCTGCCGCCACCGAACGCTCTTTCTCGACCAACTCGGCTGGCACTTCGGCGCTGGACAGCGACACGGGTTTCATGGCGGCGATGTGCATCGCGGTGTCTTTGGCGGCGACGTCGCTGCCATCAAATTCGACCATCACACCGATGCGAACGCCGTGCAGGTAGTGGGCCAACTGGCCGCCACCGCTATAACGTTTGAAACGGCGAATGGCCATATTTTCACCAATTTTGCCGATCAGGCCTTTGCGAACGTCTTCCACGGTTGGGCCGAAGCTCTCCATCGACAAAGGCAAGGCCGACAAGGCCTCAACGTCGGCCGGGTTGCTTTTGACGACCAACTGGGCCACGTGGTTGCAAAAAGCCATGAACAGATCGTTCTTAGAAACAAAGTCGGTTTCGCAATTGACTTCGACCAAGGCACCGTCCTTGCCATCGATGGCACTGACGATCACGCCTTCAGCGGTCACGCGGCTGGCGGCTTTGCCGGCTTTGTTGCCCAGCTTGACGCGCAAGATTTCTTCGGCCTTGTCCATGTCGCCATTGGCTTCGGTCAAGGCTTTTTTGCACTCCATCATGGGCGCATCGGTTTTGGCGCGCAGATCGGCGACCATGCTTGCAGTAATTGCCATTTTCAGTTCTCCAAGACCCCGGATGGGTCAAAACATAAATTGATGCGGGGCCGCGACCCCTGCAGGTGTGAAAAAGGGGCTACTGGAGCCCCTTGATCAGTGGGTGCCCAAATTAGGCTGCGGAATCGACTTCGACGAACTCGTCTTTGCCTTCAGCCACGGCCGAGACCACGGTGTTGACGGCGTTGGCACGGCCTTCGAGGATCGCATCAGCGATGCCACGAGCGTACAAAGCCACAGCTTTGGCCGAATCGTCGTTACCGGGGATGATGTAGTCCACGCCTTCGGGCGAGTGGTTGGTATCGACCACACCGACCAATGGGATGCCCAGCTTTTTGGCTTCGAGGACGGCGATCTTGTGGAAACCGACGTCGATCACAAAAATGGCGTCTGGCAAGGCGTTCATGTCTTGAATGCCACCGATGTCTTTTTCGAGCTTTTCCATCTCACGGGAGAAGGTCAGTTGCTCTTTTTTGGTCATGGCGTCCAGACCAGCATCTTTTTGCGCTTGCATTTCTTTCAAGCGCTTGATCGATGTTTTGACGGTTTTGAAGTTGGTCAGCATGCCGCCGAGCCAACGCTGGTCCACGAAAGGCACGCCGGCACGGCGAGCTTCTTGTGCCACGATGTCGCGCGACTGGCGCTTGGTACCGACCATCAGGATGGTGCCGCGGTTGGCGCTGAGTTGGCGCACATACTTGGCGGCCTCTTCGAACATCGGCAAGGTCTTTTCGAGGTTGACGATGTGAATTTTGTTGCGGTGACCGAAGATGAACGGGGCCATCTTGGGGTTCCAGAAGCGGGTTTGGTGACCAAAGTGGACACCGGCTTCCAGCATTTCTCGCATTGAGACGGACATGATTTTGACTTTCAAAAGGTTGGTTCTTAAAGCCGGCCCTGACTGCTGGCCTGCACTCTGGGGCAGCACCATCAGCACCTGTTGGGGCCGGTTTGCGATTTCGCCGGGCGGGCCCATGCGTCAGAAAAACGCATCAGTCTTGCCAAGCCAATCGATTATAGCAGTGACAATAGGGGGATGCGCTCGTTGAACACACCCGCCTCGACCACCCTCGTTCCCCACGCAGGGGTACTGACATGAACATCGCCATCATCGGCGCTGGCGTGACCGGCGTCACACTCGCCCATGCCCTCTTGCAGGACGGTCACCACGTCCACGTTTTTGAACAACGCCAAACGGCCGCTGAAGAAGCCAGCTATGCCTGCGGCGGGCTGTTGTCGGCGGGTTGGGCCAGTCCGCTGGCCGCGCCCGGCATGGTCTGGGACATGCTTTACCCAGGATCTTCCCCCACGGCCATTCGCATGGGTCAATGGCCCCGCCCCTCCGACGCGGCTTGGTTACTACGCTGGTGGATGCACACCAGCAGAAAAGCCCACGCGGCCCAACAAGGCGCCGCCTTGGCCTTGACCCAGCTCAGCCTGCGCGAATTGGCGCGAACCAACGCCGATCTGGGCTTGGAATACGAAACCACCGAGGGTCTGACCGTGTTGGTGCGCAGCGCGCACGACCGGGAGCGCATAGACCCTTACCTGCAATGGCTTAATGCATCGAATGTGCCGCACCAAGTTGGCGATGCGACCTTTGGCTTGAGCAAAGAACCCGCCTTGAACCGACAAACCCCGATCCACACCGCCATTCACCTGCCTAGGGATGGTGTGGGCAATTGCCGCCAATTCACCGGGGCTCTCAAACAGGTCGTGCAAGAGCGCGGTGCCGAATTCTCATTTGGACACACTGTGCGCGCCATCCGCCCCACCGAAACGGGCGTTGAGTTGGATGTGCAAGCTCAGAGAACCACCAGCCTCGCGCCGCTGACGTTTGACACGGTGGTGCTGTGCTCGGGCGTGGCCAGTTTGGGCTTGCTCAAACCGTTGAACATCCAGCTTCCACTGAACCAGTTGCGCTCGCACTCGCTCAGCGCCAACCTGCGCGACCCCATGGACGCCCCGCGTTCAGGCGTGGTGGACAGTTTGCACAACATCGGCATCACACGGTTGGGCCAACGCGTTCGCATCACGGGTGGCCAAGCGCTCGGCAGCGCAAGCGCTGCTCAACACAAAGGTGTGCTCAAGCAGCTCTACGCCGCTTTGTTTGATTGGTTTCCGGGGGCAGCCCACATGAGCAGCGTGCAGACTTGGTCGGGGCAGACCCCCGTCGTGCCCGATGGCCTACCCGTCTTGGGTGCCACCGCTTTGCCTGGGGTGTGGCTCAACATTGGCCATGGCCTTCGCGGTTGGAGCATGGCCAGCGGCAGCGCACGGGTGCTGGCCGACCAGCTCGTGCAACGCGACACAGGGATCGATGCACGAGCCTTCAGCGCACAGCGTTGGCACAAAGCCCCTTAATGGGCCAGACGGGTGTCTCAGCCGATCAGCATCAGGCCGATTTGCAAAAGCACCACCAACACCAACACCGACAGGTCAACGCCGCCGATCAGCGGCACCCAACGGCGAATGGGACGCAAAAAGGGGCCGCACAAGCGGTCCAAGGTGCCGAGCACCGGCGAGTCTGATCGAGTCCAAGACAGTACCGCGTAGGCCAAGAGCATGAACATCAAACCTTGCAAAGCCGTGCGCAGCAAAAATTGCAAGGCCATGGCCACAATGGCCAACAACACCGTGATGGGTGAGGACACCGAGGCGCCGGCGCTGAAGCTGATCATCAGCCACAAACCGCCATAGGCCAGACACAGCAGCACCGCGGCCATCCAGCTGCCCCAATCGGCTTGAGACTGGAGCACCCGGCGCGGCAGAATCCGTCTCACAGGCTTGACCAGCCAATCGGTGACGGCCATGGCGAACAAGCCAGGCTGCTGCGTGAGTTTGATTTGCAATTGGTTCATCCAAACGCGAAGCAAGGCTGCGGCCACCAAAATAAAAAACACCGTATCCAACACAAAAAAAGCGATCCGCATGGTCAATTCCGAGTCTTTGAGGTGGCGTATTGTCCTACGAAGCAGGTGTCGCTCGGCCGTCAACGGCGCGGTTTTTTGACCTTGGCGCCTGAGGTTTTGGCTGGCCGGTCCGTGGCCTTGGCTTTGCTGGACTTGCTGGGTTTGCCCGAGGCCGCGGCACGCGGTTTGCGCGAACGCGCAGCGCCTGCCCCCGTGGGCTTGTCTTTGCTCGGTGACGACTTGGCGCCCGCCTTTCGGGGTAGCGCCAACTCGCCATCGGTGACCAAACGGAAATCGATGCGACGCCCGTCCAAATCAACCCGACTGACCTGCACATCGACCCGCGAGCCCAAGGCGTAACGGATGCCCGTGCGCTCTCCGCGCAGCTCTTGGCGAGCTTCGTCAAAGCGGAAGTACTCGCCACCAAGCTCGGTGATGTGCACCAAGCCTTCAACGTACATGGCGTCGAGCGTGACAAACAGGCCAAAACTGGTGGCCGATGTCACCACACCGCTGAACTGTTCGCCCAGGTGCTCTCGCATGTACTTGCATTTGAGCCAGGCCTCAACGTCGCGGCTGGCCTCGTCGGCGCGGCGCTCGTTGGCGCTGCAATGCAGGCCTGCGGCTTGCCACGCTAAGGTGTCCACCGAGGGCTTCTTCACCGGCTTGTCGCTGGGTGGTTTGACGCGGCTGGCCAAGCGTTTGCTCAGCTTGGCGTGCGCCTCGCCAGGAGTGGGCAAGGCGGGCAATTGGTAGCGCTGGCTGAGCAAAATCGCCTTGATCACGCGGTGCACCAACAAGTCGGGGTAGCGACGGATGGGGCTGGTGAAGTGCGTGTAGGCCTCAAACGCCAGACCGAAGTGGCCGTTGTTCTCGGGCGTGTAAATGGCTTGCTGCATGGAGCGCAGCAACATCGAATGGATTTGCTGGGCTTCCGGGCGGTCTTTGGTGGCCGCCGCAATGGCTTGGAACTCGCGCGGATGGGGTTTGTCGCTGATGCCTTGCATCACACCCATGGCCTTGAGGTAGTTGCGCAGGGTGTCGAGCTTTTCGGGCGTGGGGCCTTCGTGCACCCGAAACAGCCCCACGTGTTTGCCCTGTCCAATGAAGTCGGCCGAACACACGTTGGCCGCCAACATGGCTTCTTCGATGAGCTTGTGGGCTTCGTTGCGCGTGCGCGGCACGATTTTTTCGATGCGCCCCGCTTCATCACACACGATTTGGGTTTCGGTCGTTTCAAAATCCACGGCTCCGCGCACCTGACGCGCAGCCAACAAGGCTCTGTAGACCTCGTGCAGGTGCAGCAGATGCGGCACCACGCCTTTTCGGTGCTGCGCTTCGGGACCACGGGTGTTGGACAAAATCGCCGCCACCTCGGTGTACGTTAAGCGTGCATGGCTGAACATCACCGCGGGGTAAAACTGGTAGGCGTGCACATCGCCCTTGGCCGTGACGAGCATGTCGCAGACCATGCACAAGCGCTCGACACCGGGGTTGAGCGAGCACAGGCCATTGGAGAGCTTCTCCGGCAACATGGGGATCACGCGGCGCGGGAAATACACCGAGGTGGCGCGATCGTAAGCATCCACATCAATGGCCGAACCGGTTTGCACGTAGTGACTGACATCGGCAATCGCCACCAACAATCGGTAGCCCTTGCCGCGGCCGACCTTGGCGGGCTCGCAATACACCGCATCGTCAAAGTCGCGGGCGTCTTCACCATCGATGGTGACGAGCGGTACGTCGCGCAAGTCCACACGCTGGTGGTGATCGCTGCTGCGCACATGATCGGGCAATGTGCGTGCCTGGGCCAAGGCGGCATCCGAGAACACGTGCGGCACACTGTATTTGCGTACCGCGATTTCGATCTCCATGCCTGGGTCGTCAATCTCACCGAGCACTTCTTTGACACGACCCACGGGCTGGCCGTACAAGGCTGGTGGCTCGGTCAACTCAACCACAACCACTTGTCCTGCTTTGGCTGCACCAATGCCCGACTTGGGCACCAGCACATCTTGGCCGTAACGTTTGTCCTCAGGGGCCACCAACCAAATGCCGCTTTCTTGCAGCAAGCGACCGATGATGGGCGCGTTGGAGCGCTCGACGATTTCGGTCACACGACCTTCGGGGCGGCCCTTGCGGTCTTGGCGAACGATGCGGACCTTGACGCGGTCTTTGTGCAAGACCGCTCGCATCTCGTTGGATGGCAAGTAGATGTCGGGTTTTCCGTCATCACACACCACAAAGCCGTGTCCATCGCGGTGACCCGAGACGGTGCCTTCAATTTCTGCCATCAGGCTGCTGTTTTGATTCACTTTATCTGCTAAAATTTTGTTTTTCCTGAAATGCCCAGGTGGCGGAATTGGTAGACGCACTAGTTTCAGGTACTAGCGCTGAGAGGCGTGGAGGTTCGAGTCCTCTCCTGGGCACCAATCATAAAGGCTTGCACGTTGTGCAGGCCTTTATTTTTTGTGATGCATGGCCTCACAGTAACACGCGAACGTGTCAAATGGGCTGCGCCACCAAATCGTGGCCTTCGGTGTCGACGATGCGTGCCGAGGTGAACTCGCCCACCTTCATGGTTTTGCTGATCTTTTGCGGTGGCAACAAACGCACCACGCCGTCGATCTCTGGCGCATCGGCGTGCGAGCGACCCACTCCACCCTTTTTGCCCAAACCCGGCGCATGATCGACCAAGACCTGCATGGTCGCGCCGATGCGGCGCTTCAAGCGCTCGGTCGACACCGACTCGGCCACGGCCATGAAGCGCGCTTGACGCTCTTCGCGCAGCGCTTGCGGCACGGGGTTGGCCAGCTCGTTTGCGGCCGCGCCTTGTACGGGCGAATACGCAAAGCAACCGGCTCGGTCGATGCCCGCCTCGGCCACAAAATCCAAGAGGTGCTGAAACTCGGCTTCGGTCTCGCCCGGAAAGCCCGCGATGAAGGTGCTGCGCACCACCAATTCGGGACACATCTCGCGCCAACGCGCGATGCGCTCCAAGTTTTTCTCACCGCTGGCCGGGCGCTTCATGCGCTTGAGCACATCGGGGTGGCTGTGCTGCAGCGGCACATCGAGGTAGGGCAAGCACAAGCCTTCGTTCATCAAGGGAATGATGTCGTCGACGTGCGGATAGGGGTAGACGTAATGCAGGCGCACCCAAGCACCGTAGGTCTTGCCCAACTCGCCCAAGCTGCGCACCAAATCAAACAGTTTGGACTTGACCGGTTTGCCGTCCCAAAAGCCGGTGCGGTATTGGATGTCCACGCCATAAGCCGAGGTGTCTTGGCTGACCACCAACAGTTCCTTGACGCCCGCTTCGAACAGCTTACGCGCCTCACTCAAGACGTCGCCGATGGGTCGGCTGACCAAGTCGCCGCGCATGGACGGGATGATGCAAAAGGTGCAGCGGTGGTTGCAGCCTTCGCTGATCTTGAGATAGGCGTAGTGGCGCGGTGTGAGCTTGATGCCTTGGGGCGGAATCAGGTCCACGAACGGATCGTGGGGTTTGGGCAGGTGCAGGTGCACCGCGGCCATGACCTCGTCGGTGGCGTGCGGTCCGGTGACGGCCAAGACACTGGGGTGCATCTGTCGCACCAGGTTGTGCCCGCCCTCGCCGGCTCGCGCGCCCAAACAACCGGTCACGATGACCTTGCCGTTTTCGGCCAAGGCCTCACCGATGGTGTCCAAGCTTTCTTTGACGGCGTCGTCAATGAAACCGCAGGTGTTGACGATAACCAGATCGGCACCGGCAAAGGTTTTAGAGGTTTGGTAACCCTCGGCGCTGAGCTGCGTGAGGATGAGTTCGGAGTCGGTCAAAGCCTTGGGGCAACCCAGGCTGACAAAGCCCACTTTGGGGGGCTGTTGGATAACGGTGGTTTCGGTCATGAGCGCATTGTCTCAGACACAAGCCAGCCTTCAGCGCTTGAGGCCCAAAGCGGCCAACATGGCTTCGCTGTTTTTGTTCATCTGCTCTTGCATCTTCACAAAAGCCGCACTGGACTGGTCCATATAACTGCCGACCATGCCCTGCATGACGGGCGACTGAGAGACCATGAACTGCTGCCACATCTCAGGCGTCAGACCATTGGTTTTCTGCGAGAGTTTGTCTTGAATGTCCATGAAGATCTGCACGTTCTTTTCGAGATAAGAACCCATGAAGTCTTGCATGGTGTGCCCGTAAAACCGAATGATGTTGGCCAAGACCTGTTCGGTGAACATGGGGGCACCCGCCGTCTCTTCTTCCAAAATGATTTGCAACAAGATGCTGCGCGTGAGGTCTTCGTTGGTTTTGGCGTCGCGAACGACAAATCTCGCGGCGGACATCACCAGGGCCTTCACCTCGGTCAAGGTGATGTAAGTGGAGGTTTGGGTGTCGTACAAGCGCCTGTTGGGGTACTTCTTGATGACGCGAAGCGATTCGCTGGGCGCGGTGGGGGGTAAGGTTTTGGGCACGGTCATCTTTCGGTGTGAGCCACACATAGGTGGCGTGCGGTTGCCTGCATTTTAGGCACGCCAGCTTACAAACGAAACACCCCGAAGCACCAAAGAAAAAGCCACCCCAATGGGTGGCTTTTTGCAGCGTAGATCGCGAAGGATCAGCGAATGACGGCCAAGGTGGTGCGCTCACCGCCCTTGTAGGTCATCAGCGTCAAAGCGCCGTTCTTGATGTCGCCTTTTTCATCGAAAGCGATGTTGCCAGTCACGCCTTTGTGCTCAATGGCCTTCAGTGCGGGCAGGTACTTGACGGGGTCGGCCGAGTTGGCGTTGACCATGGCTTTGGCCATCACGTGCACGGCATCGTACACATAAGGCGCGTAAACCTGGACGTCAGCACCGAACTTGGCTTTGAAGTCTGCGCGGAATTTTTCCATACCTGCTTTTTGCTCGCCTTCAACACCACCGGCTTCAGCGCAGTAAACCAGCTCGTCGCTCATGGCGTCACCAGCCAACTTGGGCAATTCGCTCGAGCAGATGCCGTCGCCACCCATGAACTTGGCGTTGATGCCGAGTTGCTTCATCTGGCGAATCATGGGGCCGGCCACGGCGTCCATGCCACCGAAGAACACGACGTCGGGCTTCTTGGCCTTCAGGGTGGTCAAGATGGCGTTGAAGTCGGTGGCTTTGTCGTTGGTGAATTCACGACCCACGATTTCAGCACCAGCGGCTTTGGCGCCTTTTTCGAATTCATCGGCCACACCTTGACCGTAAGCGGTGCGGTCATCGATCACAGCCACTTTTTTGGCTTTGAGAGTTTCCACAGCGTATTTGCCCAAGGTACCACCAAGGTGCACGTCATCGGCCACCACGCGGAACACGCCAGCGTAGCCCTGACGGGTGTACTTGGGGTTGGTCGCGGAAGGCGAGATTTGGGGGATACCAGCGTCGTTGTAGATCTGCGAAGCGGGGATGGTGGTACCAGAGTTCAAGTGACCGATCACGCCGTTGACTTTGGCGTCGACCAACTTGGTGGCGGCGGCCGTGCCCTGCTTGGGATCAGCGGCGTCGTCTTCGGCCAACAATTCGAATTTGACGGGCTTGCCGTCGATCATCAGCTTGGCGGCATTGAGTTCTTCAATGGCCATCTTGGCGCCGTTTTCGTTGTCTTTACCTAAGTGGGCGATGCCACCGCTGGTGGGACCAACGTGACCGATTTTGATCACTTGTTCGGTGCTGGCGGCTTCTTCTTTTTTGCCACAAGCGGCCAAAGCCACAGCAGCGGCGATGACGGCCAATTTGATGTTCAGGTTCATGAGAATCCTCTAATGGAAGGGTGAGTTGTTACGCGGAGTCTGTTAGGAGTCGCTCCACCAGACGAAAGATAACCGAAATTCGGAACTCTTTCAGCGCTCAGCCCCTCAAAGCGGCTGCTTTTTATGCTCCAAGCACCCCATGGAGGGGTGATTCGGGCCCAAAACCTAGGGTTCACCCCAGCTTGTCGGGTTGCACGCCTGCCGCTGTGTACTTCTTCCAACGTTCGCGCCCCGCGGACACATCGCCCGGGGCTTGTCCGACCAGTTCGATCACCCGCAAATAATGGGCATGCGCTTCAGGCCAAGCCTCACAGGCATTGACCAACACGTCTCGGGAAAGGTCGCGTCCAGGCACCGAGGGCGATGTCATCAAGACCACGTTGGAAGCCAACCAGGTCGCGGCATCGGACTGCGCCGTGGCATGGACGACAAAGTCCACCGGCGCACCACCCCAAAGGGTCGTCGAGACCGCCGCGGGATCTTCACAGACCACCACCATGCGAGCGCCTTGGCGGCTGCCCTTGCGCACCAAGCGTGCGATGTAGTCGACCTTGTTGGCCACGCCGGTGTGAAAAACCACCTTACCCATGCTGGCGAGACTCAAGCCAGTTTGGCTTGGCCGCTGGCGACGTCCAACAGGTACTGGTGCAGGAGCGGCACGGGTCGACCCGTGGAGCCCTTGGCCGCGCCGCTGCGCCAAGCCGTGCCAGCGATGTCCAAATGTGCCCAACGCATGTCGGCGGTGAATTTTTGCAAAAACTTCGCCGCGGTGATGGAGCCTGCAGCACGCCCAGCGATGTTGCCCATGTCGGCAAAGTTGGACTTCAGGCCTTCGGCATAAGCGTCGTCCAAGGGCATGCGCCAGCACAGGTCGTGCGAACGCTCACCGGCTTGGCTAATGGCCTGTGCCAAGGCATCATCACCCGAGAACAAACCGCTGCGCACCGCGCCTAGGGCGATCACACACGCACCCGTCAAGGTGGCCACGTCGATCACGCTGTGCGGCTTGAAGCGCTTGGCGTACGACAGGGCGTCACACAAAATCAAGCGGCCTTCGGCGTCGGTGTTGAGCACCTCGATCGTTTGACCGCTCATGCTGGTGACCACATCGCCCGGTTTAACGGCTAGGCCATCGGGCATGTTTTCGCAGCTGGGAATCAAGCCCACCACGTTGAGTTTGGGTCGCGAATGGGCCAAGGCTTCGAACACACCCAACACGCTGGCCGCGCCGCCCATGTCGAACTTCATCTCGTCCATCTCGCCCGCAGGTTTGATGGAGATGCCACCCGTGTCAAAAGTGATGCCTTTTCCCACCAACACCACTGGGGCTTGCGTGCGGGCCGCGCCGTTGTAGCGCAGGACTATGAAACGCAGGGGTTCGGCCGAGCCTTGGGCCACCGCCATGAACGCGCCCATGCCCAATTTGGCCACTTCTTTGGGGCCCAAGACCTCGGTGGAAAACCCAGCGGGGCGTCCCAGCGCCTTGGCGACTTCTGCCAAGCAGGATGGGGTGGCGTGGTTGCCGGGGCGGTTGGCCCATTCTTTGGCCAATTCCACCCCTCGCACCGTGGCCCAGGCTTGCTCAAAAGCCAACTGGGCTGCGGGCGCATGGCTTAGCCCCAAGGTGACCTTGTTGAGTTCGCGGGCCTTGGCCGATGGTTTGGTTTCGGTGTAGCTGTAAGTGGCATCGCCCAAAGCCAGCATGATCGGTTGCAGAGCCGCCAGCTCTGGCTTGCCCATCAGGCTCGTCACCACGCCCAGGTGCTTCACGCCCGGCTGCTTAATGGCCGCCATGGCGCTGGCCACGGCCTGGCGCAGCACGGCGGCAGAAACATCGCTCACGAACGCAAACACCACCCGCGGGGCCTTCACCCCAGCCAATCTATAGGCCGACAAGGTTTTGGCGGCGGCCGACAAATCTCCAGCCGCCAAAGCTTGGCGAGCCATCTGGCTCAAGGGATCTTTGGCCGAAGACGGCACTCGGGCTTTTTCTGGCACCAAGACCAACAAAGCATCAACAGACAGGTTGGCAGCTTGCGCCCAATCGAGGGTTTTGGTTTGGAAGTTCATAATCGTGTTTTACCGTTGATACACGATGTTATTCCATTCCTCCATTCGCAAAGAGCTGGCCCGCAGTTTTGGGGCCACCTTGGTGGTCCTGTTCACGATTGTGCTGACCATGCTGTTGATCCGCACGCTGGGCCAAGCCTCGTCCGGCAAAGTCAACCCGCAAGAGATCCTGCTGGTCTTGGGCTACACGATCTTAGGGCGCATGCCGATCCTGCTGGCTTTGGCATTGTTCATCTCAGTGGTCTCGACCATCGCGCGCATGTACCGTGACAGTGAAATGTCCATCTGGCTGTCCAGCGGCCTATCGTTGAGCCATTTGCTCAAACCAGTCTTGAAATTCACTTGGCCCATCTTGCTCGTGGCTGCGTCGCTGCAACTGCTGGCGTGGCCTTGGACCAACCAGCAAATTGCATTGTTCAAAGACCGCTTTGAGCGCCGGGGCGATCTCGACCGAGTGGCGCCTGGGCAATTCCGTGAGTCCAGCGATGGACGCCGCGTTTTCTTCATCGAAAAAGGGGCCGAAGCGGGCACCGGCAAAAACATCTTTGTCTACGCCATCAGCCCTGAGGGGCGTGAAAGCATCACGACGGCACGCACCGGCAAGGTGGAATGGTCAGACGACCGGCAATTTTTGATGCTCAGTCAAGGCCAACGCTTGGACATCAACAATGTGGGTCAATCGCTCACCTTGAGCAACTTTGAAACCTATGGCGTGCAAATCAACCAGGCCAAAAATCAAGCTAGCCTCGGCACCCCAGCTTCGGCCATTCACACTTGGGATTTGTGGCTCAACCCCACCCCCATCAACAAAGCCGAGTTGGGTTGGCGCGTTGGCATGATTTTGACCACCATCAACTTGGTGTTGCTGGCTGTGGCCATGACCCATGCCAACCCGCGCGCAGCCAAAGGCGGCCAGCTCATGACCGCCCTGCTGACCTTTGTCGTTTATTACAACTTGGTTAGTGTGGCCAAGAGCTGGGTGGCCAGTGGCTCGCTGGGTATGACCACGGGCTTGGTGCTGATTCACCTACCCTTGGCCTTGCTGGCGCTGGGCTTGCTGTGGCTACGGCAAAACAACCTCCGTTGGCGAGACCTGCTCAAGCCATCGAACGTCACCGGCGCGGGAGTCAGCACATGAGCACTTGGCGTCGGTACGTCTACGGTGAAATTCTTCGTGCGGTGGGCTTTGTCTTGCTGGCGTTCTTGGCCCTGTTCTTGTTCTTTGACTTGGTCGACGAGCTCAAGGACATAGGCCGTGTGGCGATTGACCAGCCAGGGTTGCGTTACGGCCTTCACCACGTACTGGCTTACATCGGTTTGCAGACCCCCAACCGGATTTATGAGCTGTTGCCGATGGCGGTGTTAATCGGCACGGTGTGGGTATTGGCTCGCATGGCCAACACCTCCGAGTACACCATTTTGCGCACCAGCGGATTGGGCCCTTGGCGGGCTTTGCGCACCCTGCTGGGATTGGGCGCGGTGTTCGTTGTGATGACGTTTGCCATGGGCGATTACTTGGCACCATGGACCGCACAAAAAGCCCAGTTGCTCAAGGCCCGTTTTGAAGGCCGCATCAGCCAAGGCGCTACGGGGGTTTGGCTCAAAGAGAGGCAAGGCGAACGGCACTTTTCAATCAACGTCGGCGCCATGAATGCCGACCGCGAATTGGAAAAAATTCAAATTTTTGAATTCACCAACGACGGCGCTATGGTCTCGACCATCCGCGCACAACAAGGCACCATAGAAAACGGAGGTTGGGTGCTGCAGCAAGTGCAACGGCGCGAGTTCCAAGACAGTCAATTGAAGGGCAACACCAGCCCCTTGATCATCAAAGAATTCAAGCAATTGGCTTGGACCACCGACATCACCACGGAAATGGTGGCTGTGGCTCTGCTGCGTCCCGAACGCATGCGCACCGTGGATTTGTTTGGCTACATCCAGCACCTCAACAACAACAATCAAAGCGCACAGCGTTACGAAATTGAGTTTTGGCGCAAGGTGTTTTATCCCTTGAGTTGTTTGGTGATGGTGGTGCTGGCACTGCCCTTTGCTTATCTGCACGCGCGCTCGGGCGGTGTGGCGGGGTATGTGTTCATCGGTGTGATGATCGGGATCAGCTTTTTCTTGCTCAACAACATGTTTGGCTTCATTGGTAACCTGAGGCAATGGACGCCTTGGATCGCCGCTGGAGTGCCATCCATTCTGTATTCCTTGGTCTCGCTCAGCGCCTTTGGCTGGCTGGTCCTGCGCCGTTGACACTTTTTGACCGCCATGAACCTGCACCAATTTCGATTCGTCCAAGAAGCTGTTCGGCGCAAGCTCAATTTGACGGAAACCGCCAAAGCCCTGCACACCTCACAACCCGGTGTCTCGAAGGCCATCTTGGAGCTGGAACAAGAGCTCGGTGTGGACATTTTTGCGCGTCACGGCAAGCGCATCAAGCACGTCACCGAGCCGGGTCTGCAGGTGCTCAAAAGCATAGAAGCCATCATGTTGGAGGTCAACAATCTCAAACGCATCGGCGAGCATTTTGCGCACCAAGACCAAGGCACTTTGTCTATCGCCACCACTCACACCCAAGCGCGTTATGTCTTGCCCACACCCGTGGCCCAACTGCGTCAGGAAATGCCCGACGTGAAGATCAGCTTGCACCAAGGTTCGCCGGAGCAGGTCGCACGCATGCTGATGGACGACATCGCCGACATTGGCGTGGCCACCGAGTCACTCAACGACTTTCCCGACCTCATCACCCTGCCTTGTTACGAATGGCAACACTTGTTGGTGTTGCCACAGGGGCACCGCTTGGTGGCGCAAGAGCGCATCACCTTGGAAGACTTGGCCCAAGAGCCCATCATCACCTACCACCCCAGCTTCACCGGTCGCACCCGCATCGACCAAGCTTTTGCCCAGCGCGGCTTGAACCCCAACATCGTCCTCGAAGCGATCGACTCCGACGTGATCAAAACCTATGTGGGTTTGGGCATGGGCGTGGGCATCATCGCCGAGATGGCGATGCAAGGCCACGACCCCTTGGGCTCGCTGGTGGCGAGGCCCGCAGGTCAACTCTTTGGGCGCAACCTGGCCCGTGTGGCCTTCAAACGCGGCACCTATTTGCGCCAATTTGTTTTGCGCTTTGCCGAGTTGCTCAGCGACCGGTTGACGGCCGACCTGATTCAAAAAACCATGAGCGGCACCCCAGACAACTACAGCCTGTGAGACCGAGATGAACCCCACCGAACTGCGCTCTCGCCTGCCCAACGTCGGCACCACCATCTTCACCGTCATGTCGGCCTTGGCCACCGAGACCGGTGCCGTCAACTTGGGTCAAGGTTTCCCCGACTTTGCATGCGATCCCGCCTTGCCACAGGCCGTCACCGACGCCATGGCCGCGGGCCACAACCAGTACCCGCCCATGCCTGGTGTACCAGCCCTGCGCCAGGCCATGGCCGCCAAAATGCACGCACTCTATGGCCGATCGGTGGACGCCAACTCTGAGGTCACAGTCACTGCCGGTGCCACCCAAGCCATCCTGACCATCGTGTTGGCGGTAGTCCATCCGGGCGATGAGGTCGTCGTTCTCGAACCCTGTTACGACACCTACGTGCCCAACATTGAACTCGCCGGTGGTGTGGTCGTGCGCGTACCCTTGGTGCACGGCACGTTTCGCCCCAACTTCGACGCCATCGCACAAGCGATCACACCGCGTACCCGCGCAATCATCATCAACAGCCCGCACAACCCCAGCGGCATGGTCTGGAGCGACGCTGACATGCGCCGCCTGCAAGACATCCTGGCGCCCACCAAGGTGCTGCTCATCAGCGACGAGGTTTACGAACACATGGTGTTCGACGGCCAGCAACACCAAAGCGCCGCCCGTTTCCCGGCCCTGGCCGAGCGCGCCTTCATCGTCAGCAGCTTTGGCAAGACCTACCACGTCACCGGCTGGAAAGTCGGCACCGTGGTGGCGCCCGCCGCACTAACGACCGAGTTTCGCAAGGTTCACCAATTCAACGTGTTCACGGTTAACACACCAATGCAACACGCTTTGGCGGCCTTCATGGCCGACCCCAAGCCTTACCTTGAGCTGGGTGCGTTTTACCAGCGCAAGCGCGATCTGTTTCGCGAAGGTTTGGCCGCCACCCGCTTTCGCTTGCTGCCCAGCGAAGGCACCTACTTTCAGTGTGTGAGCATCGCCGACTTGGCCGTACCCGAGCGCGACTTGCCTGAGGCGGATTTTTGCCAGTGGCTCACGCGCGAGATCGGCGTGGCCGCCATCCCGCTGTCGGCCTTTTACGGCAACGGGTTTGACCAGCAAGTCATACGGTTTTGTTTCGCCAAAGAAGACAGCACGCTGCAGTCGGCGCTGCAGCGTTTGTCTCGTTTGTAAAACCCCTGGGTACGGGGCCCAATCAGGCCGACTTCTTGATCGACATGGCGTCCAAGGCGTGACGGGCCAAGCCCAAACCCGCTTCGGAATACATGTTGAACGAAGGCACATTCAGCTCATCGAGTTCACCCACCTCTTCGCCAAACTTGGCGATGGCCACCACCTGACAATCCAAACCCGCCTTGCGAATTTGCTGCGCGGCGTAGACGTTGCTGTGGTGGCTGGGCATGGCCAGGACGATCAACTCTTTGCCGTTGGAAGCCTTGATGGTGTTCCAAAAATCGGTGTCGGTGGCGTCCCCCACCTTGACGTTGCGTCCAGCAGCACGTTCAAAATCGGCTTTGGCTGCGTTGTGCTCAATGCCCAGCACTTGACCCGGCCACACCGTTTCCAACTCGTCGTAAGCACCCGAGCCCACACGGCCCATGCCGATGATCAGCACCTTGGCATCACCGGTGTCCAGCATTTGGTCTTTGGCGTGCAAGGTGGCTTTTTGGAATCGGTCCCAGAACAATTTGAAGCGCTGGTAGGCCCCTTCAGAACCCATGCTGAACGGCGAAGCAAACGCAAAACTCACGCTCACCGCAATGGCCACGATGATCAACCAATCCACCGACAACCATCCTTGAGCCACACCCAATGCGGCCACGATCAAACCAAACTCGGAGTAGTTCGCCAAGCTCAAGGACGTGAACAAAGAGGTGCGCGAACGCAAACCAAAACGCACCACGATGGCGTAGTACAGAAAGGTTTTAAACGGCAACAAGAGGCACAAAAACAAGGCCGTCAGCAACATCGGCACATCGGGCAATCCTTGCATGCCCACCGACAAGAAGAAGCCCACGAGCATCAGTTCTTTAAAACTGAACAGCGATTTCGCCAGTTCTGAGGCTTTGGGGTGATTGGCGATCACCACGCCCAAGATCAGCGCACCCAGATCGCCTTTCAAACCCACCGCTTTGAAAAACTCAAAGCCTGCACCCAGCGCAAAAAACAAACCGCTGAGCACCAACAATTCACCATGGCCCGCCGAGTCGAGCAGTTTGTAAATGAGCTTGCGCACCAGAGGCAACAAAAGCAACAACACCAGCAGTGCCCACACCGTGGGGTACTTGCCTTCGCTCACGGCCAAAAACACCACCGCGAAGACGTCTTGCATCACCAAAATGCCAATGGCCACCTTGCCGTAAAAGGTCGACATGTCGCCCTTGTCTTCCAGTACCTTGACCGCAAACACGGTGCTGGAAAAAGACAAAGCAAAACCCAACACCACCATCGCCATCAGCGACAAGTCAAACAATGGCAAAGGAATCAGTTGCTGCGCCACCCAAATCACCGAGGTGAAAAACACGGTCGAGACCACGATGTGGGCCAGCGAAGTTCCCCAAATTTCGGTCTTGGCCAATCCTTTGAGGTCCAGCTTCAATCCGATGGTGAACAAGAGCAGGGTCACACCCATATCGGCCACCAATTGCAGGCCACTGGGCGTCTCAAAGCCCGCTAGGTTGTAAGCAAAACCCGCCACCAAGAAGCCCACCATGGGTGGCAGCCCCAAACGGCTCAACAAAATGCCAAAGAAAAAGGCAAAACCCACCAAAGTAATTAGCATGCTGAATCCCTTGTATTTATAGATATCCTAAAAATATCATTATTTTGGTGATTTTTCTCAATCAACACAAACACTTCATCACGCCTACAACGCAAACACCGCTTGTCAGCGTTTGAGCCAGTTCAGTGGAATGGTGAATGGTGTCAGTTGCGCTTGCGGATTTGTCCTTGCGAAACACCAGAGCACCGATACCAAGACACAATCGGGGTTATGACATTAGCCACCAAAAACGTCTTGGGTGAGGACCTGGTGCCTTGCTCTTTTGACCCCCTGACCGGGTTTTTCCGCGACGGTTGTTGCAACACCAGCGCCAACGACCACGGCACCCACGTTATCTGCGCCCGCGTCACGGCCGACTTCTTGGCGTTTTCCAAGGCCCGCGGCAACGACCTCACCACCCCTCTTCCCGAACACCGCTTCGCGGGTTTGAAACCCGGCGACCGCTGGTGCTTGTGCGCCAACCGTTGGGTCGAAGCCCTCCACGCCGGCGTGGCGCCCCCGGTGGTTTTGGTCAGCACACACATGAAAGCCTTGGCTTACGTGAGCTTGGACGAACTGCGCCAACACGCTTGGGCACCGGCCTGAACCCCCGCGTCACTGCATGAGCTGTGGTGGAGGGCTGCCCGGTTTAACCTAAGCTGGGCTTGCCCGCTGCACGAGCCCTCGCCACGTGCAGCTTTTTGTAGCTGTCGAGCAAGCGCTGGTGTCGGTCCAAGCCCTCCAGCTGCAAGCTGGTGGGTGTGAGGCCATAAAAGCGCACCGTGCCCTCCACCGAACCGATGGCCGCGTCCATGCGCTCATCGCCAAACATGCGCCGGAAATTCACCACGTAGTCTTCCAGCGCCAGTTCGTCGTCCAGCGTCACTTCCAGCACCACGTTCAGGGCTTGATAAAACAAGCGGCGCTCCACCGTGTTGTCGTTGTATTGCAGGAAGGCCCCCACCAGCTGATGAGCCTCTTCCAACTGCTGCAAAGCCAGGTGGATCAGGAGCTTGAGCTCCATCACCGTGAGCTGGCCCCACACCGTGTTGTCGTCGAATTCGATGCCGATCAGCGTGGCGATGTCCAAATAATCGTCCAGCTCGTTGTTCTCCAAGCGCTCGATCAAGGCCGCCAGTGCCTCGTCGTCCAATTGGTGCAGATTGAGCACATCGGCGCGGAACAAGAGCGCTTTGTTGGTGTTGTCCCAAATCAGGTCATCGACGGGGTAGACCTCAGAATAACCGGGCACCAAGATGCGGCAGGCGGTGGCGCCCAGTTGGTCGTGCACCGTCACATAGGCCTCTTTGCCCATGGCTTGCAGAATGCCGAACAGCGTGGCGGCCTCTTGGGCCGTGGCATCGGCTCCCTTGGCAGAAAAGTCCCACTCCACAAATTCAAAGTCCGATTGCGCGCTGAAAAAGCGCCACGACACGATGCCGCTGGAGTCGATGAAGTGCTCCACGAAGTTGTTGGGCTCGGTCACGGCGTTGCTGGTGAAGGTGGGCGCGGGCAAGTCGTTGAGGCCTTCAAAACTTCGCCCCTGCAGCAGCTCGGTCAGGCTGCGCTCCAGCGCCACTTCCATGCGTGGGTGCGCGCCAAACGACGCGAACACACCGCCGGTGCGCGGGTTCATCAGGGTCACGCACATCACAGGGTACTGACCACCCAGCGACGCGTCTTTTACCAAGACCGGGAAGCCCTGCGCTTCCAAGGCCTCGATGCCGGCCACGATGCCGGGGTATTTGGCGAGCACTTCCGGCGGCACGTCGGGCAAGGCCATTTCGCCTTCCAGGATCTCGCGCTTGACGGCCCGCTCAAAAATTTCCGACAGGCACTGCACCTGCGCTTCGACCAGCGTGTTGCCCGCGCTCATGCCGTTGCTCACGAACAGGTTTTCCACCAGGTTCGACGGGAAGTACACCACCTCACCATCGGACTGGCGCACA
>CAMDCY010000024.1 GCA_945890705.1 Hydrogenophaga intermedia | reverse complement strand
ACAGGTAGAGCACGTAGATCGTCAAGCCCACGGGCAAGAAGGTGATCAGGCCGCGGAAAAAATAAGAGGACAGGCGTTTCATGGTGACGATTGTGAGTCAAACCGAATGGAATCGTTCAGTCCACCCACGATCCAGTTAAAATATGGTCGCTGATCGGGAGAGACCTGCAACTCGCAGGCGCCGAAGGAGCAACCGCCCCGGAAACTCTCAGGCAAAAGGACCGATCAACGCATTCAACTCTGAAAAGCGGCCGGGATTCGTCCCCCGGCCCACCGCAAGAGCAAGCGGACGCTGAACCCACTGTGAGAAGGCCAAGGATCACCAAACAAAGTTGAATCCACAAGTCCGGCTTAATGGCGGTGATCCTTCGCTGATCCGGTTGTCTATTTGCCATAACAACTGAAATTACAGAGTTATTTTTTTAGCAAACCACGGTATCTAGACTCCTACGACGCGTTGTAGCATCGGCATGTAGTGCTGGAAGGAAGGCGTC
Organism: Hydrogenophaga intermedia; assembly: GCA_945890705.1. Lineage (GTDB taxonomy): Bacteria > Pseudomonadota > Gammaproteobacteria > Burkholderiales > Burkholderiaceae_C > Hydrogenophaga > Hydrogenophaga miladensis. Next base: position 25,473 of record CAMDCY010000024.1, on the reverse strand, counting down.
TCCATGTCTGGCTTCTTGCCTTCGTCATCCCATATGCGCACGCGCACGGCTTCCCTGTGGAAGGGATTCTTTTCGAATTCCGTCACCTCTTCCGCACTCATCGGCCCGCCCTGCAGGGATAGCGTGTGCTTCGAAGCTTCCGACAGACGGTCGTAATAGGCCTTATCGGTAGCGCACAGATAGCGTTTGGCCAGCACATGAAGCCTGACGCATTCAGTGATGACCGGCGGAAAGAAGGGTGCAAGCACCTTGGCGCCCGATTCCTCGTGGTAATTGTCCTGTGTGTCTTCCGGAGAATAGGGTCCGAATTCGGACGTATAGTGCCCGATATCGTGAAGGAGCGCGGCTGAGACCAGTTCCTCCGAAGCGCCCTCTTTCTCCGCCAGCACCGCGCCCTGCAGCATGTGCTGCGACATGGTGACGGGTTCTCCCAGATAGGATTCAGCACCGCGCCGCTCGAAGATGTCGGCGATGAAGGCGACGATGTTGGCCTTGTCGAGCTTTGGCGCGGTCATGACAGCAGTCCCTCTTCTTCGATGGCAGCGAGCGTCGAAAGCAGTCCGTCCTTGTCGGCATAGCAGCCCTGTAGCCAGCGGCGGCCAGTGCTGGAGAAGCCCTTTCGCGCATGTAGCACCCGGGTGTTGTCGACGATAAACAATTCTCCAGGTTTCAGCTTGAAGGTGACCTCCATCGAGGGATCCTCGATCAGTTCGGCGAAGCGGCGGTAGGCGGCGTAGTAGGCCTCCATGTCGTTGTACGGTGTATCTGTGAAGGCCGCAGCGGACCGGTTGTTGAATCGCACTGCGATCAGTTCGCCATCGGGGCCAAGCTCGATCAGCGGGCGCTTGGAGCGCAGCCTGATGCCTTTGGCCCCCTCATAGGCAAAGCGCGCGCAGTGTTTCGTGAGCAGTTCGAAGCCCGAGGGGTTTTCGGCTTTGAGCCGCTCCGCCACCTTGAAGCCATCAACGACAATCGAATCTCCTCCGTCCACGGAGTTCTCAAGGCAGGCGAGAATCTGCAGCGTCGGCACGGGATCGCGGTAGGGATTGTCCGTATGGGCCTGAAGACCGAGGTTGGTGTAAGCCAAATTATTGGGGTTCACTTCAGCGCGTACCTCGAACCAGCGCCCGTAGTTGGTTTCGCGCACATAGCCAAAGAGTTCGGCGACCTTGCACAGCGAGCCTGACTCCGTTGGCGTATCGGTCATCACGGCAAAGCCGTAGCGGCGTACTCTATGCAGCCAGCGGCCGAGGGCAGCACGATCGATTGAAACTTCAGGCCATGAACCTGTGGGCACCTGATTGTGCAGCTGCGAATCCCAGCGCTGGATTTCGGGTGCCGTCCAGCCTGGTTCAAGCGTTGTGCTTGCATCATAGGCATTTGCGGCGAGCCAGGCGGCATCATAGTTCACCACCTTGCCTTCCGGCTCGAAACGAAGAGACATGGTGCCGTTCGATACCTTTGCCTCGGCAATCCGCGTCTCTGCCGGAATATCGAGAATGGTGATCAAGCGCTGGCCATTTCCGGGGCTGCGGGTCTTGTCATCGCGCGCGTTATCGCGGAGCCACAGTGCATGAAAGCGGTGGGCATCACCATCAAAAGACACTTCAAGGGCGCGTCCGTTATCGATCACCCTTGGCATTGAAATCTGCATGGTTTTCGCTCCGGCTTTATGCTGTTTTAAGTGGATAGAAAATCCAACCGCACGAGTTGAAATATAGCACCACCTGGGGGTCACAACGCCAGCATGCAAGACACTAGCAGCAAGCCCTCGACGACATGGCTGGTAATTCGCGTCAGCAGTGTCGCGTCACCGCAGGTCAGTCGTACCAGCGCCTGTGCGGCTGCAGCCTTCTTTGTCTTGCTTGGCATACATGCTCCTTGGTGACATGGTATGCCTCAAACACAAAATTTCTGACTGGCTCCTTTCTGGGGGTCGTCTAGTCCTCTAGCCCTGAAGAGTCAAAAACTATTTTCATGCTTATTGGTTGCGGGAAAAAGGCTAAAGCGGCTTCTAAAAAGACCTGGCCCCTTTTTCCACACCCTTCTTTTTTGCTTTTACAGCAGTTTTTAGACACTTGATTTGTATGTAACTACCCAGTGAAACCATATAGAAGTCACCATAAATGATGGTGGGTAAATTGGTGGGTAGAAATGAAAAACGCGCCTGAAGGCGCGTCTTTGATTAGTTACTGGCGGAGAGGGAGGGATTCGAACCCTCGGTACGGAAACCGTACGCCTGATTTCGAGTCAGGTACATTCGACCACTCTGCCACCTCTCCTGTATCGGTGTCGTTTGTCGAAGCCGTGATTCTAACAGCGCCGCAGCGCCGTTTTGATCACAATTCGATCAAGCGAGCAGTGCGGGCCAAGTGGCTGGCTTGCGAGCGGCTCTTGACGTTGAGGCGGCGGAACAAGCGCCACAGGTGAACCTTGACGGTGTGCTCGCTGATCTCAAGTTCGGTGGCGATGTCGCGGTTACTCAGGCCACGGTCCAACAATAGCAAGAGTTGCTTTTGGCGTTTGGACAGTTTGGTGGGCACCACGGGCGCTGAGCTGTCATCGGCTTCATCGCTGAGGTATTCGCGCAGCACGCGGCCAATTTCTTGGGCGCCAGCGGACTTTTCAACGTAGGCGTTAGCACCCACTTCGCGGGTGAGATCGGCATAGTCGCTGGCCGAGGAGGCCGAGACCACCACGATCACCGTATCTGGCATGAGCTGGCGAATTTCACGCACGGCGGACACGCCGTTGGTGTCGGGCATTTTCAAATCTAAGCACACCAACTCGGCTTCGCCGTGCTCGGCCAAGATCTTGGCCATGTTGCTCATGCGCTCAATTTCGACCACTTTGGCTGATGGGCGCAAGCGGCGAATCAAACCGCCGATGGCTTCGCGCATGAGGGGGTGATCGTCGATAACAAAGATGCTCATTTTTCGCACTTAAATGTTAATTTAGTGCAAAGTATATCACTTTGTCAGATTTATCACCTGCTAAGCAAACCCTTGTGCCACTGTATTAGCCAAATAAGCAACAGTTTAGCACGGTCGATTTCTATAAAGATGTGACTTTTGACAGTTCCAAAGGCTGCGATCAGGGCTGCGAGAAGGACCCCAAGGCGCTCAGCACCAGGGCGGTTTCGGCCTTCAAAATCAAGCGGTTTTTCAAGGTTTCAAGGGCTGTTGCCCCTTGCTGCTGAAGGGATTGGATGGCTTGGGCCGCTTCTTTGGGGTGCTCATAGGCGGTGCTTTCCAACAACAATCCGCCTTTGGGATCCAGCAGTTTGAAATAGAACTTGCCATCGTCGCCTCGGTACTGCTTAAAGCTACTAACCGCAGTTTTGTCAGTTTTGCTTTTCCCGCCCGCGCTGGTGTTCAGTGGGCGCAGGCCCACGGCGTGGCGCAGCTGGGCCATGAAGGGGGTGGCGATGCCACGCGCTTTGTTGGCGCCACGCTTCAAGGTGGCTTCGATGGCCGAGGGGTCTTTCATCAATTGTTCGTACACCTCTCGCATGGGTGCGATCTCTTGGTCCAGACGCTCGAACACCTGTTGTTTGGCTTCGCCCCAAGCGATGCCTTGGGCATAGGCTTGGGCAAACGCGGCGGTTTCTTCGGCGCTGGCGAAGGCTTGGTAGAGCTGGAACAGGGCCGAACCCTCGGTGGACTTGGGCTCGCCGGGCGCTTTGGAGTCGGTCACGATGCCCATGATCAGCTTGCGCAGGTGGGCTTGTGGGGTGAACAGCGGGATGGTGTTGTCGTAGCTCTTGCTCATTTTGCGGCCATCCAAGCCGGGCAGGGTGGCCACGTGCTCTTCGATCACGGCTTGGGGCGGTGTGAAGTGCTCGCCATAGAGGTGATTGAAGCTCGCGGCCATGTCGCGCGCCATTTCAATGTGTTGGATTTGGTCGCGGCCCACCGGCACTTGGTGGGCGTTGAACATCAAAATGTCTGCGCCCATGAGCACGGGGTACATGAAGAGGCCTGCGGTCACGCCCGCATCGGGCTCTTCGCCTGCGGCGGTATTTTTGTCGACTGAGGCTTTGTAGGCGTGGGCTCGGTTGAGCACGCCTTTGCCGGTCACGCAGGTCAAGAACCAGGTCAGCTCGGGGATTTCGGGCACATCGCTTTGGCGGTAAAAGGTGACGTGCTCGGCGTTCAAGCCACAGGCCAGCCAAGTCGCGGCGATCTCCAGCGTGGAGCGCTGCACGCGCGCCGGGTCGCCCACTTTGATGAGGGCGTGGTAGTCGGCCAAAAAGTAAAAGCTTTCAACACCGCTCAAGCGGCTGGCGCGCACCGTGGGTCGGATGGCGCCCACGTAATTGCCCAAGTGGGGCGTGCCGGAGGTGGTGATGCCAGTGAGAACGCGGGTGGTGGTCATGAACAAATCATCCAACTAAAAACAAACCAAAAAATTCAGAGCAAGGCGCGCAAGGGCCACAGCACGGCTTCGATGCTCCAGTGCGTCCAAGCCATCAGCGGGCGCAGCCACAGGCCACCGACCACGCCGGTCAGCACCAAGGCCATGACGATGAAAAAGCCGTAGGGTTCCACGCGCGAGACGGCGATGGCCAAGCGCATGGGCAACAAGCCCACCAAGATGCGCCCGCCATCGAGTGGCGGCAGGGGAAACAGGTTGAAGGCGAACATCACCAGGTTGACGAGCACGCCGGCTTGGGCCATCTGCACAAAAAATGCCTCGGGTTCGGCTTGGGCGTTGAGCACCAGCCAAAGCGCGGCCCAAAACAAGGCTTGCACCCAATTGCTGGCTGGGCCGGCCAAAGCCACCCACACCATGTCGCGCTTGGGGTTGTGCAGGCGCGAGAAATTCACCGGCACGGGTTTGGCGTAGCCAAACAAAAACGCACCCGAAGTGGCGAAGTACAACAACAAAGGCATGGCGATCGTGCCCAACGGATCGATGTGGCGCAGCGGGTTGAGGGAGATGCGGCCCAAACGCTGCGCGGTGTTGTCGCCCCAATGCAAAGCAGCGTAGCCGTGGGCTGCTTCGTGCAAGGTGATGGCCAAGAGCACCGGCAGGGCGTAGACCGTGACGGTGGTGATGATGTGTGCGATGTCCATGCCGCTCACAGCCCCAAGGCCGCCAAAGGACCGCGACCGTTGCGAAGCACCTCGGGATCGTCGCCATCGCCCATGGGCGTGAGGTCAATCACCGTGGTGGGTTCGGCATGACATGCGCCAGCATCGATGACGGCGGCCAGGTCGTGCTCGAAACGGTCGCGAATGGCTTCGGCGTCGTTCATGGGTTCGGTCTCATCGGGCGCGATCAGGGTGGTGGCCAAGAGCGGTGCGCCGTGCAGTTCCAACAGGGCTTGCAAAGTGGTGTGTTCGGGTACGCGCAAGCCGATGGTTTTGCGCGCGGGGTGGCTCAGGCGGCGCGGCACCTCTTTGCTGGCCTCCAAGATGAAGGTGTAAGCACCCGGGGTGGCCAGCTTGAGCAGGCGGAACTGGCGGTTGTCCACGCGGGCGTAGTTGGCCAGTTCGCTGAGGTCGCGGCACAAGAGCGTGAGGTGGTGTTTGTCGTCCACACCCCGGATGCGGCGCAGGCGCTCGGCCGCAGCCTTGTCGTCCAAGTGGCAGACCAGGGCGTAACTCGAGTCGGTGGGCACAGCCAAAATGCCGCCCTGTTGCAAGGCCGTCACGGCTTGCTTGAGCAAGCGCGCTTGGGGGTTGTCGGGGTGAACTTGGAAAAACTGCGCCATGCGCCTATTGTCGCCGCAAGGCCGCAGCAGGCGACCATCAGTGGTGGATGCGGTCTTGCAAAGCTTCCCAGACCGGTGTGACTTGGCCAGGCAAGTCGGGCAAGCGGCCGAGGTCGGTGTGGCTTTCTTCGGGGCTGTGGAAGTCGCTGCCGCGCGAGCCCAGCAAACCAAATTCGCGGCAAAAGTCGGTGTACTTGACCACGTCGGCGGGTCCGTGTGCGCCGGTCACCACCTCCACACCCTGGCCCCCGTGGGCCTTGAATTCGGTGAACAGAGCGAACTCTTCGTTGGCGGTGAATTTGTACCGTCCTGGGTGGGCGATGATGGCCATGCCGCCCGAGCGGGTGATCCAACTCACCGCGTCGGACAAGGTGGCCCAGCGGTGGGGCACAAAACCGGGTTTGCCGTCGTTGATGTACTTGCGAAACACCTCGTTGGTGTCTTTGCATATCCCGGTCTCGACGAGGAAGCGGGCGAAGTGCGTGCGCGAAATCAACTCGGGGTTGCCGGCGTATTGCAGCGCGCCTTCGAACGCGCCTTTGATGCCCACCCGCGCCAGGCCGTTGGCCATGTCGCGGGCGCGTTGTTCGCGGCCGCTGCGCGTGGCGTGCAAGCCCGCGAACAATTCGGGGCTTTTGTGGTCCATGCCCAAGCCCACGATGTGCACCGTCACGTTCAAAAACGTGACCGAGATTTCGGTGCCGGTGAGGTAGGGCAGGCCGACCGCACGGGCCGCAGCGATGGCACGCGCTTGGCCGCCGATTTCATCGTGGTCCGTCATGGCCCACAACTCCACGCCATTGGCTTTGGCGCGCTCGGCCAAGGCCTCGGGCGTGAGCGTGCCGTCGGACACGACAGAGTGGCAATGCAAGTCGGCGTTGGTCAGCGAATTCATGGGGCCATTTTGGCACCAATCAACCGGTGTTGCGCAGGCCCGCGGCGATGCCGTTGATCGAGAGGTGGATACCGCGGCGCACCTTTTCGTCGCGGTCGGCCGCGGTTTTTCCGGCGCGGAAACGGCGGATGAGTTCGACCTGCAAATGGTGCAGCGGGTCGATGTAGGGGAAGCGGTGGCGCATGGAGCGCTGCAAGGCCGCGTTGTCCACCAAGCGCTGCTTCTCACCGGTGATGGTCGACAAGGCCTTGGCCGTGAGGTGCCACTCGGCTTCGATGGCGCCAAAAATGCGCTGGCGCAGGCGTTTGTCGGGCACCAACTCGCTGTAGCGCGAGGCCAAAGCGAGATCGCTCTTGGCCATGACCATGTCCATGTTGGAGAGCAGGGTGCTGAAAAACGGCCACTGTTTGAACATGTTTTGCAGTAGGGCTTTTTGTCCGGCCACGCCACTGGCGCCGTTGGCCTGCAAAAACGCTTGCACCGCCGAACCAAAGCCGTACCAGCCCGGCAAGGTCAGGCGGCATTGGCCCCAGCTAAAACCCCAGGGAATGGCGCGCAGGTCTTCGATGCGTTGGGTGGCTTTGCGCGATGCGGGCCGCGAGCCGATGTTGAGTTCGGCGATTTCGCGGATGGGTGTGGCGGCAAAGAAATAGTCGGTGAAGCCTGGTGTGTCGTAAACCAAGGCACGGTAGGCGTCCATGCTCAAGCGCGAGAGGTCGGCCGCGGCGTTCAAAAACGTGGGCGTGGCGTTGCGTGTGGGCTGGAGCAAGGTGGCTTCCAAGGTCGCGGCCACCAAGGTCTCGAGGTTGCGCCGGCCGATGTCGGGGTTGGCGTATTTGGAGCCGATCACCTCGCCCTGTTCGGTCAGGCGGATCTGGCCACGCACCGTGCCTGGCGGCTGCGCCAAGATGGCTTGGTAGCTGGGGCCACCGCCGCGCCCGACCGTACCGCCGCGGCCGTGGAACATGCGCAGGGCAATCGGGCTGTGTTTGGGCGCTTGCGCGTTCATCTCGTCAAACAGTTGCACCAAGGCGGTTTCGGCTTGGTAGAGCGACCAGTTGCTGGTGAAGATGCCGCCGTCTTTGTTGCTGTCGGAGTAGCCCAACATGACGTCTTGTTCGCCGTAACCATCGCTGTGGCCGCGGCGCACCATGGCGCGTATGCCGGGCAAGGCGTAGTACTCGCGCATGATCGCGGCCGATTGCGCCAAGTCCTCGATGGTCTCGAACAGCGGCACCACGATCAGGTCGGTGCGGGCGTCTTCGCCTAGCAAACCGTGCATCAGACCGGCTTCTTTTTGCAGCAAGAGCACCTCCAGCAGATCGCTCACGCTCTCGGTGTGGCTGATGATGCAGTGGCGAATGGCGTGGGGGCCGAGTTGTGCGCGGCCGGTGCGTGCCGCGTCAAAAATCGCCAATTCCCCCAGGGTGTGGGCGCTGTAGGGTGCGTGCGGCACGCGCAGTGGGCGGGCGTCGTTGAGCTGGCGCAGCAAGACCTCGCGTTTATCACCTTCACTCAAAGCGCTGTAGTTCGCTTGCACTCGGGCCGAGGCCAGCAACTCGGCGACCACGGCTTCGTGTTGGTCGGAGCTTTGGCGCAGGTCCACGGTGGCCAGGTGAAAGCCGAACACCTCCACCGAGCGGATGAGCGAGCGCAAGCGTGTGGCGGCCAAGGCCTCTCCGTGGTGCGCACACAAAGAGGCTTCGATGGTGCGCAAATCGACCAAACATTCGTCGGCGCTGGTGTAGGGGTTTTGCGGAGCGATGGCATGACGCACCGCCTCGCCACCGGTGAGCGCGGTGAGGGTGGCCGCCATGCGGGCGTACATGCCGGTCAAGGCGCGGCGGTAGGGCTCGTCTTGGCGGTGCGCGTTGGTGTCGGGTGAACGCTCGGCCAAGGCCTGCATCTCGGGCGTGACGTTGCTGAGCATGGCCGAGACGGACAACTCGCTGCCCAAGCGGTGCAGCTCGGTCAGGTGGTGGCGAATGGCCATGTCGGCTTGGCTCTTAAGGGCCAATCGCAAGGTTTCGGCGGTGACGTTGGGGTTGCCATCGCGGTCGCCGCCAATCCACTGACCCATGCGCAAAAACGGCGCTACGCGTTGCTGGCCCGACAAACCCAGGTCCGCTTCCAAATCGCCATAAAGGCGCGGAATTTCGGGCAAGAACGTGTTTTGATAGTGGCTCAGGGAGTTGTTGATTTCATCGGCCACGGTGAGTTTGGAAAAGCGCAGCAAACGGGTTTGCCACAGCTGCGTGACGCGCGCTTCGATCAAGGCTTCGTTGCGCTTGAGTTCGCGCGGCAGCAGCACGTCGCGCTCGGCCAGCAAGCGGGCGATGGCGCGCTCGGCGTCCAAAATGCTTTTGCGCTGCACCTCGGTGGGGTGAGCGGTGAGGACTGGGCTGATGTGGCTCTTGGCCAAGGTCTTGACGACGAGCGCCTTGTCGATGCTCGCCTCGCGCAGGCGCGAGAGCGTCATGTCCAAACTGCCGATTTGCAAATCGCCGGCGCGTTCGTGCACGGCGCGGCGGCGGATGTGGTGTCGGTCCTCGGCCAGGTTGGCCAAGTGGCTGAAGTAGGTGAAGGCGCGGATCACGCTGACCGCTTGGTCGCTGGGCAAGGCTTTGAGCAGTTTTTTGAGCTCTTGGTCGGCGCTTTCATCGGCGTCACGGCGAAAGGCCACCGAGAGTTTGCGGATTTGTTCGATGCGCTCGTAAGTGGCCTTGCCTTCTTGTTGCCGGATCACATCGCCCAAGATGCGGCCCAGCAGGCGGATGTCTTCGATCAGGGGTTGGTCTTTGTCGTGGCTGCGGGTGGGCATGGGAGCGGGGGGTGGCCAAAGTGGCGCCAAGGGAGTCGTCAAGGGGGGATGGTCGCATGCTAGCATCTCAAAACCCCACATCCGTTACCGCTGGGTTACCAAACTCGGCCGCACAACATGAGTCCATCCGCCGCTTTGCACCTGACCATTGCCACCCGCGAAAGCCGCTTGGCCCTTTGGCAGGCCGAACACGTCAAAGCCTTGCTCGAGGGCTTGGGTCACTCCGTCACCCTTTTGGGCATGACCACCCAAGGCGACCAAATTTTGGACCGCAGCCTGTCCAAGGTCGGGGGCAAAGGTTTGTTCGTCAAAGAGTTGGAGCTCGCGCTCGAAGAGGGGCGTGCGGACTTGGCGGTGCATTCGCTCAAAGATGTGCCCATGGACCTGCCGCCCGGTTTTGACTTGGCCTGTGTGATGGAGCGCGAAGACCCGCGCGACGCTTGGGTGTCGCCCCACGCCGCGGGCTTGGACGACTTGCCGCCCCAAGCCGTGGTCGGCACCTCCAGCTTGCGCCGCTTGGTGTTGCTGCGCGACGCTTTGAACGCCATGGGTCGCCAAGACGTTCGCATCGAACCCTTGCGCGGCAACCTTGACACGCGTTTGCGCAAACTCGACGAAGGTCAGTACCACGCCATCGTTTTGGCCGCCGCCGGTCTCAAACGCTTGGGTTTGTCTTCCCGCATCCGCCACATTTTCAGCGCCGAGGCCTCCCTGCCCGCCGCGGGGCAAGGGGCTTTGGGCATCGAAATTCGCACCGGCCGCGGCGACGTGGCCCAAGCCTTGGCGCCCCTGGTGCACATGCCTTCTTGGTTGCGCGTGGCGGCTGAGCGCACCGTCTCGCGCGCCATGGGCGGCAGCTGCTCGATGCCCTTGGCGGCCTACGCCAACTGGCAAGCCGATGGGGCTTTGCGTTTGGACGCCGCCTGGGGCGACCCGGATGCAGCCAGCGCCATGGTGCGCGTGCACCAAAGCGCCCCCGTTCAAACCTTGGCACAAGCCGAGGCCTTGGGGCTGACCGTGGCCAGCGCCTTGCGTGCGGGCGGCGCACGGGGGGTTTGAAGGGGTGGACCCGCGGCCCCTTTTGGTGGTGACGCGACCCGCTGAACAAGCCCAGGCGTGGGTGAGGGATTTGGCAGCGCACGGCGTGCACGCCACGGCCCTGCCCCTCATCGACACGGCACCTCCCGAGGATGACCGCGATCTGCGCCATTGGCGTGCCCATTGGCCGCAAGCCGATGCCTTGATGTTCGTCAGCGGTGCGGCGGTGCGCGCGTTTTTTGACGCTCCGCCCATGGCGGTAGCTGGGACACACACCCGATTTTGGGCGCCGGGCCCCGGCACGGCGAAGGCTTTGGCCGAGGCTTTGCCCGCTTGGGGCGTGTCCCCTGCACATATCGACGCGCCGCCCATCGAGGCCGAGCAGTTCGACTCTGAAGCCTTGTGGGCCGTGGTGCATGCGCAGGTGCACCCGGGTCACACAGTGGTGGTGGTCGGTGGCGGCTCGGGACGCGACTGGTTGACGCAGCGTTGCGAAGCGGCGGGTGCCACGGTGGCGCGCTGCGAGGCCTACGCTCGACAAGCCCCGAACCCCACGCCAGCCTGGCGAGAAGCGCTGGCGCGGGTTCAGCGGGCCAACAGCGTATGGTTGTTCAGCAGCTCCCAAGCCATTGATCACCTGCAAGCCTTGGTGCCGGATGCCGATTGGTCGGGCAGCAGTGCCCTGGTCACGCACCCGCGGATCGGGCAAGCAGCGCATGCGGCGGGCTTTGCCCGCGTCTGCATGAGCCGGCCCACGCTGGCCGATGTGATCCAGACCCTAAAATCGATGGACCATGACCGATAACACCACCCCTGTGACCAGCCCTTCGACGCACGAACCTTTGATGCGCCCCGTGCAGGAGAGTCACACCGCTTGGCGGGTCTTGAGCGGGGTGGCCGTTTTGTTGGCCACGGTGGGTTTGGTCGTGGCCTTCTTGTTGTGGCAGCGTTTGAATTTGACACAACAAGAGTTGTCACGGCGCAGCCAAGACGCGGGCGTGCAAGCGGGACAAGCGCGCAGCATGGCCGAACAAAGTCAGCAATTGACCCAAACCTTGCAAGCCCGATTGACCTTGGCCGAGGCCCGTTTGTCTGAAGTCGGTTTGCAGCGTTCGCAGCTCGACGAACTGATGGCCAGTCTGTCGCGCTCACGTGACGACACCTTGGTCCACGACCTGAGCTCCAACCTGCGTTTGGCCCACCAGCAAGCCCAACTCACGGGCAGCTTGGCGCCTTTGGTCGCGGCGCTTCAGTCCGCCGATGAGCGCATCGCCCGCGCGGCTCAGCCCAGACTCAACCCTGTCCAACGCGCCATTGCCCGCGACTTGGAGCGCTTGCAGCTGGCACCCTTGAACGACGTCACTGCCGCGGTCATGCGCATCGACGAGCTCAGCCGCCAGGTGGACGACTGGCCTTTGATCAACGCCCAGCCCCTGGAGTTGGCGGTGCTAGAGCCCGTCCAGTTGGCCAGTTCCGCCGAGACACAGCCGGAGGGTTGGTTGGGCGTGCTGGGGCAATGGTGGAAAAACAGTTGGCAGTGGCTCTGGCTGCAAGCCGAATCGCAGTTCAGCAGTTTGGTTCGCATCAGCCGCATCGATTCACCCGAGGCGGCTTTGATGGCGCCAGACCAAGCCTATTTTCTGCGAGAAAACATCAAGTTACGCTTGCTCAACGCTCGTTTGGCTTTGATGGCGCGCCAAGGTGATGTGGTCAAAGCCGATTTGCAAATGGTGCAAGTCTTGTTGCAACGTTACTTCCGCAGCGATGCGCCTGCCGTGATGGATGCCAGTGAAGCGGTCGCTCGGGTGGCTGAGCAGGTCGCTGATACTGAGGTACCCCGGCCCGATGAGACTTGGACGGCTTTGGCCAAAGCGGCTGGGGGCCAATGATGCTGAAAAAAGCCACGACCCGTTCCATTTTTTGGTTGTTTGCGTTGGCGGCAGCGGCCGTGGCTCTGGCCTTGTTGGTGGGGCGCAACCACGCCATGGTGACGGTTTTTTGGACACCTTACCGATTAGATTTGTCGTTCAATTTCCTCTTGTTTTTGACCATCGCGGTGTTTGTCTTGTTGCACTTGGCCTTGCGGGGCTTGGCGACTTTGCGCGCCTTGCCCGAAAAAGCCTCGCGTTGGCGAGCCGTGCAAATCGAACGTTCGATTGCCAACGACCTCCTTGATGCCTTGGCCCAACTCACCGCAGGACGTTTTGTGCGAGCCCAAGCCTCAGCAAAGCGTGCCGCAGGCGCTTTGCAGGCCAACCCTGGCCTGGCCTTGCCTCAGCGTGGGCAGCAAACGGTCTTGGCCTATGGCTTGTGGGCCGAGGCGGCGCACGCCCTACAAGACCGGAGCCAACGCGATTTCTACGTCAAGCTGGCCTTGGATGAACGTTGGTCCTCATCCGCGCCCGAGGCCCAAGACGGCGTTGTCCTCCAAGCCATTCGATGGGCCATTGAAGATGCGGATGCGGTGGCGGCCCGTGCTTGGTGGCGCCAGTTGCCGAGCCGTGCGAATCGGCGCATTCAAGCCCTGCGTTTGAAATTGCGTTTGTCGCGCATGGACGGTAACCGCGAAGAGGCTTTGGAAACTGCCCGTTTGTTGTCCAAGCACCGGGCGTTTTCTGCCACTGCCACCGCCAGTTTGGTCAAAGCCTTGGTGCTCGACAGCGTTCGACAAACCAACGACATCGATGGACTGAAACGGTTGTGGGCAGGTTTGTCCGATGTGGACCGCACCCATCCCGATGTGGCCTTGGCCGTGGCAACGCAAGCGGTCACGTGGTTGTCGCCCAGACCGGATGCTGAACATCAACCACTTGCACACCAAGTCGCGGCTTGGTTGCTGCCGGTTTGGGGTCGTTGGGCTCAGTTGGATGATGTTCAGCGCCAGCGCTTGGTGTTGGTGTTGGAGCAAGCCATGCCGCACCTGGGTGCTGAGTGGTTGGCGCGGGTGGAACAAACCCAGCAGCAGTGGCCTCAGCACGCCACTTTGCATTACTTGGCTGGGCAAGCGTGCATGCAACGGCGGCTGTGGGGTAAGGCCTATCAGTTGCTGTCACACGCCAGCCAAAGTCTCAAAGACCCGGTTATGTTGCGTCGCGTCTGGTGTGCCCTTGCGCAACTGGCGCAAGAACGCGGCGATGAGGCGGCCGAGCAAGCGGCATGGAAAACAGCGGCTCAAATCGCATGAACTTGATCGTCCAGTGCCGCATTTTTTGGGCGCTGGGACTGGCCTGCCTGCTGGCATGGGGCAACCCGGTTGGGGCCCAAACGCACCACGACCACGTGTTGGAGCGAGCCATTTGGGAAGATGCCACCGCCGCTGTCCCTGTTGAGCAAGCGGTGCAAGCGTCCTTTTCTCCATTGCCCAACACCAGTTTGATCCGCCGGGGTTACAGCGACGCGGCATTTTGGATTCGCTTGCGCCTGCCCTGGCCCAGCGAAGAACCCTTGATCTTGAGGATCCAACCGCCCTATTTGGACGAGGTGCGCTTGTTTGAATCCACCGCCAGCGGTTGGCGCGAACGCGTCGCGGGCGACCACCACCCGAATGCATCCCGAGAAAGTGCGGACGTTGCCTTCAACTTTGCCGTGCAGGCCAATGCTCAGAACCAAGGTGTTTTTTACCTGAGGCTGCAGACCACAAGCTCCAGCATCATCGACATCCAAGCCTTGACGCCGCGCGACAGCGCCGAGCAAGCGGCGGATTTTGAGCGCTTCATGGGCGTCAACATGGGCTTGGTCACGGGCGTGTTGATTTGGGCTGTATTGCAGTATTTTCTGTTGAACAGAGACCGATTGGTCCTGAGGTTCATTGCGTACGAACTCATCACGCTGCTGATTGCCTTGGCGATGGCTGGGCATTTGTCGGATACCGTGTTTACCGATCAACCTCGCTGGGCGGACACGGCCTTCAATGCCTTGGTGGCCGCGGGCACGACCGTGTTGGCGTGGTTTCACCGGCATTACCTGTTGCCCTATGGTTTGTCCAAGCCCGCCCAGTGGTTCTTGTATGGCGTGGTGATGCTCTACCCCTTCCAGCTGGTCTCCATTGTGCTGGGACATCCTCAGTGGGCCATGCAAGCCAACGCCCTGCTGGCCACCCTGTGCTTGTTGGTGTTTGCCGTGGAGACTTGGCGCATCCAGCACCCAGACCGTTTGTATTGGGGCATGGTGCGGGCCGTCTATGGGCTCTTGGGTTTGATGCTGTTGCCTTTGGTGGGCGCTTTGTTTGGACTGGAGATTCCCGTGCAACCCGCCTTGTATGGCGTGACTTTGCACGGCGCTTACGGAGCTGTTTTGATGCTGTTGCTGCTCAACATGCGTTTGCGCCAAGAGCGCCAGCAAGCCGAAAAATTCCGCCAAGACGCGGCACTGGCGGTGCTGCAAGCCCAGCAAGAGCGGCACCACCGTCAAGAGCAAGACCAGTTGTTGGCTATGCTGTCCCACGAAATCAAAAACCCGCTGGCGGTAATCTCCATGGTGGTGGGCGCGCAAGACAAAACCCCGCGCATGTTGCAGCAAGCCGGTCAAGCGGTTCAAGAGGTCAAGTCCATCGTGGACCAATCCTTGAGCTTGGCGCACATCACGCTTGAGCGCGAGCCGGAGCGTCAAGCCGTTGAAATGGCGGATTTTTTGGCCGATGTGTCCGACGCCTTGCCCGATCTGCCCGACCGTTTGCACACCGAGGGTTTGGATGGCGTGACCCTCCACGCCGACGCCTTGTGGCTCAAAATCGTGGGTCAGAACCTGTTGGCGAATGCCTTGCGCTACAGCCCTCAGCAGTCGACCATCACATGGGTGGCGAGCAGGCAGGGCGCCCATTGGTGTGTCGAGGTATCCAACGCCGTTGCGCCAGACGCTTGGCCCAATCCCCAGCGCGTGTTTGATCAGTTTTACCGGGGAGCTTCAGCCTTGAAGGTTTCGGGGACCGGTTTGGGCCTGTATGTGTCACGCCACTTGGCTCGGCGCATGGGGGGTGATTTGTTGTACGAACCAACATCCGATCGGGTGCGATTCACATGGCTGATACCAGTTTGATTGTGGCGGTGGTCGAGGATCACGACGATTTGCGCGAGTTGACGGTCAATGCCTTGACCGAGCAGGGGCACCGCGTGGTGGGCCTGAGCTGCGCCGAAGAGGTGGCTGAGCGCTTGCAAGGCCAGCCCATCGACGTTTTCGTCTTGGACTTGAATTTGCCCGGCGAGGATGGTTTGAGTTTGGCGCAGCGTTTGCGCCAAGCCCAACCCCATGTGGGCGTGGTGATGTTGACGGCCCGAACCAGTTTGGATGACCGCTTGCAGGGCTACCACGGCGGAGCCGATGTGTATTTGTGCAAGCCCATTGAGGTGGCTGAGTTGTGCGCGGCAGTGGCGGCGGTCGGACGCAAGCACCTGTCCTCTTCAACCGGTGCGGCAGAAGAGGTGGTGGGGTGGTGCCTGGATTTGAAACAAATGACCCTCAGTGGCCCCAACAACACTCAGGTGCACATGACCCACGGCGATGCCACACTCCTGCAAGCCCTGATCACGGCGCCGGGCCGGCGCATGCAGTTCTGGCAAATGGGTGAAGCCCTTGAGGGGCGCTCAGACGCTTTGAGCAAATCCAATATTGAGGTTCGCGTGGCCCGTTTGCGCAAAAAAATCGCACAAGTCGATGGTCCCAGCAACGCCATTCAAGCCTTGCGCGGTGAAGGCTACCAACTCACGGTGCCGGTTCAATTGGCCTGATCCTGCAAGCTTTTGACGGTTTCTGCTCCTCGCTTCGTTTAACTTACCCAAACCACTGAACACTCTATGACCACCGCTTTCTTTTACCAGCAGCCCGAAGTTCTGGACCGTGACAAGCACCAGAATCTCAAGCTGCGCGCCATCACCAACGCCCGTTTCGCCGCTGAAGTCCAAAACGTCCCCGTCGTGGCGGCCGAATTTGCCGAAGCGGCTTTGGAATACCCCCTGGTTTTCGTCAAGGCCGATGACGAGCAGTGGGTGGCCATGGCTTTGACGGGTTTAAATCCCGGCAAAAATCTGTTCGTCAAAGAGACTGGCCAGTGGGATGCGCGCTACGTTCCCGCCAGCGTGCGACGCTACCCCTTCATTTTGGCGTCGGACGGCGGTGGACAGTTCCGCGTGGCCGTGGACATGGTGGCCACCACCTTGGGCAGCGATGGACAGCCCATCTTCAACGACGCGGGTGAACCCACCGAGGCGACCCAGTCGGTGATGACTTTGCTGGAGTCTTTCCAAGCGCAGGCAAGCTTCACCCATGCTTTTGCTCAGCGTTTGTCCGATGCCGGTTTGTTGATGGAAGCGCACGCCGACCTCAATGAGCCCGATGGCAGCACCCAGCGCTTGCAAGGTTTTTTCATGGTCGACGAAGCCAAGCTGCAAGCCCTTTCAGATGATCAGGTGTTGTTGTGGTTTCGCAGTGGCGAATTGGCCTTGGTCTATTTGCACTTGGCGTCCCTCAAAAACCTGTCGGCTTTGCAGATGCGCCGACAGCGCTTGCACGCACTCAAAACCAAAACCCTCAAACCCAGTCGCTCGAGTTGATGCGTCGCCCTTACTTGACCTTCACCCATGATCAACTTTCCTTCGATTGACAAATTCGACCTCATCATTGGCACGGGTGTGACGTTCAACGGTGACATTCGGGTCGATGGACGGGTCTCGGTCAGTGGTCAGGTCAAGGGATCGATCGATGCACGTGACTTGCGCGTTGAAGCGGGGGGGCGTGTTGATGGCCAGGTCCGTGTCAACAATCTCGAAGTCAAAGGCGCCATTGGACAAGACATCACCAGCAGCGATTCGGTCATGGTCCACAGCACGGGTTTGATTCATGGCTGTTTGCGCTGTGACGAGTTGGAAATTGAGCGTGGTGGACGCGTGACCGGACAAATTGTCCGCATCCTCTCTTGATCTTGCGCTGATCCACAAAAAAGCCGCTCGATGAGCGGCTTTTTTGTTTGTCACGGGTCAAGCCCGTGTTGGCTGCGAATTAAAACGGCAGTTTTGCTTCGCGAAGGTCTTGGCGCGTTTCGACCAAAACCAGTGGCCCGCTGTCCACCACAGCCACAGGCTTGGGTTCACGGGGCACGTGAACAGGCTTGGGCGTGTTGGCAATGGCCGCTTGGGCTTGGCTCACCTTGTGCGCATCGGACATCACCCATTGCAAGCCAGCGGCTTGAGCCACACCCATCATGTCGTCGACCGACAAAGTGTAGGCGGCCACCGGTGGCATGCCCTTGGGTGCGGCGGGCGCCGCGTTGCGCTGTGGGGCGCTCGGCTGAGCCGCTGCACGAGGGGCTGGCACGACGGCTTCGGCAGCCATTGCTGGCACAGCAGTCGCTGCCACAGGGCTGGCGGCCGTTTCGGTGCTGGCCACGTTGAAATAGCTGCGGGTAGGGGCCTCATCGCTCACGCTGGTGGCGCTGACGATGATCTCTGGGGCGTCCACGCTGGGGGCCTGGGCCACGGCGTTGTCATCCCCCTCTTCCCGGGGTGCGCGATCGCCGCGGCGGTCCCGGCCATAACGGTCGCGGCTGCGTCGCTCACGGTTGCGCGGGGCTTGTTCGCCATCCGCGCTTTCTTCGCTGGGCGCAGCGGGCGCGTCGCTGCCTTGGGCCAGCGGGGCGGCTTCTTGGCCTTCTGGGCGGCGCGACGAGGAGCGCTCGCTGCGTTCGCCACGGCCACGGCGCTCACGGCGACCGTCGTTGTTCTCGCTCTGGTCCTGCGGGGCTGCGGCATCGTTGGGTGCGGCCAAGGCCACGTTGTCGTTGGTCTCGTGAGGCGTGTCGCGGCGACGGCCGTTTTCACGGCCCTCACGGGGCTCGCGCTTTTCACGGCCCTCGGTGCTGCGTTCGTTGCGGCGTGGCTCGCGTCCTTCCACGGGGCGGGCTTCGCCACGGGCGCCTTCCACGCGCTCGCTGCGCTCACCACGGCCTTCGCGGTTGGTGTTGCGGCCATCGGCACGGGGCTCGCCGCGGCCATCGCGGCCACCGTTGCGTCCACGACCACCCTCGCGGCGGCCATCAGCACGGCCTTCGGACCGGCCATCTTTGCCGTCGGAGCGCTTGCGCTCGGGGGCTTTGGGCGCGGGTGCACTGTCCAGGCCCAAGAGGTTTTTGATCCAACCAAAGAAGCCACTGCTGGCGGCCGCTGGGGCTTTGGACGGTGCGCGGGCCGCGGGTGCGGCCTTGGAGGCTGGCTTGGGCGTGGCCACGGGCGCGGGCGCATCGGGCAACACGCCTTTGATGACCGGCGTTTGTTTGTTGGTCGGCTCTTGTGAGCGGCGCGTGACTGTAGTCGGGTCTTCGATCTCTTCGGCCAGTTTGTAGCTGACGTCGAGGTTATCCAAACGCGGGTCGTCGTGCTTCAAGCGCTCGAGCTTGTAGTTGGGCGTGTCCAGCGCTTTGTTGGGCACGAGCAGCACGTTGATGCGTTGCTTGAGTTCGATCTTGGTGATCTCGGTGCGCTTTTCGTTGAGCAAGAAGCTGGCGACTTCCACCGGCACTTGCACGAACACGGCGGCCGTGCTGTCCTTGAGCGACTCTTCTTGGATGACGCGCAAAATTTGCAGTGCCGAACTTTCGGTGTCGCGGATGTGGCCCGAGCCGCCGCAACGGGGGCAGGGGATAGATGCACCTTCGCTGAGCATGGGCTTCAAGCGCTGACGACTCATTTCGAGCAGGCCGAACTTGCTGATGGTGCTGAACTGAACCCGCGCACGGTCTTGGCGCAAAGCGTCGCGCAAGCGGTTTTCCACTTCGCGGCGGTTCTTGCTCTCTTCCATGTCGATGAAGTCGATCACGATCAGGCCGCCCAAGTCGCGCAGACGCGCTTGGCGGGCCACTTCATCGGCGGCTTCCAAGTTGGTGCGGGTGGCGGTCTCTTCGATGTCACCACCTTTGATGGCGCGTGCCGAGTTGACGTCCACGGCGACCAAGGCTTCGGTTTGGTCGATCACGATAGCGCCACCGCTGGGCAGCTGCACGATGCGGCTGTAAGCGGTTTCGATCTGGTGTTCGATCTGGAAGCGGCTGAAGAGCGGAGCGTCGTCGCGGTAGCGTTTGACGCGGTGGCCATGCTCGGGCATGACGTGGCTCATGAACTGGTGCGCTTGCTCAAAGATGTCGTCGGTGTCGATCAAGATCTCGCCAATGTCACCGTTGAAGTAGTCGCGAATGGCGCGGATCACCAAGCTCGATTCTTGGTAAATCAGGTAAGCGCCTTTGCCACCTTGGGTCGCGCCGTCGATGGCGGTCCACAGCTTGAGCAGGTAGTTCAAGTCCCACTGCAGTTCGGCGGCTTCGCGGCCAATACCGGCGGTGCGGGCGATGATGCTCATGCCGTTGGGGTATTCGAGCTGGTCCAAGGCCTGCTTGAGTTCTTGGCGGTCTTCACCCTCGATGCGTCGGCTCACGCCACCGCCGCGGGGGTTGTTGGGCATGAGCACGACGTAACGGCCGGCCAAACTCACGAAGGTGGTCAGGGCTGCGCCCTTGTTGCCACGCTCTTCTTTTTCGACCTGAACCAGCAGCTCTTGGCCTTCTTTGATCACGTCTTGGATG
Source organism: Hydrogenophaga intermedia (assembly GCA_945890705.1). Lineage (GTDB taxonomy): Bacteria > Pseudomonadota > Gammaproteobacteria > Burkholderiales > Burkholderiaceae_C > Hydrogenophaga > Hydrogenophaga miladensis. Next base: position 5,438 of record CAMDCY010000024.1, on the reverse strand, counting down.
CGCGCTTGCGAGGGCGAGGTGTTGCCCTGGAAGTACTGGCGAGAGATTTCTTTGAAGGGCAAAAAGCCGTGGCGCTCTTCACCGTAGTCCACAAAGCAAGCCTCCAAAGAGGGCTCAACGCGGGTGACCACGGCTTTGTAGATGTTGCCTTTGCGCTGTTCGCGCCCTTCGATTTCGATTTCGTAGTCGAGGAGTTTTTGTCCATCGACAATGGCCAAGCGGCGTTCTTCGGCCTGCGTGGCATTGATCAGCATGCGTTTCATTTCATTTCCTTCGTTTCCAGACAGAGACTGCCAAGAACCGGCGAAGGCAAACGAACGGGGGAGGAATTGCCGGAGAGCCACTGACGAGGCTTACGACGCATGGGGCACACAAACGGGTGCCGCGTCGAGCCGCCAGGTCAAGGCGTAGGCGCGTGATCTCAAAGATCGCCGACCAGCGGTGGGTAGCACACGCTGACCGATTGGGGTATTCCGTATTCGGGTTCGCTGAACTTCACAGGTTCACCCGCAGCGGTCTCACAAGGGGCGCGGTCGGGGGCGGGTCAATCCTGCGCCTCGGACGGCTGCCCCACCGGGGTGCGGCGGGTGGCAACTTCGCACAGTCGCTGGGCCTGCGATGTCTTGGGCGGGCCCGCTGCGTGGACTTTGCCTTAAACTCAAGACAAATCAAACACTTAGAGCGCGCGACTGGCGAAGCACATTATAGACAGCTTGACGCCCCCGTGACCATTTTCATCGCACATTCCATGTCCAGCGCCCCCACGCCCGCCTCGGCCAGCCAGATCACCGTCGATGAGGAATCGGCGGGGCAGCGCTTGGACAACTTCCTGATTCGCGAGCTCAAGGGCGTGCCCAAAACCCATATTTACCGCATCATCCGATCGGGTGAGGTGCGGCGCAACAAGGGGCGGGTGCACGCCGATGACCGATTGGCTGCGGGGGACGTGCTGCGCATCCCGCCGATCCGGCTCTCGACCCAGACCGAACTCAAAGCCCAAACACCGGCACCTGCGCGAGATTTCCCCGTGGTGTTCGAAGATGAATACTTTTTGGTAATCAACAAGCCGGCCGGTGTGGCGGTTCATGGTGGCAGTGGTGTGAGTTTTGGGGTCATTGAACAAATGCGCCAAGCCCGTCCACAAGTTGTCGGATTGGAATTGGTTCACCGCTTGGATCGGGAAACCAGCGGTTTGCTGATCATCGCCAAAAAGAAAAGCGTTTTGAAGGCATTGCAAGATCAGTTTCGCGAGAGAGAAACCGGTAAAACCTATTATGCGTGGGTCAAAGGCAGTTGGCCCAGTTCGCTCAAAGTGATCGATCAACCTTTGCACAAGTATTTGCTGCCCAATGGCGAACGGCGGGTGCGGGTGACCGATGCACAAGATCCCAATGGACAGCGCTCCATCAGCTTGGTGCGGGTGATTAAACATTGGCCTGCACCCGCTTCCCTAGCAGCCTTGGCACCGCGAGGTTTTTCTTTGTTGGCCGTGACGATCAAAACCGGGCGCACCCATCAAATTCGAGTGCACTTGTCCAGCCAAGGTCACCCGATCGCTGGTGACGACAAATACGGTGACTTTGAATTGAATCGAATTCTGCCGCAAGTCGGTTTAAGGAGGATGTTTCTGCACGCTTGGCAATTGCGCGTGACGCACCCCAAAACCGGAGATTCGGTTGAATTGGAAGCACCGTTGCCAGATGAATTGGCATTGGTATTGAGAAATCCAAATTTTGGTTTAGAATGATTTAAGCGCTAAATGAATCTATTAGGCGCCTACTTTATTTTTCAATTCACAGGAACACCTCATGGCCAACTATTCCGATTTGATGGCGCAAGCCAAATCCCTCATGGTCCAAGCCGAGCAGGCGCGCAAGGCCGAATTGGCCTCGGTGATCAACGATATCAAAGAAAAAATGAAAACTTACGGCATCACCGTGGCCGATTTGGGCGGCGTGGTGGGCAAGAAGCCTGGCAAGGTTGCCAAAGTCAAATCGGTCTCCGAGCCCAAATTCCGCGGCCCTCAAGGCGAGCTGTGGGCCGGTGGTCCAGGCCGCAAGCCCGAGTGGGTGCGTGCCATCTTGGCCGCTGGTCAAGACATCGAAAAATACCGCATCTGAAAAAGCACGCTGGGTTGATCTCAGTTCCACAAGAGGCACCTTCGGGTGCCTTTTTTTTGCAAGCCCAGAGGGATAATCCAGCCATGCACACACGCCGTTTTGATTTGATTGCCTTCGATTGGGACGGCACTTTGTTCGATTCCACCGCCATCATCACCCGTTGCATTCAAGCAGCGGTGGTGGACGTGGGCGGACAAAAGCCCTCAGACGAGGCCGCGAGTTACGTCATCGGTTTGGGTCTCATGCAGGCGCTGGCCCATGCAGCGCCCGATGTGTCCCCCGATCGCTACCCCCAATTGGGCGAGCGTTACCGGCACCACTACTTGGCGCACCACAACGACTTGAGCCTCTTCGAGGGGGTGTTGCCCTTGTTGAGTGCCTTGCGGGCACGAAACCACACCTTGGCCGTGGCAACCGGCAAAAGCCGCCGGGGTCTGGACGACACCTTGCAAAGCGTGGCCTTGCAAGGCATGTTCGACGGTTCGCGCACCGCCGATGAGACCGCGGGCAAGCCCGATCCGCGCATGTTGCATGAATTGATGCGTGAATTCGGGGTGGAGCCTGCTCGCACGCTCATGGTGGGTGACACCACCCATGACCTGCTCATGGCGCGCAACGCCGGCTGCCCTTGCGTGGGGGTGAGTTACGGGGCTCATGATCGCAGCGCCTTTGAAGCCTATGCGCCTTTGTATGTGGCCCATTCGGTGGGTGAATTGCACGCTTGGCTGCAAGACCATGCTTGATTCCAGCGCACAAGCCGGTGAGGGCGCCTGGGTGGCGCTGTGCAACAGCGCCGACTTGGTCGACGCCGGCACCGCGGTGTCTTTTGATGTGCGTTACCAAGGCTTGGCGTGCCGGGCCTTTGCGGTTCGATACCAAGGTCAAGCGCACGCCTACCTCAACCGCTGCAGCCACGTGGCCATGGAAATGGACTGGCAACCCGATCGTTTTTTTGATCCGACGGGCCGCTGGCTGGTGTGTGCCACCCACGGCGCTGTGTATGAGCCCAACACCGGCGAGTGCCGAGGCGGTCCGTGCAGGCGCGGCTTGATCGCCTTGGCCGTGCAAGAGTTCGGTGGCGTGGTCCATTGGCGTTCACAATACCCTTTTCAAATCCTTGAATATTGAGCCACCGCATGTCCAACGAAGAAACGCCCAACACCCAGCCCGCCAGCACCCCAACCCAAGTCAGACCCAGCTGGGAGCGCGAGCTGTTGGAGCGCTTGCTCTTGGCCTCGGTCAAAGAGCGACAAGCCGCCAGACGCTGGCAATGGTTCCGTGGGTTTTTTTGGCTCAGCGCCATGGTCTTGGTGGCGGCCGTGTTTTGGTGGGGCCCCAGCGCGCCATCGGGTCCTGCCACGGCGCACACCGCGGTGGTTGAAATTCGTGGCGCCATTGCTTCGGACGCCGATGCCAACGCCGCGGCGATTGTGAGCTCCTTGCGCGCGGCCTTTGAAGAGCCTTCGGCTCAAGCCGTGGTCTTGCTGATCGATTCGCCTGGCGGCAGCCCGGTGCAGGCCGGCATCATCAACGACGAAATTCGCAGGCTCAAAGTCCTGCACGAGAAAAAGGTGTACGCCGTGGTGGAGGAAACCTGCGCCTCGGCGGCTTATTACATCGCTGTGGCCGCTGACGAAATTTACGCCGACAAGGCCAGTTTGGTGGGCAGCATCGGCGTGCTCATGGACGGCTTTGGGTTCACCGGCCTAATGGACAAGATCGGCGTGGAGCGCCGGCTCATGACGGCGGGCGAGAACAAGGGTTTTCTGGACCCGTTCAGTCCCAGCGATGAGAAGCAACAAGCGGTGGTGCAAGCCATGCTCGACGACATCCACCAGCAGTTCATTGCGGTGGTGCGTGAAGGGCGCGGCGAGCGGCTCAAGGAAACGCCCGACACCTTCAGCGGGCTGGTGTGGAACGGGCAACAAGCCGTGGTCTTGGGTTTGGTGGACGGCCTGTCCAATTTGGATGCGGTGGCCCGAGACCTGGTCAACGCCCCGGAGCTGATTGACTACACCCAGCGAGAAGATTGGAGCACCCGTTTGGCCAAACAAATCGGTGCGAGCATGGGAGAGGGCGTGGCGACTCGCCTGAATCAAACGGCTTGGACTTTGCGCTGAGTGCGCGTGTCGTTGAACAAGGAAAACAGAACATGGGTGTGATTCGAAAAGCGGTATTTCCGGTGGGTGGTTTGGGCACGCGTTTTTTGCCCGCCACCAAAGCCATTCCCAAAGAAATGTTGCCGGTGGTGGACAAACCGCTGATGCAGTACGCCGTGGAAGAGGCTTACGCTGCGGGCATCCGCGAAATGATTTTTGTCACTGGCCGCAACAAGCGCGCCATTGAAGACCACTTCGACACCGCCTACGAGTTGGAAGCCGAGTTGGAGGCGGCGGGCAAACAGGCTTTGCTTGACGTGGTCAACGCCATCAAGCCCGACGACATGGATTGTTTCTACGTGCGCCAACCCCGTGCACTGGGTTTGGGGCACGCGGTTTTGTGTGCCGAAAAACTGGTCGGTGAAGAGCCCTTTGCCGTGCTCTTGGCCGACGATTTGATGGTGGGTTTGGAAGCGCAAGGCGGCCCCTCGGTCTTGACCCAGATGGTGCAAGCCTACGAGGCTTCACCGGGCACGGTGTTGGCTGTGCAGGACGTGCCACGCGCCGACACCCGTCGCTACGGTGTGGTGGACGTGCGCGGCGTGAACCAAGCCATGGCCGAGGTGTTTGCCATGGTGGAAAAGCCCCACCCCGATCAAGCCCCGTCGACCTTGGCGGTGGCCGGTCGTTACATCTTGAGCCCGTCGGTGTTCGAGCGCATTCGCCACCAACCTCGGGGCGCGGGTGGTGAAATTCAATTGACCGATGGCATCGCGGCTTTGATCGGCAGCGAAAAGGTGTACGCCATGCGCTACCAAGGCCGCCGCTACGACTGCGGCAGCAAAGAGGGCTTTTTACAAGCCACCATCGACATGGCTTTGGCCAATGCCGAGCTGGGTCCTGCGGTCCGCCAGCACATCCAAACCTTGGGCTTGTGAGGGGACGCCTCAGCGACCCAGCATGAACACCGCTGGGCGGTCGTTGCCGATGCGCTGCGACCAAGCGGGGTTGGCTTTCCATTCACGCACGCTGGCGCTGAGGGTGTCTGAGGTGGGCAAGCCCATGTCGCAGGCCACCGCCAATCTCGTTTCGCCTTTGAGCGTTTGAATCAATGCACTGAGCAAGGCTGCGTTGCGGTAGGGCGTTTCAATCATCAACTGGGTTTGCCCAGACTTGAGGGCCAAGGCCTCGAGCGCTTGGATGCGTTGGCTGCGCGAGC
>CAMDCY010000023.1 GCA_945890705.1 Hydrogenophaga intermedia | reverse complement strand
CGCCAGCGCGTGGCCATGGGCCGCGCCATCGTACGCCAGCCCCAAGTGTTCTTGTTTGACGAGCCCCTGTCGAATCTGGACGCCAAACTCCGAGCCCAAACTCGATTGGAAATTCAAAAACTGCACCGCGAACTCGGCATCACCAGCCTGTTTGTCACGCACGATCAGGTCGAAGCCATGACACTGGCCCAGCGCATGATCGTGATGAACGGCGGACACATGGAGCAGTTCGGCACGCCCGAGGAGGTCTACAACCGCCCGGCCAGCACCTTTGTGGCCAGCTTCATTGGCTCACCACCCATGAACTTGTTCCAACATGTTCCGGACACCCCAGCAGACCGTATCTTGGGCATTCGCCCAGAACACATAGACATCACGAAAACGGGTTGGCCTTTACAGGTGGAAACCGTGGAGCTGCTAGGAGCCGAGCGGTTGGTGCACGCCCGCCTAGGCTTAGAAAGCCTGACCCTGCGTTTGGACGCATCGCTGGCTGTCCCGATGGCTGGAGAGTCTTTCTGTATCACCCCCCACGCGGACAAACTGCATTGGTTTGACGCTAAAACCGGTCAACGCATCGCCACGGCATGAAACTCGACATCGCCACCCATCACGCTTGGCCTTACCCGCGCTGGATTGCGCATCGGGGTGCAGGTAATCTAGCCCCCGAAAACACCCTAGCGGCCTTCCACTTGGGTGCGGCGTATGGTTACAGCATGTTTGAGTGCGACGCCAAGCTAAGCGCTGACGGAGTGGTGTTCTTGATGCATGACGCCACACTAGAACGCACCACCAATGGTCACGGCACCGGCGGCGATCTGACATGGCATGCCCTGTCGCAGTTGGACGCAGGCAGCTGGCATTCGCGCGCATTTGCGGGCGAGCCTCTGCCCACGCTTGAAGCGCTGGCGCGGTTTTGCAGGGCCAATGGCCACCTGCTGAACATCGAAATCAAACCCACGCCGGGCACCGAAGCCGAAACGGGGGATGCTGTGGCCTGCTTGGCCGCTCGCCTGTGGATGGGCGCCGCCGTGCCGCCACTCCTGACCTCGTTCCAACCCGAAGCCCTGGCCGCCGCTAAGAGAACAGCCCCTGAATTGCCCCGCGGCCTGCTGGTCGATACGCTGTGGGACGGTTGGTTTGAAAAAGCAATGAACTTAGGTTGTGTGACCGTGGTCGCCAACTATTCGCTTTGGGACGCAGTAACCGTGGCCCAAGTCCAAGGCGCAGGCATGCGATGCCTGAGCTACACGGTCAACGAAGACTGGGTCGCAAAGCACTTATTGGCATTGGGCACCGACGGCATCATTACCGACCGTGTCGACCTTTTTGAACCCGATTTGAATTGAGACTGCAACGTTTCGCCAACCCTTACCAACCTTCTGAAGCTTGCTCGAGTGCTAACCGGTATTTAGATCATCCGAGATGTGGCAGATGTTCACATCTCATTGGAATATTCAATGTTGTTTAGATGACATTGGACTGATCCTCTGTCACGTATTCGTCACCTCTACAGACCAACATCCAAAGACGGCTTTTTTTTGTTGGTCAATTTTTTGGAGTTTGTATGAACGTTCGATCTTTCAAGCGCCGTTTGGTGGTGCTTTTCTCAGTAACAGCTTGTGTCCTTCCCCAAATCGCCACAGCTCAGTCAACAAACATTGCTGGATCGCTGGTCTTGTACACATCACAACCAGACAAGGACGTGAAGGGCACGGTTGCTGAATTCAATAAAAAATACCCCAACGTCAAAGTTGAGGTGTTTCGTTCAGGCACGACCGAAGTACTGAACAAAATGCGCACAGAATTCACCGCTGGTGCACCTCAACCCGACCTGGTTCTTCTCGCAGATTCGGTCACGATGGAAGTCCTCAAACGCGACCAACGCTTGATGCCCATGAGAAAAGCCGATGTCTCCGGTATCCCTGCGCAGTTTTATGACAAAGATCGTTTCTATATCGGCACCAAAGTCATCACGTCGGGCATTGTTGTCAACACCAAAGCCAAATTCAAACCCAGCTCGTGGAAAGACCTCTTGAACCCTGAGCTCAAAAATCAGATCTCTATGCCCAGCCCTTTGTACTCGGGTGCTGCGGCGATATCGGTTGGCGCTTGGACTGACACCAACTCACAGCTGGGTGGTTGGGGCTACATCGACGGCCTGAAATCCAACGGTGCAATTGCCGTACGAGGCAATGGTGCTGTTTTGCAGCAGGTTGCAAACGGAGAAAAGTCTGTTGGCGTTTTGGTCGATTTCATGGCTCTCAACGCAAAAGCCAAAGGTTCGCCCGTTGAGTTCATCATCCCCAAAGAAGGCCTGACCTTTGTGACTGAACCAGTCGCCATTTTGAAGACAGCCAAGAACGTTCCTGCAGCCGAGGCGTTTGTGAATTACCTGCTGTCAGCTGAGGGTCAAACTTTTTCAACAACCCTCGGTTACGTTCCTATCCTCAAAGGGGTGAAGTCTCCAGACGGGTACCCTTCTGCGGATCAGATGAAATTCATGTCGATTGATACGGGAAAAATCTTGGATGACGTGGAAACCAACAAAAAGAGATTTGGCGATCTTTTCGGCGGTTGATACTTTCCATCTTCATCGATGAATGGCAACCACGGTGTCCTGAGACTTTTTCAAAGACTCTCAGGACCTCGTGTTTGTTAGTTTTTTAGCTGTCAGCACCAAAGGCCGTCTTTTGCGTCATCGCTGCTCAAGCCGAAGCGAGTGTGTGGTACTGGCCGCCTGCATATTTTTTGTCTTGGTGTTTGCACTGGCACCTGTCGCCCGTTTATTGGTCGAACTTGTGGGTGGTCTGCTGGGTAATCAACGAGATGGCATGCTGGCAGTTTTATGGGCTCCATCGACGCTCACAGCAACTTGGCATTCGATAGAAGTCGGATTGGTGGGGACACTGATTGCGTCAGTCTATGGCCTTGTGGTTGCGACCTTGGTCACCCTCTCCGACATTCGGCGTCGGCATTGGATCGTCTACGCCTTTGTTGTGCAAGCCATGTTGCCGCCACAGGTGGTGGCGCTGGCTTGGCTCCAAATATGGGCACCGCTTCGAGATGTTTTACAGGCCTTGGGCTGGGAAGAGGTGTCAGCGTTTTCCAACCCATTGCAGGGCCGAGTTGGCATCATGGTTTTGCTTGGCATTCACTATGCACCATTGGTTTTTCTGACGGTGCGTGCCGGCTTACTCAATGTTCCTGCTGAGGTCATCGAAGCCGCCAGAGTCAATGGGGCTACGCCCTGGGTTGTATTGACACGAATTGTCTGGCCCTTGGTGACACCGTCCCTTGCAGCTGGGGCTGCTTTAGCCTTCGTTTCATGTATTGGAAATTTTGGTATTCCCGCCTTTCTGGGTATTCCAGGTAATTACCTTGTTTTGCCCACGCTCATCTACCGCGAACTGTCAGGTTTTGGCTTGAGTGCTGTTCCCAACGCCACCGTTTTGTCTTTCTTGGTGAGCGTCTTGGCTGGATTGGGTATTTGGTTGCAACATCGTTTTGCCAACGACGGTCACTTTCGCGTATCCCCATCGCGAGGGGTGGTTGCACCCTTCAAATTGAAGCGAGCACAAGATTGGGTCGAAGCATCGCTGCTGGTGGTGCTGTTTGTGCTGTTGCTGGCACCCTTGGCAGCCTTATTGGGGAAATCTTTGACTCCCGCGCCAGGGGTTCCTTTGACTCTGTCGAGCATGACTCTGGAGCATTACGCATATGTGCTCATTGATAACGATGCGACAACCCGTGCCTTCGTGAACAGCATTGGCTTGTCTGTCGGCGCTGCCCTTGTTTTGGCGTTTATTTCTTTAATGTTAGCTTTTTTGATCGAGTATCGAAAGAATCCTTGGCTCACGCGCTTGGGTTATTTCATCGAGGTGCCGTATGTGTTGCCAGGTGTGGTTCTTTCAATGGCCATCATATTGCTCTACATACACCCCATCTTTGGTTTTTCCCTTTACAACTCCATCGCCATTATTTTCGTGGCCTACCTTGCGCGATTCTTGGCCATTCAGTTGCGCCCCATCGTCGGAGTTTTGCAGCAGCTACCTGTTGACCTGTTCGAGGCAGCCGAAGTTTTTGGAGCGCCGTTTTTGAGTCGAATGCGCAAGATTGTCATCCCGTTGGTCTTGCCTTCGGTAACCGCGGGTGCCATGTTGGTGGTTTTGCTGGCGCTCAATGAGTTAACCATTTCAGCTTTGTTGTGGTCCTCGGGGTCAGAAACGCTGGGAGTTGCGGTGTTCAGTCTTGAGCAGGGCGGTGAATCTTCAGCGGCAGCAGCCATAGGAATGGTCTGCGTTGCATTGGCGAATTTGGTGATACTGCTGGCCACACTTGCAGGACGCCGCTTACCTTCAGGGGTGCTTCCATGGCGAGCTTGAGCCTAGATCAAATTCACAAAACATACGGCAATGATGCGTCAGCGCATGTTGCCTTAAAAGGCGTATCACTCGAAGTCAAGGATGGAGAATTCATCTCTTTGTTAGGGCCATCGGGATCCGGCAAGACCACTTTACTGCGATCAATCGCAGGTCTTGAGACCATTGATGGAGGCAACATTCACATTGGAACCCAATTGGTATCCAGTAATGCAACAACGTCAGGATTTCACATTCCGCCCGAGCAGCGGCATGTTTCGGTGGTGTTTCAAGGCCATGCCTTGTGGCCTCACATGACGGTTCATGAAAATATTGCGTTCCCCCTTCAGTACAACGGCACCCCCCCCCTTGAAATCAAGCATCGTGTTAACGCTGCACTGGCCTCAGTCGAACTCGATGGTCTGGCACAGCGCTATCCCAGTCAGCTGTCTGGTGGCCAACGACAACGCGTTGCCTTGGCACGTGCCATGGTTGGAGAGCCAAAGCTGATGTTGTTCGATGAACCATTGGCCAGCTTAGACACTGAACTGCGACGTGACATGATGCGTCAAATTGTCAAGGCTAGGCGCAGTGACATGCCCATGCTTTACGTCACTCACAATCAAGAAGAAGCGCTTGCATTGTCCGACCGTATCGCCGTTATGTCAGATGGTCAGATTGCACAGCTGGCAAGCCCTGAAATCCTGTGCAGAGAACCATCAAGCGCTGAAATCGCGGCTTTTGTCGGAGGTGGTAATGTCCTTTTGGCTCAAGTTCTTCGCGCCATCAATGATCACACCGTTTGCCTTGAAATCAACGGCCATGAATTCTTGGCACGTTGCCACGTTTTGCCAAAGTCGTCTTCGGTTTTGGTGTGTATTTCACCCACAGCGGTCACACAAACCTATGAAATCAAAGGGCTTGAAGTGAGAGCAGCCTTTGTGTTTTTTCAAGGCTCAAGTCAGTTGGTAGAAACCGACCTGATTCGTTACGACGGCAGCTTATTTTCTTGCACGCTTCCTTTGACGACAAAGGTGCATGTCGATGATTTGTTGCGTCTTTGCATTCTCGACGCTTGGGTTATTCCAGTTGTGGATGCCTAGGTTGCTGACGACGTAGATGCTTTGATCAGGCCAGTCGGTTTCAGTTTGGCATTCCTTTCAAGCGTTGCCTGCCGGCACGCATGCGGATTCAAGACATATCAGCTCTTGAATATTCGATACACTGAAGCGGGAGGCAGGTTGAAAACAGCACTGCCAATGCGTTCCGCTCTTAGGTTCTGGCGCGCCAAAATCTCAGGTGCGATAGGACACCTCGTCATATAGGTGAACTGGTACATGGCTGCCCCGGCACGCAAACTCTGCATGCAGGCGCCGACCACGTTCCATTGCGCGCGCAAACCCATGGTCAACAACGGCAGGCCAGAGATAACGGCCTGCGCTTGCATGTTGTTCCAAGGGTCATCCCACATTCGCATCCTGGTTACATCCATTTCAAGCAGCTGGGCATGGGGAAAGCGTTGACGCAGCAACGCAGTGAAATCTGGGCTGTTCTCCACCAGCGTGAGCTGATCTTCGGGTAGCCCTTTTGCCAAGATGCTTCGCGTAAAAGCGCCCGTCCCTGGGCCCAGTTCGATGACAGGTCCGCCGTTGGGAACGATGTCGCTGGTGATGATGCGCGCCAGAGCATTGCTAGAGGGCGCCACTGCGCCAGTTTTCATGGGTCGCTGGAGCCAGGTTTTTAGGAAAATGGTTTGGTCAACTGAGAGTGGCACGACAGAACCCTTTGCTGGTAGATTGAAATCATTATTACTGACGCTGGTGACAATTTGATATGGTCAGCCAATGGGGTCATCCTCTCTTGATGCACTGTATTCTGAGGTAGGAACTGTTTCCCAATAATTCATACTGACCTGTTTGATGAAGTACAAGCTATCACGCTGTGACTGAGCCGTTCATTGGGAACACACCGCAACTTGGGCTTGCTGGGCGCTTTGTCGGCGAACCAAGGTTTTTTGCTGCAGCCACGCTTGCACGTCTTGCATCACATGGCGTGTTTTTAGTTGGCGTGTCAGCAGGTGCCAACCATCGGGATAAACCACAAAGTCCAACGCATCTTTTTTAGAAACTGCGGTATTTAAGTGAGCGAGCCAATCACAAACGGGTGATGGCGGGATGATGCGGTCGCGTAGGCCATACAGAACCAAGGTTCGCTGCGGAGGCGCGATTCTCAAACCTTGAGCTCGGCCCATGACTTCGGTCACCCCGACCAAGCTGCTGACGCGAGTGGCTTTGATGAACAGCGGATCACGGCCGAAATCGCGAGACACCTCGATATCGTCGGTGGGCGTGATGCCCAGGGACTGCACGCCACGACCTGTGAACGTCATGTTGGGCGCCACCATGTTCATGAACTGAAGGCTGAACCGTTGGTACCAAGGCATGCTGCTAGCGCCCCAAACAGCGGGGGCCTTGAGCGCGATTTGGTCGGCAACCAAACCGGGCGATTCGGCCGCAGCCACCCACACCAACGCGCCGCCCATGCTCTCGCCCACCACCGTCAGCGGCAAACCCGGGTAACGTTGGCGCAATTGTTCAGCAATGTGGCGCAGGTCGGCCAGCAGCATTTCAGCGCCTGGCCACACGCCGGGCTCGGGGTTGGCGCCAAAACCCCGTTGGTCGTAGGCATAGACGGTCGCGCCAAGTTCGGCCGATAGGTGTTGCGCGAGCGGATCAAAAGCTTTGCTGTAGTCGTTGAAGCCGTGCACACCCAGAACAATGTGCCGCGGCGTGGGCGTGGCCCAAACCCGCGCGGCCAAGCTGTCGCCACCGGGCAAATCAAAGCGCGTGGGTGTACTGGGCAGCACTTGGGCTGGGATGATCTTGTCGATAACGACGGGACCCACCACAGGAGGAGACACCACAGAGCAACCGAACAACAGGGTGTAACAGAGCGCGCACGACAGAATTAACGAACTGCGCTTGAAAGGGTGTGTTGAGTGACACATGTTGACGCTGGTACCTATTTGAACAGTGCGTGCCCAATAAACGGTTTGGTCACCATGGTACTGGCCTCTCAAGCTGGTCTCATCTTGACCGCTTTAACAAGCTGCAGGGTGAGAACTTTTCAGCATGTGTGGTGGTGCCACACACCCGGATTGGACAGCCCAAAATTCCACGAAAATTACACATAGAATTACACATCAAGAGCATTTCCCCCTATGGGGTCGTGTCCGGCCCCTGGCATCACTTACCCCAACACACAAAGCCCTTCGGAGGTTTTTGTGTTTTTAGCGGCGAATCACCATGAGCAAGTCACCCAACTCTTTCGAGCGCACCATGGAATCGGCTATTTTTGCCAGCCGTTGGATCTTGGCGCCTTTCTTTCTGGGCCTGATCATCGGCATGCTGGTGCTATTGGTGAAGTTTGGCAAAGAGCTGGTGTCATTGCTGATGGGTGTGCTGGGCTTGTACGAGCACGACACGATCATCTCCATCCTCACTTTGGTCGACACCGCCCTTTTGGCCGTGCTGCTGCTCATCATCGTGTTCAGCGGTTACGAAAACTTTGTGTCCAAGCTCAACGTGGGCGATAGCGAAGACCGCCCGGCGTGGATGGGCAAGGTGGGGTTTTCTGATCTGAAGATGAAGCTCATCAGCGCCATCGTGGCCATCTCGGCGGTGGAGTTGCTCAAGGCGTTTTTGGTGAGCGAGACCATGACCAGCGAACAAATCGGTTGGAAGATCGCGATTCACTTGACCTTTGTGGTCTCGGGTTTGTTGTTCGCCGCCTCCGACTGGATCAGCGACAACCGCAAGGGCTGAAGCCCTTATTTGTACACAGCACGCTGATCAGAAAACGCCCGCACACGTTTTCGCCAAGCTTGGTAACTACCGGGCTTGAGCTCCCGGCGCATGAGGGCTTTGACTTGGTCGGGCGCCAATCCATGGCTGCGTTGGATGGCCGCGAATGCTACATGATCGCTCAGGGCCAAGGTGATGATCTCACCCACCACGGCCGCATCCAGTTCGGGACGCTTCATGCGGGTGAACGGGGCTCGGGTGCTGGGCTTGGACGGGTGGGCGTTTCAAGCTTGGCGGGCTGAAAACACATTTTTTCGCCATCCCACACTTGGCCGCACCAACAGCGGCCTTCGTCATCAATGATGCAGGTGCCGGTGCCGCAGCACCTGGTGTCGTCGGTCATCAAGGGCTCCAGTGGGCTGTGGTGTTAAAGCGCCATGTGCAACTGAAACACCGAGTTGGGGACTTTGGGTCGGACAGGGGCTTGGATCGGACTGAGTTTGAACGTGCTTTGCGCCCTGCTGACGTTGGCCGGATCGAACACGCGGTTCAACACGTCAACCAAGACAATACCACGCAGGTACTCCACCACCACGTTTTCCAAACCCAGTTCGTAGCGGGCCGCCACGGTGGCGGGTTCTCCCATTTTCTCCATCTCGCGGTGGGTTTTTTCAAACACCGAGGCAATGTCCCATAGATTGGTGCGGCTGAGGTCCTGAGCCATGGTGTAGCCCCCACCCGGCCCACGGGAAGAGGCAATCAGACGCCGATGCTTGAGTTGCTTGAGGATGTTTTCCAAGTGCGAAATGGAGAGCCTCAAACGCTCCGACAACGCAGAACCCGTGACAGGACCGGCATTTTGCATCTCGGCGATGGCCAAACACACCTCGATGGCACTGATGGATTTTTTGGAAATCATGGCTTTGCGCCTCCTATGAACAGGATTTTGAGACAAATACCCATTCAAAAACCATTTACAACATCTTTTAAATCGTAAATCGGCATAATACCTACTCAAAACCTATTCGAAAGCAGCTTGTGACCACAGACCCTCAATACGCGCCCATCTACCGGATTGGGGCCGTTTCACGCAGCACAGGAATACCCGTGTCCACCTTGCGGGTGTGGGAGACCCGCCACAACGCTTTCACCCCCAGCAAAACCGAAGGTCAGCAACGGTTGTACAGCGAACAAGACCTGTCCAAAGCCCGCTTGCTCAAGCAACTCAGCCAAGAGGGACACAGCATCAGCGCCATTGCACCCTTGGACGTGTCACACCTGAGGCGTTTGTGCACCCTACCGAGCACCGGCAGCGCCCGAGCCGAAGAATCGCCCACGGCACTGACCATGACCGTGGTGGGTTTGGGTTTGGCCAACCGCATCGAATCGATCCCAGTGGCATCGGCCATGGGCGCTCATCGCTACCGCGTGACGGCGGTGTTCGACGACCTGAAGTCGGCCCAGCACTCACCGCTTGAAGCGTCCAGTCAGGCCTTGCTCATCAAGGTGAACTCTTTGCAAGACAGCGTGTTTGCCGACATACAAGCGCTTGTGGCGAAACACACCTTTGCCCAAACCGTGGTGCTCTACCACTTCGCACCTGAGGTGGTCGTCCAAGCCATGCGAGGCGCAGGCTTGGTGGTGCGCCGCGACCCCATCGCCGATGCCGAATTGGCCGAGCTGCTGCAGTCGGTCTTGTTTTCACCGATGGACGCGGCACCCCAATGGGCCAGCGGTGCGGCGACGCAGCGCAAGTACTCCGACCAAACCCTGCGCCGCATGGCGGGCATATCCACCGACGTGTTGTGCGAATGCCCAAAGCATGTGGCCGAGCTGATCGCGCAGCTCGCCAGCTTTGAGCAATACAGCGATGAGTGCTTGAACAAAAATAACGAAGATGCGCAACTGCACGCTTACCTGAGAGCCATCTCGGGCTCGGCCCGCGCCGTGTTTGAAAATGCGCTTGAGCGCATCGCGGCCCACGAGGGCATCGACCTGACGGAACCCAAGGGCTGAGGCAACGCCGAGGCTCAGCGCTGGGCCAAGGCTTTTTCCAACGCGGCAATCATTTGTCGGCTGTTGGGAGCGACCATGCTCTCAAAATGCGCCAAGGCTTGGCCATCGCGGCCCACCAGGTATTTGTTGAAGTTCCAAGTGGGTTGCGCGCCGGTGCGCTTGGCCAACTCAGCGAACAGTGGGTGCGCTTGGCGTCCCCGCACCCGTGTGTCGGTGAACATGGGGAACTTCACGCCATAGGTGTTGAAGCACACGTCGGCGGTTTTTTTGGCGTCGGGGTCTTCTTGGCGAAAGTCGTTCGAGGGGAAACCCAAAACCACCAAACCTTTTGACGCGTAGCGGGCGTTGAGTGCCTCCAGGCCCTCGAACTGGCCGGTGTAGCCGCAGTAGCTCGCGGTGTTGACCACCAAGAGGACGCGGCCGCTGAATTGGCACAAGCTTTGGGCTTTGCCGTCTTGCAGGCGGGGGAAACTGTGCTGCAACAGGGCCGGGCAAGCGGCGGCAGAAGCCCCCGGCTGGGCCCACGATGGCGATGTGCAGGCAGCCCCCAAGCACAGCAAGGCAGATCGGCGGTTGAGCAGTGACAAATTCATGGGTCCATGATGCCGCGCCATAACACCATCGGTGTCGCGTGGGGTTATTGCCCTGCGGGTGGGCCAGCCAAGCCCTGCACCACGGTCGGGTAGCGCCAAGCCAGTCGCCACTCGCGCGCCACGCGCTCGCTGTTGACGCGACGCGATTCGCTCATGAAGCTCAACACCATCAATGACAGCTGTTGCGGGGCCGAGGCGCGATCGATGCGCGGCGGGCGCGGCAGGCCGTAGTGGTCGGCGGCCCAGTCGAAGTAGTCGCCCATTTTGAGTTGGCTCTGGTCGCACACATTGAAGTTGCGCTGGGGTGCGCCGAGGTACAGGCCTTTGAAGCAGGCCCGCGCCAGGTCCTCGGCGTGGATGTGGTTGGTGTAGACGTCGTCTTGCGCGCGCAAGACCGGCGTGCCGCGCAGCAAGCGCTCGCGCGGGGTGCCGTTGGGGCGGTCGGGCGCGTAAATACCGGGGATGCGCAAGGCGTTGGTGCGCATACCCATGGCACGTCCCCAAGCGTGTACTTGGGACTCGGCATCCACACGGCGCCAAGCGCGCGGGGTTTGTGGCTGCACGCCGGAGACCTCGCTCACCCAAGCCCCTTGCCGGTCGCCATACACCCCGGTGGTCGAGCCGTAGACCAAATGCAGCGGGGCGGTGCGCCGGGCCAAGGCCCGCATGAGGGCGCGGGTGCGGGGGTCCAAGCGCCAATCGGCCAAGCCCTCGTTGGGCGGCGGGGCCAGGTGCACCACGCGGTGGGCCAAACCAGCCAAGCGGCTCAAGCTCGGGGCTTGGTCCAAATTGCCCTTGAGCGGGGTGATGCCCAAAGCGCGCAGCTCAGACGCGCGGCTGGGCGTGGAGGTCAGGGCCAAGAGGCGCACGCGGGGCTTGCCCGACGCATCGGCCCACAGCCGGGCTACGCGCTGACCCACGTCGCCACAGCCCACCAACAAGACCCGCTCACGCCGAAAGCGCGAGGGCAATGCACCCATCATCTTGGTTGTCCTCGTGAATTTGAGACAATCGGATTTTGATTGTTTCGAGCCTTTGAGTATGACATTCCAGATCACCATCGAACCCAGCGGTCGCACCTTTGAAGCCCAAGACGGCGAGGTCTTGTTGGCCGCTGGCATCCGCCAAGGCATTGGCATGCCCTACGGCTGCAAAGACGGTGCCTGTGGCTCGTGCAAATGCAAGCTCGTGAGCGGTCAAGTCAGCCACGGCCCCCACCAAGCCAAGGCCTTGAGTCCCGAAGAAGAAGCCGCCGGCCACGTGCTGACCTGCTGCGCCACCGCTCAGTCCGACGTGGTGCTGGAGTCGCGCCAAGTCACGGCCGAAGGGGCTTTCCCGATCAAGAAAATCCCGGTTCGCGTGAGCGGTTTGGAAAAACGCACGCCCGACGTCATGGTCTTGAAGCTGCAGCTGCCGGCCACCGACACCTTCCGCTACCACGCTGGTCAGTACGTCGACTTTTTGTTGCGCGATGGTGCCAAGCGCAGCTACTCCATGGCCAACGCGCCGCACACGCAGGCCGAATCGCCCAGCCTGCAGGTGCACATCCGCCACATGCCCGGCGGCCTTTTCACCGATCAGGTGTTTTCCACGCTCAAAGAAAAAGACATCTTGCGCATCGAAGGGCCACACGGCAGCTTTTATTTGCGCGAAGACAGCGACAAGCCCATCGTGCTCTTGGCTTCTGGCACGGGCTTCGCCCCCATCAAGGCCATCATCGAACACATGCAACACAAAGGCATCACGCGCCCCATGAGCCTGTATTGGGGAGGCCGTCGCCCCGCCGATTTGTACATGAACGATTGGGTCGTCGCACAAGCCGCGAACATGCCGCAATTCCATTACGTCCCGGTGTTGTCCGACGCTTTGCCCGAAGACGCATGGACCGGCCGCACCGGCTTTGTGCACCAAGCGGTCTTGCAAGACCTGCCCGATTTGTCGGGCCACGAAGTCTACGCCTGCGGCGCTCCCATCGTGGTGGACTCTGCGCGTCGGGACTACGTGCAAAGCGCGGGTTTGCCGGCCGAGGCCTTCTTCGCCGACTCGTTCACCAGCGCGGCCGATCAAGCCTGACGGCTTGCCTGTCCAGCGTCACTCGGCCAGCAAGGCCTTGACATCGTTGGCCAAAGCGGGTGCCCCACTGCCGTAGCGGTGGTAAATCCGGATGCGGCCTTGCGGGTCAAATACGTAGCTGCCCGCCGAGTGGTCCATGGTGTAGCTGGTGGGCGTGGGTCCATCGACTTTTTTGTAATACACCTTGAAGGACTTGGCCAAAGCCGGCAGTTCGTCCGGCTTGGCGTACAAGGCCAAAAAGCTCGGGTCGAAGCTGGCCATGTACTCCTTCATGATGGCCGGCGTGTCGCGCTCAGGGTCGATGCTGATGAACAGGCCTTGCAAGCGACTGCCTTGCTCGCCCAAGAGCAGTTTGGCTTGGGCCAATTCGGACATCGAGGTGGGGCACACGTCCGGGCACTGGGTGAAGCCAAAAAACACCACCACCGCTTGGCCTTTGAAGTCGGCCAAAGTGCGCGCTTGACCGTTGTGGTCGGTGAGCGAAAAACCTTGGGCGTAATCGGCGCCGGTGATGTCGATGCCGTTGAAAGCCACGGGGGTTTCACTGCAGCCGCTCAAAGCCAAGGCCATGGCGGCCATGCCAGCGCCCCAGGCGCGGCGGGTCAAGGTCTTTGGAATCATCAGAAGGTCCAAGGCAGGTAGTGGTCGATCAAGAGCGCGGCGAACAGCAGCGACAAATGGATCAAGGAAAAACGAAAGGTCTTGCGCGCCAGTTCGTCCGAGTAGTTGCGCCACAAAGCCCAGGCGTAGGCGCAAAAACCCAAGCCCAGGATGATCGCGCTGATCAGGTAAAACCAGCCGCTCATGCGCATCATGAAGGGCAGGAAGGTCGCGGCCATCAACACAAAGGTGTAGAGCAGGATTTGCAAGCGCGTGAACTCAGAGCCGTGCGTGACGGGCAACATGGGCAGGCCCGACTTGCGGTAGTCCTCCACACGGTAAAGCGCCAAGGCCCAAAAATGCGGCGGGGTCCACAAGAAAATGATGAGGAACAACACCAAGGCTTCGGGGGCGACGTTGTTTGTCATCGCCGCCCAACCCAGCACCGGTGGCATGGCGCCTGAGGCGCCACCGATCACGATGTTTTGTGGTGTCAACGGCTTGAGGATGACGGTGTAGATGACGGCGTAGCCGACAAAGGTCGCGAAGGTCAACCACATCGTCAAAGGGTTGACCCACACGTACAAAATCCAAGAGCCCAAAGCGCACAGGGCGGCCGAGAAGCTCAGGGTTTGTCCGTTGGTCAACTCACCTTTGGCGGTGGGGCGCCACGACGTGCGTTTCATGCGCGCATCGATGTGCTGCTCGACCACACAGTTGAACGCGGCGGCAGCGCCCGAGACCAACCAAATGCCGAAACAGGCGATCAAGGCCAATTGAACTTCTGGCCAAGTGGGCACACCGGGCACACTCAACACCATACCAATCAAGGCACAAAACACGATGAGCTGAATGACCCGGGGTTTGGTCAGCGCATTGAACTGCCGCCAAGTGGACGACAGGTTCGACAAAGGGGAGACAGCGGGTGAGCTCATGGGCAATACCAATCAACGACCGAACAGAGAAACGCGGCGGTCTTGCATGTATTGCTCAGCCCAAGCCCCTGCCAAAACGATCACAAACCCAGCAGCGCCTGCGGTGTGCGCCACCGCAGCCACCAGGGGCCAATCCAACACCACGTTGGTCAAACCGCTGACGAATTGCCACAGCGTCAAGACCAACAAGGACAGGGCCAAGCGGGCGTGCCCTTGACGCCAAGCGGCCCAACTGAACCACCAGACCGCCAAGATGACCACATAGGCCGTGATGCGGTGAACATAGTGAATGCCGGTCAAGGCCGCAAAGGCGATGGCGTTGCCGTTGCTGTCAGCACCCAATTGACGCCAAATTTCAAAGCCTTGGCGCAAATCCATCGGGGGCCACCAGCTGCCTTGGCACATGGGGAATTCGCTGCAAGCCAAGACCGCGTAATTGGTGCTGACCCAGCCACCCAAGGCAATCTGCAACAGCATCAAACCCATGATCGCCCACAAGGCGGTTCGCAATGTAGGCCCCATGGGCCTCACGCTCGATTCGGTCTGGTAGAAAGTGGCTTGTATTCGCAACAGCGCCAACAAACCCAATCCCCCCAAGAGGTGCAAGGTGACGATGGCCGGAAACAGCTTCATGGTCACCGTCCAAGCGCCAAACGCGCCTTGCATGCAAACCCAAAACAAGGTGGCCCAAGCCCAAGCCGGCGACATGGGCAACGCTCGGCGGTGGCGCCAGGTCAAGAAGGCCAAGGCCAAGATCAAGCCGCCCACACCCGTGGCCAAGTAGCGGTGGATCATTTCGATCCAGGCCTTGGACCACGTCACGGGGCCCGTGGGCATGGCGGTTTGCGCGGCGGTGATTTCGGCGCTGGCACCCAGGGGGGTGGCGCTGCCGTAGCAACCGGGCCAATCGGGACAACCCAAACCCGAATCGGTCAGTCGAGTGAAGGCGCCAAAGAGCACCAAATCAAAGGTGATGAAGAGGGTGATGAGCGTGAGCGTGCGCAGGCGCACCGATGCGGCTTCGTGGCGCTGACGCCAGAGCACCCACAACAGCGGCCCGAGGGCCAACACGGCTCCCAGCAGCAGCAGCTGTGCCACCGGCGATAAATCGTACAGGGCCACCGTTTCGTTCATGGCAATTCCTTGCTGACGGCTTGAGGTAAGCGCCCGGGCTGGTCCCAAAAGGACGAAGCACGAAGCAACCGCTCAACGTCGCGCTTGACTTGCTTTAAGTCGGGCTTGGCTGGAAAGCGCATCATCCAGTTGCCAATCGGGTCGACCAAATACAGGTGGTCTTCCAAGCGCTGGCCGGGCGCGGGTTGCAACCACTGCGCCAAGGCCGTGGCGTCCACCGCCAAGACCTCGGCTTTGGCCGTGGCCGCTTGGGTCTCAGGGTTGGGCAGGGTGGTGCCGGTGCGTAGCCAGACCCAATCCAAACGCTCTTTTTCTTTGCCCAGCGTCTCACGCAATTGGCGCTGCCAATACAGGTGCTGTTGGCAGGCCGCATCACAAGCACCATCGGCTACGCTGATGAGCAACCACTGGTCCTTCCACTGCGTCAAAGGTTTTTGCAAACCGTTGGCATCGGTGACCATGAGGGCGGGGATGGGGCGCTGGGGGTTGATCAATTCGCCGTAGTTGCGCTTGCCTTCTGGGCGAATCACGTAATAGGTGAAGTAAGAGGCAATGACGGGCGCGATGCACACCAACAAGAGCGCGAGCATCGTCCAGCGACCGCGGCGTGTTTTGGCCGCCATTTCAGCGCTGTTGGCATCGAAGCTGGGCATGTTGTGGACCGTCAAGGTCAGGGGTTCATCGGGCTTGTGTGCCATGGGGGTTGCGCTTTCGACGTGGGGCTATCCATTGAAACCAAAGATACAGGCCAGCGCACAGGGCACTCAAAGAGAACCACTGTGCGGCGTAACCGTAATGGGTGTGGACCTTGGCGGTGATCACGGGCCATTCACGGCTCAGACCACCGGCAGGCGGATCGGTTTGCACGACGGTGATGGGCAAAAACTCCAAACCCGTCTCGCGCGCGTAATCGGCCAAAACCACATTTTGCCGTATAGGGCCGGGTGGCGCGGGCGCGAACTCATATAAGGCTGAGACCGGTGGTGTCAATCGGCCTTGCACCTCCACCGTGCTGGCTGGGGTCTCAAAGGGTGGCACACGCGTGCGGTCCATGAAGTCTCGGGCCACCCAACCTCGGTTGACCAAGACCACGCGATCGCTGCCGCTCAAGCGCAACGGACTGATGACCCAAAACCCCACTTGGCCACCCATGGGCCTGTTGTCGAGCAAGACCGTGGCGTCGGACTGCCAGACGCCTTGCAAGGTCACGCGGCGGTGCAAACCATCGTCGGGCCCTGTGCTGGCCAAAACCTCGGCGTTGCCCCAAGGCTGCTCATTCGCACGACTGTCGATCAAGGACTGCAGGGTGTTTTTCTGGTCGGCTCGCCCCAGTTGCCATGTGCCCAAAGCAGCGGTCGCGGCCACCACCACCACAGTGGTGGTGGTCAATACCACCGTTCGCCAATTGACCATCTGCATGCCAAACACCTCTGTTGAAAAAGACGCCGATAATTCACGGCATGACTTACCTCGTGATTGTCGCCTTTGTGGCCATCCTCGGCAGCTTGGCTGCCGCCCTCTTCTTCATGATGCGTGGCTCTGGCCCATTGGATCCTAACAACCCCCAAGAGGTTTCACGCAGCAAACCCATGGCAAAAGCACTGGCCATGCGTGTGGGCTTTTCGGTCCTGCTCTTTTTGGTCGTGCTGTTCGCCTACTTCATGGGCTGGATCCAGCCCACAGGTATGCCCATGTGAAACCACCGACGACACCAATAAAAAAGCGCCTCTCGGCGCTTTTTTGTTGGGCGATGCACAGTGCTTAGAGCCAGTACACCAAGATGTAGAGACCCAACCAGACCACGTCCACGAAGTGCCAGTACCAAGCCGCACCTTCAAAGCCGAAGTGGCTCTTGGCGGTGAAGTGGCCTTTTTGCAAGCGCAGGGTGATGAACAAGAGCATCAACATACCGACGAACACGTGGAAGCCGTGGAAGCCGGTGAGCATGTAGAAGGTCGAACCAAAAATGCCCGAATTGAGCTTCAGGTTGAGCGCGCTGTAGGCGTGATAGTATTCGTAACCTTGAACGCACAGGAACACAACACCCAAGATCACCGTGGCCCACATAAAGGTGATGGTCTTGCTGCGATTGCCTTCTTGCAAAGCATGGTGCGCGATGGTCAGCGTCACACCTGAGGTCAGGAGCAATGCGGTGTTGATGGTGGGCAGCCAGAATGGGCCCATGGTTTGAAAGGGCTCAACGATGCCAGCAGGAGAAGCCGTGGCACCCGCTTGAACGCTGGGCCACACGGCCGCGAAGTCGGGCCACAACAAGCTATTTTCTACACCGCCCAAAGAGGGCATGGCGTTCATGCGGGCCCACCACAAAGCGGTGAAGAAGGCGCCGAAGAACATGACTTCCGAGAAGATAAACCAGCTCATGCTCCAGCGGTAAGACAGGTCGATCTTGTGCCCGTACAAACCCGATTCGCTTTCCATGGCCGCTTCGCGGAACCACTGGAACAACACGGTGAGCCAGAAGACCATGCCGAAGGCCAAGGCATAGGCGCCCCAAGAAGCCCCGTTGATCCACTGACCCGCGCCAAGGATCACAAAAAACAGACCGATGGCCGCCATCACTGGGTGCCGCGAAGGACCTGGGACGAAATAGTACGGCGTCGTGCCGTGTGTTGCTGAAGACATGCTCACTCCTGTTGCGCTTGTTATGTAAGTGTTACAAAAATCAAAAAAGCCTGGTCAACCGGCAATCCAGTTGACCAGAAACATCAAACCGAAAACAAACAAAAAAGTCATCACAATGCCCACCGCCACGATGTGCAAGGGCTGTAGTTTGGCAATGTCTGACGCGTAATCAGACTGGCGGCGAACACCCAAAAATCCCCAAAGAACGGCATTGACTGCGGACAACCACGAGCCTTTTCGCTGGTTCTTGGGCTTGTTCATCAGACGGCGCCCTCAGCCTTGGGTGAAGCCAACGCGGCCGAGCCCGAGGGCGCGGCGGGCACACGCCCACCGACTTCAAAGAAAGTGTATGAGAGCGTGATGGTGGTCACGTCTTTGGGGATCCGGGGATCGATCACAAAAGCCACTGGCCAAGACTTTTCTTCGCCAGGTTGCAAGGTGTATTGCGTGAAGCAAAAACATTCGAGCTTGTTGAAATGCGCCGCCGATTGAGACGGCGCATAGCTGGGAATGGCTTGTGCGGCCATGGTGCGGTTTTGGATGTTCTTGAACTCGTACATGACGGTGTTCAAGGCACCTGGGTGCACCTGCATGGATCGGCGTTCGGGCTTGAAGTCCCAAGGACCGCGCGTGTTGACGTCAAACTCCACCGTGATCAGGCGACTGGTGTCCACCTGGGTGTTCGCCGGCAAATTGTATTTGGCGCCCGGTATCGTTTGTTCGGACATGGCCAAGATGTTGATGCCCGTGACTTCACAGATGGCGCGGTAAATGGGCACCAATGCATAGCCAAAGGCAAACATGCCCAGCGTGATGACGCCGAGCTTGCCCATGATCTTGAAGTTTTCGCGACGCAGTGCCATGTTTTTGACTCATTCAGGGGCGTTAACCGCCCAAAAAGACCAACTTGGCCATGAAACCCACAAAGAACACCAAGACCACCGACGCCAGGATCCAGCCCAAGCGTCGGTTTTGTTTTTTCTGTTCGTCGGTGTTCATGAAAGACGAGACGCGAATCAAGCGATGATTTTGGTCGCGGTAGCGTCCAACTTCGGTGGTGTTTCGAAGGTGTGGAAGGGGGCAGGCGATGGCACTTCCCACTCCAAGCCCTCAGCGCCATCCCATGGCTTCTGCGGGGCTTTTTCGCCTTGACCGCGCATGGCGGGGATGATCACGGCCACAAAGAAGTAGACCTGAGCCATACCAAAGGCAAAGCTTCCCACGGAGGCAATGGCGTTGAAGTCAGCGAACTGCATGGGGTAATCGGCGTAGCGACGGGGCATACCGGCCAATCCCAAGAAGTGCATGGGGAAGAAGGTGATGTTGAAGGAAATCATCGACCACCAGAAGTGGATCTTGCCTCGGGTTTCGTTGTACATGACGCCAGTCCACTTGGGCAACCAGTAGTAGACGCCAGCAAACATGGCGAACAAGGAACCCGCCACCAAGACGTAGTGGAAGTGGGCCACCACGTAGTAGGTGTCTTGGAAGTTGATGTCGATGGGCGCCACCGACAAAATAATGCCTGTGAAGCCACCCAAGGTGAACACAAAGATGAAGCCGACCGACCACAGCATGGGGGTCTCAAAGGTCATGGAACCCTTCCACATGGTGGCGATCCAGTTGAAGATCTTCACGCCCGTGGGCACGGCGATCAACATGGTCGAGTACATGAAGAACAGCTGACCGGTCACGGGCATGCCCGTGGTGAACATGTGGTGAGCCCACACAACAAAGGACATGATGGCGATGGAGCCGGTGGCGTACACCATGGAGGCGTAACCGAAGAGCTTCTTGCGGGAAAACGCGGGGACCACTTGGCTGATGATGCCGAAGGCCGGCAAGATCATGATGTAGACCTCGGGGTGACCGAAGAACCAGAAGATGTGCTGGTACATGACCGGGTCACCACCACCAGCGGGGTTGAAAAAGCTGGTGCCGAAGTGGCGGTCCGTCAAAGTCATGGTGATGGCGCCAGCCAACACAGGCATGACGGCGATCAACAGGTAAGCGGTGATGAGCCATGTCCAAGCGAACATGGGCATCTTCATCAAGGTCATGCCGGGCGCACGCATGTTCAAGATGGTGACGATGATGTTGATCGAACCCATGATGGACGATGCACCCAAGATGTGCAGCGCAAAAATCGCTACGTCCATAGAAGGACCCATTTGCAGGGTCAGGGGTGCGTACAAGGTCCAACCAGCGGCAGGAGCACCGCCGGGCATGAAGAAGCTCGCGGACAACATGATGGCCGCAGGAATCATCAGCCAGAAGCTGAAGTTGTTCATGCGGGCAAAGGCCATGTCAGACGCGCCGATTTGCAGCGGCAGCATCCAGTTCGCAAAGCCCACGAAGGCCGGCATGATGGCGCCGAACACCATGATCAAGCCGTGCATGGTGGTGAGCTGGTTGAACAAGCCAGGGTTCACCAATTGCAAACCTGGTTGGAACAACTCAGCACGGATGCCCAGTGCCAAGACGCCACCGATCATCAGCATGGCAAAAGAAAACAGCAGGTACAGGGTACCGATGTCTTTGTGGTTGGTGGCGTACACCCAACGGCGCCAGCCCGCAGGGGCGTGGTGGTCGTGGTGGTCATGCGCGTCGTGGTGGTCCAGTACTGCACTCATGGTCGTTTCCTTTGAAATTCAGATGTTTGGGTACTCGGCACTCAGCGTGCGGCTTTAACTTCAGCGGGCTGTACCAAAGTACCCGTCTGGTTGGTCCAACTGTTTTTGGCGTAGGTCATCACAGCGGCGATTTCCGTGTCGGAGAGCTGTTTCCACGCTGGCATCGCACCTTTGCCGTTGAGCATGATGTCGATGTAGGGCTTCGTATCGGCTGCCTTCACGAGGGCCGAGCCATCCAAAGCCTTGATGGCACCGCCACCTTGGCCATTGGCTTGGTGGCAGGCCACGCAATTGGCGGCGTAAACGGCGTCACCGCGTTCGACCAAGCCGGCTTGCGTCCAGACTTTGGACGGATCATCGGCCAAAGCCGCCATGGCCTTCTTTTGCTCATTGACCCACACGGTGTAGTCCTCAGCGCTCACCACCTTGACGTGGATGGGCATGTAAGCGTGCTCTTTGCCGCACAACTCAGCGCACTGGCCGTAGTAGTCACCGACTTTTTCGGCACGGAACCAGGTGTCGCGCACGAAACCTGGGATCGCGTCTTGCTTCACGCCAAAGGCAGGCACCATCCAAGCGTGGATCACGTCGTTGGCGGTGGTGATCACGCGCACTTTTTTACCGACGGGCACCACCATGGGGTTGTCCACTTTGAGCAAGTAATTGTCGGTGGGAGGTGGGTTGCCGCTGTTGGACATTTCGCGGTGAGCGTTGTCCAGGGTGGACAAGAAGCCAATGCCTTCGCCTTCACCCTTGATGTAGTCGTAGCCCCACTTCCATTGCATGCCTGTGGCCTTGACGGTGATGTCGGCGTTGGTGGTGTCTTTTTGCGCAACCAAAACCTTGGTGGCGGGCAAGGCCATGCCGATGACGATCAGCAAAGGCACGATGGTCCAACCCAACTCAACCCAGATAGGCTCAGGCAATTCTTGAGACTTATGTCCAACCGACTTGCGGTGCTTCAAGATGGAGTAGAACATCACACCGAAGACCAAAACAAAGATCACCGCACAAATGATCATCATGAACCAGTGCAACCAATGCTGCGCTTCAGCGATCTTGGTGACGGGTGGCGCAAAGTTCAGTTGGTTGACCGCTGGGCCACCAGGCAGGTCGTTGACCTGTGCCACGGCATTGCCAGCCCAAACACCGGCCATCAGGACCAGCGAAGAGGCAGCGATGCGCCAAGAGGTCAGTTGCTTGCGCACCGCGTCAACGGTTGAATTTGTCATACTCACTTTTAAGCCCCAAATATAAGCATTGATTTATATCAACACGGATTAGAACAAACTTCATGGGCACATTCCTCTAGGGAATAACCCGCATCAAACGCCGCGGCCCAGACACGACTTGGGTGTATTTGGCCAGTTTGACATATGTCAATTGTAAACGCCTTAGGACGGGGTTATTCCTGACAAGCGCATTCAATCTTCGGCTCGGCTGGGCCTGAGCATGGCCCGCATAGCCTCGACCGACACCGTCGTCGTGGGCTGGATCGGTACTTTGGGCGGTGCTTTGGCCGCGTGGCCGTGGATGACCTCCAAACTCAGGCACAGGCGACCCTGCGCGTCCCGCGGCAAGTGGGCCTCCAAAGCGGCCAACCAACGCGCACGGCCCTCGCGCCCAGCCAGGTGCGCCACCCGCAGGGTGCTCAGGTTTCGACCCATGTCGCGCAAATCGTCCAGCAAAGCCTCGGCGTCGCTGTAAGTCAAAGTGATGCGTTCCATATCCATGACGGGCTCAGCAAAACCCACTTGCACCAGCATGTCGCCCCAATCGTGCATGTCCGTGAAGTCGTGGCTCGGGCTGGGCCAGTCCATTTGGGCATGCACCTCGCGCAGCTCACGCAAACTGTCGGGCCCGAGGCAAGAGAACAAAACAAAGCCCTGCGGGCGCAGGTGCTGCAACCACAGACGCATGAGCGCTTGCGGGTGCGGCGTGAGGTGCAACAACATATTCGCCCAAACCAGGTCCACGGTGGTTTTGGCCTGAGCGGGCTCGGGCGTGAAGCGCCGCCCCCACGTCCAAGGCAGGTGCCAGCGGCTCAGGGGCTCCTGCGTGGCACGCAAAGCCTCGGTCAGGTTCTGGGCCACCACAGTTACGCGGGCTTGGGGCAGGCGCTGGCGAAGCAAACGGTGCCCCGCCAAACCGCTGAGCAAGGGCTCAACGTGCAGCCACGAATTCGGGCGCTCGCGAAAACAATCGACCCGCTCCACCATGCGTTGGGCCACGGTGTCGTGCAGCCAAGGGCTGTGGGTGCGGGCGCGCCGCCACCAGCGGGCGCTGGCCACGGGGTCCAAGCCAGGAACGGGTTGTTCTTCGGTCGTCACGGTGTGCACAAGTTGTCAAAGGCCATAGGCCAAGGGGGCCGCGGCGCCCACAAAGCGCCCAAGGCTGGCCAGTATAGGGGGCATGCTCGAGCACCACCCCACTCCCCAGGCTTTGTCCACACCCAGCGTGTGCGCCCTCTGCGGCCGCTGGCCCACCGCCCCTGTGTGTGGGGACTGTTGGTCGTTTGCATGTCCCGATCGGCCGCGCTGCCCGCGTTGTGCGAGTCGGGCTTGGGTGTCGGGTTCGCGCTGCGAAGACTGTTGGCCCAGCGACTCGGCCTTGGACGCCACATGGGCCGCGGTGGACTACGCCTACCCTTGGAGTGGCTTGATGGCCCGCTACAAGTTCCGCAACGAAGTGGCATGGGCGAGCTGGTTTGCCCATGCCATGTGGCAAGCCCCCGGGGCCTCGCAACGATGGGCTGGGGTGGATTGGGTGGTCCCCATGCCCATGACCCCAAATCGCCTGTCTGAGAGGGGCTACCACCCCGCTTGGTTGATGACGCAAGCCTTGTTGGCGCAGGGGCCACGGCCCAACAAGCCCGCCGCACTGGCGGACGGTCTGGTGCGCTTGAGCGACGGCGAACACCAACACGACCTGCCCAGGGCAAAGCGCATGGTCAACCCCGGCTTGGCCTGCGTGGCCCACCCCCGTCACGCGACACGTTGGCTGGAGGCACACGTCATGCTCATCGATGATGTGTGCACCACCGGCGCGAGCCTGCAAGCCGCGGCACGCGCCCTCAAACAAGCGGGCGCGGCCCAGGTCAGCGCCTGGGTATTGGCCCGCACGCCGCCGCGGCGCGGGTTGGGCCCGTTATGATGCCAGCCCTACCCTGTTGACGGCCCCCCATGTTCCACATCGTCTTGGTCGAACCCGAAATCCCCCCCAACACCGGCAACGTGATCCGCCTGTGTGCCAACACCGGCTGCACCCTGCACTTGGTCGAACCGCTGGGGTTTTCCATGGACGACAAACACATGCGCCGCGCGGGTTTGGACTACCACGAATACACACACGTGCAGCGGCACGCGAACTGGGCCGCCTTGATCCAAACGCACAACCCACCTTTGGATCGGATGTTCGCGATGACCACGCGCGGCAGCCACAACGCATTTGAAACCGCCTTCGCACCCGGCGACTGGCTGGTGTTTGGCTCCGAAACGCAAGGCCTGAAGCCCGAAATGCGCGAACAATTTCCCGAAAGCCAGCGCCTGCGCTTGCCCATGCGGGCCGGTCAACGCAGCCTGAACCTGTCCAACGCCGTGGCCGTCATCACCTTTGAAGCTTGGCGCCAACAGGGCTTTGCCACACCCGAGGCCACCTGAATGTTCAACCCCTCACAAGCCGATGTGCGCCGTTTTTTCTGCGGCTTGTACACCAAAAGCCAAAGCGGCCAAGCCATGGAGGCGATCGAGCAACTCGCCAGCCAGTGGATGGCCGAACACCCCGAATACCACTCAGCGTTCGCCGATGTGGACCAAGCCTTGGCCAACATGGGCCAAGCCAGCGAAACCCAAGACAACCCGTTTTTGCACCTGTCCATGCACCTGTCGATCAGCGAACAGTGCAGCATCGACCAACCGCCGGGCATCCGCCAAGCGGTGGAGCTGCTCACCGCGCGGCGTGGCGACTTGCACGAAGCGCACCACGAAGTGATGGAATGCTTGGGCCGCATGCTTTGGGAAAGCCAGCGCGCTGGGCGTCCACCCGATGGACAGGCCTACATTGAACACGTGCGCCAGCGCGCCACCCAAGACTGACCGAGCCTTGGACGAAAAAAAGGCCGCTCTCGGAGCGGCCTTTTCGCAGGGGCTTGAGCCAGCAGAATCAACGGAAGCGCGACTGAGGCACCACCGACAATTCGCCTTGCACCGAGGCAATGTACTTGGCCAAGGCGCGCATTTCAGCAGGGGTGTATTGCTTGGCAATGCCGGCCATGATGCCGTTGGCGCGACCGACCACTTGGTTGCCTTCAACCGTGTAAGCCTTCAAAGCCACGTACAGGTAGTCGGCGTGCTGACCACCAATTTTCGGGTAGCTGGGGTCGATGGGCTTGCTCAGGTTGGCACCGTGACAAGACAGGCAGGCGCCTTTGTCCAACAGGGCCGCGACGGCCGCGCTGGGGGCTTTAGTCGCCTCTGGTGCAGGCTTGCTGGCATGAGAAGCGTAAAACGCAGCCAAATCGGCCATGTCTTGGTCACTCAAAGAAGCTGAGATGCCGCGCATGGAGGGGTGCTTGCGCTCGCCCTTTTTGTATGCGACGAGCGAAGAAACGATGTAAGGGCCCGACTGGCCCGAAATTTTGGGCACTTTGTGGATTTCGGGGAAGCTGTTTTGGTAACCGGGGATGCCGTGGCAACCGATGCACATCTCGGCTTTTTTCTGACCGGCTTGAACGTCACCCTGAGCGTGGGCCGCAAAGGCCACCGCCATCAGCGAAGCCGTTGCCAATACATTGCGAAGAGAAGAAGACAAAAGATGTTTCATTTGGCAGCACAATCCTGTGGACGATTGATAAAAATCAACGTTCGATTATATAGACTCCCTCAAGAGGCGCGGACATGAAGTTTCAAGGCACCCCAAATTACGTCGCCACCCCCGACCTGTTGCTCTCGGTCAACGCGGCCGTGGCCTTGCAGCGGCCGCTCTTGGTCAAAGGCGAACCCGGCACCGGCAAAACCCTGTTGGCCGAAGAGGTCGCACAATCCCTGGGGTTACCCCTGTTGCAGTGGCACATCAAGTCCACCACCAAAGCGCAACAAGGCCTGTATGAGTACGACGCGGTCAACCGTTTGCGCGACAGCCAGCTCAACACCGCCGACAGCGCCGAGCGCGTCAAGGACATCCGCAACTACATCGTACCCGGCGTGCTTTGGCAGGCCTTCACGGCCGAGCAACCGGTGGCGCTGCTGATCGACGAAATCGACAAGGCCGACATCGAATTCCCCAACGACTTGCTGCGCGAGCTCGACCGCATGGAGTTTTATTGCTACGAAACGCGCGAACTCATCAAGGCCAAGCACCGCCCGCTGGTGTTCATCACTTCGAACAACGAAAAAGAATTGCCCGACGCCTTTTTGCGTCGCTGCTTTTTCCACTACATACAGTTCCCCGATCCGGCCACCCTGCAGCGCATCGT
>CAMDCY010000022.1 GCA_945890705.1 Hydrogenophaga intermedia | reverse complement strand
AAAAATTCTTCGCGCCCCCAAGCTTGGCGCCCCAAGGCGTGGATGCGGGTTTGGGCGGGCAGGTTGTTGTGCCGGTGCGCCATGTACAGCGCGGGCAAAAGTTTGCGAACCGAGAGGTCGCCCACACCACCAAAAATCACCATGTCCAGTGGGGGCTTGCTTGCGTTGCTTGAGTTCATGATCGCCTCTGAATGGTTACGTGATTTTGGTAATTTTAATGTAACTAAATTACATGTAGGGAGTTTTTTGTCGGATTTTTATGGCCTGCTTTGTGGCCCGTGCTGATGGCTCGAGGTGCAATTGGAAAAGGCCAATAAAAACCAAGCTTGGGTTATGCCACGCAAAAAATCGCCAAAAGTGGAGATGGTATTGAACTGGGAACGGGTGATCGTGGCAAAGCAACGGACGGCCCGGCTTTGACGGGCAGACTAAACCTGCGGTGGAAAGAGTCGCCGTTAAAGTCAAAGATGTGCCGGTAGGCTGAAATGAACAGCATCTACCATGTTTCCCCACTTGATATCGTCGAACATCAAGTCAATCATTCGGGGCGCAAGAAGGCGCAGCCCCAAGGCTCAAAACGAAGGTGCTGTGCATGGACTTGCACACCTTGGGTGCCGCTTTCGGTCATGGCGCTGGCTTGTGCCCATTCGGCGGGCAGGCTGAGTTCGGTGGCGCGGTCGCTGAAGTTGAAGACACACAACACGCGCTGACCCTCGTGCTCGCGCACAAAGGCCAAGGTCTGCTCGTGCCTGTCCCACAGCTGCATGTCGCCGTGGATGAGCGCAGGCTGTTGCTTGCGCCAGGCGATGATTTGTTTGAAGTAGCTCAGCAGGCTGTCCGAACCGGTTTGTTGGTCCACGGCCAAGGCGGTGTGACGCGCATCGACTGGCAGCCAGGTTTTGGCGGCGCTCGAAAACCCCGCGTGGGGCGCGGCGGCTTGCCAAGGCATGGGCGTGCGGCAGCCGTCGCGGCCTTTGAACTCGGGCCACATGGTGATGCCGTAGGGATCTTGCAAATCTTCGAAGGCCACTTGGGCTTCGGGCAAACCCAGCTCCTCGCCTTGGTAGAGGCAGACCGTGCCGCGCAAACCCATTTGGAAAGCCGCGGCCAAGCGCAGCAAGCGGGGATCGGGTTGGTCACCGCCCCAGCGCGTGGCCGAGCGCATGCAGTCGTGGTTGGACAACGCCCAGCACGGCCAGCCGTCGCCCACCACTTGGTTGAAGCGGTTGAGCACACCGTGCAAGAACGGCGCGCTGTGTGCCTCACCGAGAAAGTCAAAGCAATACGCCATGTGCAAACGGCGCTGACCTTGTGGGCCACTGCTGGTGTATTCGGCCACGCGGGCCAAACCGTCGTCGTCACCAATTTCGCCAACCATGGTGGTGTCGGGGTACTGGTCGAGCAAGGCGCGCAGGGTTTCCAAAAACGCTAGGTTTTCGGGGCGGCTCTTGTCGTACACGTGGGCTTGCCACGCATAGGGGTTGAAGGGGTTGACGGCTGGGTCCGGGTTGTCGCGGCTGGGCGCTCCCTTGCCCGGGTTGTCACGCAGCAAGGCGTCGTGGAAGTAGAAGTTGGCGGTGTCCAAACGGTAACCGTCCACGCCCATGTCGAGCCAGAACTTCACGGTTTGCAGCAGCGCGGCTTGCACCTCGGGGTGGTGGAAGTTCAGGTCGGGTTGGCTGCTCAAGAAGTTGTGCAGGTAGTACTGGCAGCGGCGCGTGTCCCATTGCCACGCGCTGCCACCGAAGATGGACAACCAGTTGTTGGGGGGGGTGCCGTCCTCGCGCGCGTCGGCCCACACAAACCAGTCGGCCTTGGGGTTGTCGCGGCTGGCGCGGCTTTCCACGAACCAGGGGTGTTGGTCGCTGGCATGCGAAAGCACCTGGTCGATCATGACCTTCAGGCCCAAGTCGTGCGCGCGCTGGAGCAAGGCCTTGAAGTCGGCGATGGTGCCGAACATGGGGTCTACGTCGCAGTAGTCGCTCACGTCGTAGCCGAAGTCTTTCATCGGGCTTTTGAAAAAGGGCGAGAGCCAGATGCCGTCCGCGCCGAGTTCGGCCACGTGGGCCAGCCGCTCGGTGATGCCGGGCAGGTCGCCGATGCCGTCTCCGTTGCTGTCTTGAAAGCTGCGGGGGTAGATTTGGTAGATGACGCCACCGCGCCACCAGCCGTTGTTGGGTGCTTTGTTGTTCATGTTTGCGGAACTGAAATCAATTGTTGCAGCCAGCGGGCGCTGGCCTTGGGTGTGCGTTGTTGGGTTTCGTAATCGACGTGCACGATGCCGAAGCGCTGGCTGTAGCCGTGGGCCCATTCGAAGTTGTCCAGCAGGCTCCAGACGTAGTAGCCGCGGATGTCCAAGCCACTGGCGACCATGTCAGCGAGTTGGGCCAGGTGCACTTGCAGGTAGTGCAGGCGCAGACCGTCGTCGCAGGTGCCATCGAGCAGCGGTGTGTTGTCAGCGGCGCCGTTTTCTGTGATCCAAATGGGGGGCAGTGGCCATTGCGCCAACAGCTTGCGCACCACGCGGTCCAAGCCTTGAGGGTAGATCTCCCAACCGATGTGGGTCAGGTCCGGGCGCTGAGGATCGGGGGGCACAAGACGGTAGCCACGCCGCTGCTCGTCTGGGCTCACCGGCGCTTGTGCGATCGATCGGGTGTAGTAGTTCAAGCCGATGAAGTCCAGCGGCTGCGCGCAAATGGCCGCATCACCAGCCAGGCGCTGCTCGGCCAGTGGGCCCATTTGTTCGAGCACCTCGGCGGGGCACTCCCGGTTGAACAGCGGGTTGAGGAAGACGTCGTTGCGCTCGAACTCGGTCATTCGTGCGGCGGTCACATCTTCAGGCGCGTCGCTGGCGGGGTCGCACAACTCCGGGTTGAGCACAACGCCCAGTTGGGTGTCGTGGCGCACGCTGCGCCAGGCCTGCACGCCCAGACCGTGCGCCAGCATCAGGTGGTGCGCGGCCAAGAGTGATGAGGGGCGGTCTTGGACACCGGGGGCAAACACACCGACATCGTGTCCCAAGAAAGCGCTGCACCAGGGTTCGTTGAGTGTGGCCACGCGCGGCAGCAGATCACCCAGTTCGCGTGCCACGATCTGTGTGTACTCGGCAAAACGGTACGCGGTGTCGCGGTTGAGCCAGCCGCCCGGCAGGTGGGCGGGCAAGTCCCAATGAAACAGCGTGGCGTTGGGCGTGATGCCCCGTTGGTGAAGTTCGCCGAGCAGTTGGCGGTAAAAGTTCAGCCCCGCGGGGTTGGGGCGACCCTGCTCGTCGACCACCCGAGTCCAAGCAATGGAGAAACGGTAGTGTCGCAAGCCTAAATCGGCCATCAGCGCCACGTCCTCGCGGAAACGGTGGAAGTGGTCGCAAGCGACCAAGCCGTTGCTGGCGTCTTTGATACGGCCAGGCTGGGCGCAGAACGTATCCCAAATGCTGGGCAGCTTGCCGCCTTCAAGGGCACCGCCTTCTATCTGAAAGGCGGCTGTCGCACAGCCCCATTCGAACTGAGAAGGAAATCTAGGCATGTCTGTCTGAGACGTCATTTGACGGAGCCTGAGAGCAGTCCGAGCACAAAAAAGCGTTGCAGCGAGAAGAACACGGCCACAGGCACCGCAATCGAGATGAAGGCGCTGGCCGTGAGGATCTCCCAGCTCTCACCACGCGAACCCAGCAAGTCGTTGAGTTGGATGGTCAGCACCACCTGATCGGGTGACTTCCCCAAAAACACCAGCGCCACCAAGAAATCGTTCCAGACCCATAGGAATTGGAAGATCGCGAAACTGGCCAAGGCAGGCAAGGAAAGTGGCAACACAATGCTGGTGAAAATTTGGAAATGGCTGGCACCGTCCATGCGCGCGCTCTCGATGATGTCTTGCGGCAGCGAAGCGATGTAGTTGCGCAGGAGGTAAATGGCCAAGGGCAGTCCGAAGGCCGAGTGCGCGAGCCAAACCCCCAGGTAGGATTTGGAGGCGATGCCCAAGCTTTCGCCCAGTTCGTTGTACAAGCGCAGCAGCGGGATCAGCGACATTTGCAGCGGCACCACCAGCAGACCCACCACCACGATGAACAGCCAGCGACGGCCAGGGAACTCCATCCAGCTGAACGCGTAGGCGGCGAAGGCTGCGATCAGGATCGGAATGAAGGTGGCGGGAATCGTGACCTTGAAGGTGTTGAGGAAGGCGTTGCCGACCCCTTCGGAATCGATCACCTTTTGGTAATTGCTGGCGGTGAAGCTGGGCGGCGTTTCTGCCACGTAAAAAATTCGAACGCCACGATCGCTCTCGTAGGCTTGGTTGAGCACCAATCGGTATTGCCCATCGGCGGCGACGGTGAGTGTGCCGTCGGATTGACCGTCCTCCTCGTCAAAGACCTGACCATCGTCGAGTTCGATGACTTTGCCCACCGGGTGTTCACCAGGGGTGGCCGATTTCAACGAAAAGCGATTCAGTACCGTGGCGTTTCCTTCAGGGAACAAACGCCCGGCGATCACAAAGCGATCACCTTCCGGGACCACGCTCTGAGCACCACCGGTGCGTCGCATGTCGGGGCGGGTTTGGGTGGACAAGGAAGTCCACCAGCCCGAACTGACGATCTGCTCGCGGTCGCGAAAGCTCGACACCAGCAGACCAAACGTGGGCAACACCCAGGCCAGAACGATCACCAGCAGCAGTGCGTGGGCCACCAAGGAAGCGGGGGAGAATTTGAGTTTCATCGCTGGGCCTCCTCGGCGCGAAAGCGGCGGATGTTGAAGGCCATCACTGGGATCACGGCCAGCATCAGCACCATCGCCAGGGTGGAACTGCGCCCGTAGTCACCGCCGCCGCGGAACATCCAGTCGTACATGAGGTTGGCCAACACCGAGGTGTCCCACTGGCCACCGGTCATGGCCATCACGATGTCGAAGACTTTGAGCACGGTGATGGTGATCGTGGTCCAGACCACCAGAATGGTGGACATGACCTGCGGGATCATGATCTCGAAGAAAATTTGCAGTTCGCTCGCGCCGTCGATGCGCGCAGCCTCGATGGTGTCGGTGGGCACACCGCGCAGCGCGGCCGAGAGAATGACCATGGCGAAGCCGGTTTGGATCCAGATCAGGATCGCCATCAGGAAAAAATTGTTCCAAAAGGGCAACGTCACCCAAGCCTGAGCTTCCAGGCCCATGCCTTGCACAAGGGCGTTGAGGATACCGATTTGCTCGTTGTCGGGACCGCGAAAGTCGTAGACAAATTTCCAGATCACGCTGGCACCGACGAAGCTGATGGCCATTGGCATGAAGACCAGCGTCTTGGCCGCATTGCCCCACCACACGCGGTCGGCCAGCACCGCAACCACCAGCCCCAAGGCGGTGGCGGCGGCCGGCACCACCAGCAACCACAGAAAATTGTTGCGGATGGTGATGAAAAAATGGTCGTCGGTGAACACCCAAGCGTAGTTCGCCAAGCCGACAAAAACCTCACCGTTGGCGTCCATGAAGCTCAACCGCAGGGTCTCGAAGAACGGGTACATCAGATACACACCCAGCAACAGCAGGGCGGGTGCGATGAAGAGCCAGGGGCGAATCCCCTCTCGGATGGCTTCGCGCTGTCGGCGCGGCATCGAAGGCCGCGTCAGTACGTTGTCTAACAACCAGTTGCTGCCTGCGAAATACAGCAGGCAAAAGCCGATGCTGACCACCACGGCCAGAAGGGTCTGGAGGATTGAATCGAACATGGTGGTCAATCAAAAATCAACAAATAAAAAAAGCAGCTTGCGCGCCCATCTCGGGCCTTGGGCTCCCGATGAATTGACCGAGCCAATACACCGGGAGCGCCACATGACAGGCGTTGAGGCTTTATTTCAAAGCGTCCCAGCTCTTTTGGATGTCGTTGGCCACGGCTTGAGCGGACTTGCCACCCGAGTAGTCGACCATGCCTTTCCAGAAACTGCCAGCACCCACGGCGCCGGGCATCAGGTCGGAGCCGTCAAAACGGAAGGTGGTGGCGCCTTGCAAGATTTCGCCTTGCTTGCGCAGGGCTTTGGTCTTGTACTTGGCCAGATCAGCGCCCTTGTGTGGGGTCAGGAAGCCGCCTTCAGCCATCCAAATCTCGTGAGACTGTGGGTGCTGCAGGTATTCCATGAAGGCTTTGGCGCCCTTGCTGTCTTTGGTGATCGTCATGATCGTGCCACCACCCAACACGGGGTTACCCAGCTTCTTGCTAGCGTAGGAAGGGAAGTAGAAGAAGTCGGCGTCGTCTGCCTTGCCTTCAGGGAAGAAGGCCGGTATGAACGAAGCTTGACGGTGCATGTAGCACTTGGGCGGTGAGCTGAACATGCCCTTGGGGCTGTCCTTGAAGCTCACCGTGGCCACGGCTTTTGCGCCACCGTCCACATAGGCATCGTTGCGGGCAAACCAGCCGTAGGCTTCGATCGCATCCACCACGCGCTTGTCGTTGAACTTCATCTTGTTGCTGACCCACTCGTCGTAGACGGCGGGGCTCTGGGTGCGCAGCATCATGTCCTCAACCCAGTCGGTGGCAGGCCAGCCGGTGGCTGCGTCCGAGCCCAAACCAATACACCAAGGCTTACCACCGTCAGCGGCGATTTTCTTTGTCAGGGCTTGCAGCTCTTCCATGGACTTGGGCACTTTGTAGCCCTTTTCCTTGAAGTTCTCGGGGATGTACCAGACCAAGCTCTTGACGTTCACGTTGTAGAAGAAACCGTAGAACTCTTCTTTGCCTGCTTTGCTCTTGTAGGTGCCCAGATCGGCCCAAGAGCTGCCAGCGGCGTAGTTGGCCTTGACCCAGTCGCGGGACTTGTTGCCCAACGGTGTGAGGCCACCGATGGCGGCCATGTTGGCGGCCAAGCCGGGCTGAGGGAACACCGAGATGTTCGATGGTGAGCCGGCCTTGATGTCGATCACGATTTGTTGCTCGGAGCTCTGTGAGCAAGAATGCTTCACAGTAGCCCCAGTGGCCTTCTCAAAGTTGGCGATGACTTTTTTGAAGATGGTTTCCTCGGCGCCGGTCCAAGGACAGGTGATGGTGACCGTCTCGCCTTTGAGGTTGGGGCCTTTGTAGTCGGCGGCTTGGGCGGATGCCCCCAAGCTGCCCAGCGCCAGTAAGGCGGCGCTAGCGATTGTGGTGGTTTTGAACATCGTGCTTGTCTCCTAGAAAAAGCCTTGCGGACCATCCGCAAAGCGGGTTAAAAAAGTCAGATTCGCAAACCGTTGGTATCGAAGCGGTACAGGTGCTCAGGCCGATAGCCCAGTCGAACGGATTCGCCAGGCTGAACCGTGACAGAGCCTTCGACCCGGGCGGTCAGTTCACCCAGCGCACCGGCATCGATGTATGCAAAAGTCTCGTTACCCAGCAGTTCGGCGTGGCGCAAGATGCCCGCAATCGGACCATCGTTGCTCAGTTGCAGGTGCTCAGGGCGAACGCCCACGCAATGCGCACCTTGGGCTTGGGCGTGAGCGCCTTCAATGAAGTTCATCTGCGGCGAACCGATGAAGCCAGCCACGAAGCGCGTGGCCGGGCGGTGGTAGAGCTCCAGCGGTGCACCGACTTGCTCAATACGCCCCTTGTTGAGCACCACGATCTTGTCGGCCAAGGTCATGGCCTCGACCTGATCGTGTGTCACATAAATCATGGTCGCGCCCAAGCGGCGGTGCAGTGTGGCCAGTTCAACGCGCATTTTGGTGCGCAGCGCGGCGTCCAAGTTGGACAG
This sequence comes from Hydrogenophaga intermedia, assembly GCA_945890705.1. Taxonomy (GTDB): domain Bacteria; phylum Pseudomonadota; class Gammaproteobacteria; order Burkholderiales; family Burkholderiaceae_C; genus Hydrogenophaga; species Hydrogenophaga miladensis. The sequence continues at coordinate 19,826 of CAMDCY010000022.1, read as the reverse complement.
AGGTTCGTCAAACAGGAACACTTTGGGGTTGCGCACAATCGCACGACCAATCGCCACGCGCTGGCGCTGACCGCCCGAGAGGGCCTTGGGCAGACGTTGCAAATACTCGCCCAGTTGAAGGATTTCCGCGGCTTCATTCACGCGGCGTTGGATTTCGTCTTTGGGGACCTTGGCGATCTTCAGGCCAAAGGCCATGTTGTCGAAGACGGTTTTGTGCGGGTAGAGCGCATAGCTTTGGAACACCATGGCCACGCCGCGTTCGCTCGGCGGCAGGTCGTTGACCACCTGATCGGCGATCTGCAGCGTGCCGCTGGAGATCTCCTCTAGGCCTGCAATCATTCGCAGCAGCGTGGTTTTGCCGCAGCCCGAAGGGCCCACAAAAACCGCGAATTCGCCCGGTTCAATGTCCAAGTCCACGCCGTGAATCACGTTCACACCGCCATAGCTCTTCTGGATATCTCTCAATTGCAAACCGGACTGCGCCATGGAAAAAAACCTTTCGTGTCGGCCGCAGCGTCGCGGACCCTAACCGGTCAGCACCGCCTGACCGTCCACGAATTAAAGCATCAGTGCAATCGATTGCATCATGGGGTTTGCCCTAGTTCTTGGAGAACATTTGGGTTACGAAATTCGACTGTGAGCCATCAGGGCTTAGGCGCTGCTCTCTCGCACGATGAGCGAGGCGGGCAACACCACCGAGCGCCGTGGTTGGCCAGCGATGGCATCGAACAGCAAATCTACCAGTGCCCGCCCGGCCTCATGGGTGGGCTGGCGGATGGTGCTCAAGGTGGGGTGTACGTTTTGGGCCAAGGCGATGTCGTCGTAGCCCACCAAACGCACCTGGGAGGGCACGGCGATGTTTCGCTCGGTGAGTGTGCCTATCAGTGAGATCGCGGTGACATCGCTGGAGGCAAAGATCGCGTCAAAGCTGAATTGTTGGTCGAGCCAGTGGTTGATGACACCGCGCACACGCGAATCACCGAACAGGAAGGACTGCAGCAAATTCGGGTCCGGTTCGATACCAGCCTCTAGCAAGGCTCGGGTATAGCCTTGGTAACGCAGGGCTGCCTCGGGGTGGGATATGTCGCCAAAAAAGGCGATGCGCCGGCAGCCGTGTTCGATGAGGTGTTGCGTGGCCAGGAAGCCACCCATGGCGTTGTCACCACCCACAACAGGGTACAGCGCATCGGGTAGGTTGGCACCCCAAACCACCATGGGAAAGCCTTGGCGCGCGAGTTCGTTGAGGTGCTCGTGCAGTGTCAGTTGGCCGACGACGATCAACCCGCCCACCTGTCCACTCTCGACCAAGTCTGTGAGCACATGTTGGCGGTCTTTTTTCAGGCGGGTCAGCAGCAAGCTCACGCCGCGCTCGTCCAGTGCGTCAGCCACCGAACCCAGGATGCTCAGCAGGAACGGGTCCGAGATCATCTGTTCGTTGTCGCCCAGGATCACCACGCCGATGGTTTGTACCCCGCGTTTGCGCAGGTTGGCTGCGCCGATGTTGACTCGGTAGTTGAGCGAGCGGGCCAGTTCAGCGATGCGGGTGCGTGTGGCTTCTGGGATGAGAGGGCTACCGCTCAGCGCCCGAGACACAGTCGATGCGGACACGCCAGCCATGTGTGCGATGTCGGCCATCTGGACCCTGGGGCGGCCCTTGTTGGCTAGACCTGTCGTGACTAACGGTGCCGTTTTGGTGGGGGCGAGAATGACGGGAGGCTTGGTGCGGGGCAAGTTAGGCATGGTTTGATTATTCAAACAGGTTTGATGGCAATCCATGTCGAGATGGCGGTTTGCCGAACATGATCGAACCGTGTAAAAGTGGGTAGGCCACGATCAGAGCAGACAGTGAATGCAAGCGTGGAGGGTCCGTTTTCGCTGTCAATCGTTGGGCTATTCACGACGATTGTGCACGAGCCGCAAGACTTCGGTGGTGTGGTCAGGGCTGTCGCAGGCGATAACTTGACGCGCGGGCATGCTGCGCAGCCACGTGAGCTGGCGCTTGGCCAGTTGACGCGTGGCGCTCACGCCCGTTTCGCGCAAGGTGTTCAGGTCGCTGGCTTGGGGCTGATCGTCGCAGCCATCGAGCATCTCCCAACACTGGCGGTAACCCACGCAGCGCATGGACGGCAAATCGGGGTGCAGGTCGCCGCGCGCGCGCAGGCCGCGCACCTCATCGACCAAGCCTTGGTCAAGCATGGTCTCAAAGCGTTGGCCGATGCGCGTGTGCAGCCAAGCGCGGTCGCTGGGCTCCAAGGCGATCAGCCGCTCGGGGCGCAGGGGGCTGGTGTGCTGTCGGGTGAGGGCGTGCCACTGCGACAAAGGCTGGCCGCTGATGGCAAACACTTCCAAAGCGCGCGCGATGCGCTGAGAGTCGTTGGGGGCCAAGCGTTGCGCCGTGGTGGGGTCGATGGCCGCGAGTTTGGCGTGCAGCGCTGGCCAGCCTTGGGCTTGGGCGCGGGCGTCGATATCCGCCCTCACCTCGGGGTTGGCCGTGGGCATGTCGCTCAAACCTTCCATCAGGGCTTTGAAGTACAGCATGGTGCCCCCAACGAGCAGGGGCATGCGACCACGCGCTTGGATGTCGCTGATCAGGGCGGTGGCCTCGAGCACGAAGTCGGCTGCGCTGTAAGCGTTTAGCGGATCGCGGATGTCGATCAGGTGGTGCGGCGCCTGCGCCAATTCATGCGCGCTGGGTTTGGCCGTGCCGATGTCCATGCCACGGTAGACCAGCGCCGAGTCCACGCTGATGATCTCCACCGGCCAGCGCTGCGCGATGGCCAGCGAGAGCGCGGTTTTGCCGCTGGCGGTGGGGCCAGCAATGGCCCAGCAAGTCGGATCGGGCGTGTTCATGTGCGCGAGAGCTTTCCGTGACGCTGCACCACGGTCCAAGCGGTGGCCGCGATCAACACGCTCCAAAAGCCCATGCCATTGGTCAGCGGCAGCACCGAGCCGCCGCCGTGGCTGGCCAGTTGCACGCCCAGCCAAGTGCCAACGCCGAACGCGGCGACCATCATCATGAAGCCGCTGAGCGAAGAGGCCGCGCCAGCGGCTTGAGGGAAGGGGCTGACCGCGCCGCTTTGGCCGCAAGGTTGGTGCACGCCGTGGGCCAGCATAAAACCGTACAAGGGCAGCATGATGGCCCACACGCTGTGCACACCGGCCCAAGCCAAGGCGGCCATGGTGCCGCCGCTGATCAGCGTCAAGCCGCCAGCTGCGGCCACGGTGCGTTGCACACCCCACCGCACGATCAAGCGCCGGCAACCAAAGGTGCCCACGATGTAGGCCATCGACATGGTGGTGACCCACAGACCGTAAGCGGTTTTGCTTTCGCCCAGCACGTCGATGAACACAAAAGACGAGGCCGCCAAGAAGGTGAACAAACCGCAATACGACGTTGTCATCAACAGGGCGTAGGCCCAAAACGTGGGGTGGGCGCCGATGGTGCTCCACGTGCGCCCCAGCACCCGCCACTGCAGGGCCTGGGGGTTGCGATGGCGCAGGGTTTCTTCAAAACGAAAAACCAACAAAACACAGGTCAAGGCAGCAAACACCGCCAAAGAAGCCAAGGCCATGCGCCAGCCCCATTGGTCGGACAACCAACCGCCCAGGGGCGCGGTGATACAGGCGATCACGCCCAAACCGGTCAGGCCTTTGGACATGGCGCGAGCCGCGTCCAACGGGCCGTAGAGGTCGCGAACGATGGCGCGCGCACCCATGACGGCCGCACCCATGGCCACCCCTTGCAAGGCGCGCCAGACGATCAAACCGTCCATGGTCTGGGCCCACACGCTGCCCAGCGCCGCCAGCGCGAACAAACCCATGCCCGCTATGAGGACCGGTCGGCGGCCCCAGCGGTCGGACACCGGTCCCCACACCAGTTGTGAGAAGCCAAAGGCCAAGAGCATGGCGGTGAGCGTGAGTTGGGCCTGCGACATGCTCGCGCCCAAGTCCAGCGTCAACGCCGGCAAGGCGGGCAGGTACAGATCGGTGGCCACCGGTTGCAAGCCGAGCAGCAGCGACAAAAACAGCACGACCCAGCGGGCCGACATCGGGGCGCGGGTCATCAGCGACCGCGCAAAAACAAAGCGTCGAGCTCTTTCATGCTCAACTGGCGCCAAGTGGGGCGACCGTGGTTGCACTGATCGGCCCGATCCGTGGTCTCCATCTGGCGCAACAAGCCGTTCATCTCTTCCAGCGTCAAGCGCCGGTTGGCGCGCACCGCGCCGTGGCAAGCCATGGTGGCGAGCAATTCGTTGCGTGCGCGTTGCACCACGGTGCTGGCCTCGTGCTGGCTCAATTCGGCCAAGACGCTGCGCGCCAAGGCCACCGGGTCGCCCTGCGCTAAGCTGCTGGGCACGGCGCGCACGGCCAAGGTCTGCGCCGACAAGGGCGAGATCGACAGACCCAGCTGCGCCAAGACCTCACTGGCCGCCTCGGCCGTGGCCACTTCTTCGGCCGTGGCCGGGAAGGTGGCGGGGATGAGCAAGGGCTGGCTGCCCATGTCAGATTGGTCCATTTGCTGTTTCAAGCGCTCGTAGACGATGCGCTCGTGCGCCGCGTGCATGTCCACGATGAGCAGACCGTGGGCGTTTTCCGCCAAGATGTAGACGCCGTGCAGCTGCGCCAAGGCGCGGCCCAGTGGCCAATCCCCCTCGCTGGGCGCGGGCGTGGGCTGGGACGCGATGGGCGCACTGGGCCAGGTGGCGTAAACATCGCTGACCGAGCCCGCGCTGGGGCGCGGCGCTGGCCAGTCCAAGCGGCTTTGGCTTTGGCTGGGTGCGGGGCTCCAAGTCGGGCGAGGTTCTGTGGGTCTCCAAGACGGAGTGCTCGAAGCCGTGGTCGCTGCTTCACCGGCCGCCGCGGTACGCGGCTGCGCCAAGGCTTGGTCGACGGCGTGGCGAACGGCCTGGTGCACTTCGCGGCTGTCGCGAAAGCGCACCTCGATTTTGGTGGGATGCACGTTGACATCCACGCGCGCCGGGTCGATGCCGATGTAGAGCGCGTAAACCGGCTGGCGGTGGCCGTGCAAGACGTCCTCGTAGGCGCTGCGCGCGGCGTGGCCAATGACCTTGTCGCGCACGTAGCGGCCGTTGACGTAGGCGTATTGCCAGTCGCCGCGCGAGCGCGCGGCGTCCGGGATGCCGGCCAAGCCAATGACCTGCACGCCGCTGTCGTGCTCGGTGCCGGCTTCGGGCCATTGCACGGTGACGCTGTCTTTCACAAAGTCTTCGCCCAGGACATCGGCCAAGCGTTGGCGAAACGCGGCCATGCCGAGCGCGTCCACGGCGCGCCACTGGGCGACCAACTTGCCTTCGTGCCAAATGGCAAAGCCCACGTCGGGGCGCGCTAAGGCGTGGCGGCGCACGGCTTCCACGCAGTGAGCCAGTTCGGTGGCGTCGGTTTTGAGGAATTTGCGCCGCGCCGGTGTGGCGTAGAAGAGTTCGCGCACCTCCACCGTGGTGCCGACCTCGCGGGGGTGGGGGCCGATTTCGCCGCTGCGCGCGTCGATCAACCAGCCGTGCGCCTCCGAAGCCACGGCGCTGCGTGAGGCGATGCTGACTTGGGCAATGGAGGCCACGGCGGCCAAAGCCTCACCGCGAAAGCCCATGGTCTCCACACTCTCCAAGTCGTGCAGGCTGCGGATTTTGCTGGTGGCGTGGCGTTTGAGTGCGGTGGGCAACTCCGCACTGGGGATGCCGCTGCCGTTGTCTTCGATCGTGATCAGACGCACCCCCCCTGCGAGCAAGCGCAAGGTGACTTGGCTGGCCCCAGCGTCCAAGGCGTTGTCGACCAACTCGCGCACCACCGACGCGGGGCGTTCGATCACCTCGCCGGCGGCGATTTGGCTGATGAGTTCGTCGGGCAATTCCCGAATGGGCGCGGGCGTCGCAGGGTAGCGAAAAGTCATGGGAGCATTGTAGGTGCGTGCTCTGCGCAGGCCGGATAATGCGGGCTTCGCCCTTTGGGGTTCGACAAGAGGAAGTAACGTGAAATTGTTTGGCGCTCTGTACGACCGCGTGATGGCTTGGAGCCAGCACCCCAAAGCCCCATGGTATTTGGGTGGTATCAGTTTTGCTGAGTCGTCTTTTTTCCCCATCCCGCCCGACGTGATGCTCGCACCCATGTGTTTGGCTCAGCCCCAGCGCTGGTTTCGCTTCGCGCTGATCACCACCCTGACTTCGGTGGCCGGTGGCGTCTTCGGTTACGTGATTGGGGCTTGGGCGATCGATGCCGTTATGCCCTGGGTGGCCCAAACCGGTTGGGGCTCCAAAATCGACTTGGCCAAGGCCTGGTTTGTCGATTGGGGTTTCTGGGCCGTGCTGTTGGCCGGTTTCTCGCCGATTCCCTACAAAGCCTTCACCATCGCGGCCGGCAGCATGGCCATGCCGCTCTTGCCCTTTGTCTTGGCCTCGATCTTGGGTCGCGGCGGGCGCTTCTTTTTGGTGGGCTGGTTGATGGGCCGATTCGGCCCCGCCATGGAGCCCAAGCTGCGCCCCTTCATGGAGTGGATGGGCTGGGGTACGGTGGCCTTGGCCGCGGTGGCCTACGCCTACTTCCAGTGGCGCTGATCAGGTGCCCCGGCGCTTGACCAACGGCGGGTGTTGGGTGAAGTAGCGAACCACGCCGCGCAGCAGCGCATCTGCCAATTGGTTTTGGTAAGCGGTGCTGCGCAAGCGTTTTTCTTCGTCGGGGTTGCTGATGAACGCCGTTTCCACCAACACGCTGGGAATCTCGGGCGCGCGCAGCACGGCGAAGTTGGCTTGTTCCACTCGCGGCTTGTGCAGGCGACCCACCTTGCCCACCTCGCCCAGCATGGCACTGCCCACTTTGAGGCTGTCCTTGATTTGAGCCGTGGTGCTCATGTCGATGAGCGCACTTCGGATGCTGTTGTCTTTGACCTTGATGTTGATGCCGCCGATTTGATCGGAGGAATTTTCCTTGTTGGCCATCCAACGGGCCGCGGCACTCGTGGCGCCGCGCGTGCTCAAAGCGAAAATGCTGGCGCCTTGGGGGCGAGGGCTGTAGAAGGCATCGGCGTGGATGCTGATGAACAGATCGGCGTTGACCCGTTGCGCTTTGCGCACACGCTCGTGCAAGGGCACAAAGAAGTCGCCGTCGCGTGTCATGAAGGCGCGCATGGGCAAGCCATTGACCCGGGTGGTGTTGATGCGATCGCGCAAGCGCTGAGCGATTTGGAGCACCACGTTTTTCTCAAAGGTGCCGCCGGGGCCTATGGCGCCGGGGTCTTCACCGCCATGGCCCGGGTCGAGCGCGACCACGATCAGCTGCTCACCCATTGAGGCCCCCCCCCGGTGGGTGGGTTTGTTGGGTGTTGCCGCTGGGGGTTTGGGTGCTTGGGGCAGTTGGCCGCGTTGGGCCAACAAATCACCCAAGGGGTCGGTGCTGGGCGTGTCGCCCGCATTGCCCACGCGCCGCTCCAAGTCGGCCAAGCGCTGTTCAATCAGTTGCGCCAAGGGGTCGGGTGGCGTGACGGGGTAGAGGTCGAGCACCCAGCGGTGTTGGTAGGGTGCCGTGGGTTTGAGGCTGAAGCTTTGCGGTGCGATGGGCAGTTTGAGGTCGATCACCAAGCGCACCACCCCAGAGCCGTGTTGGCTCACGCGCATGCCCGCGATGTTGGGGTCGTCGCTGCGAAGTTTGCCGACCAAGGCGCTCAGGCTGGGCAAGAGGTCCAGGCCTTGCAGGTCCACTTCCATGCGAGGTGGGTCGTTGACGAAGCGTTGCGTGGTTTTGAGCGGGCTGTCGGATTCGATGGTGATACGGGTGTAGTCCTCGGCTGGCCACAAACGCACCGCCACCACCTGGGCGCCATGCGCAATCTGTTGGGGGCCCAAAAGTAGGACCAAGGTGCTGGCCCCGAGCAGGGTGCGGCGGTTGACGGCGTTGCTCATGTTGTGCTCGGGGGCAAAGCCGCCAAGAGCTGGCGGCCTAAGTCGGTGTGGACGATGGCGCGCAGGTTGCGCAAGCTGTCTTCGTGCGTTTGGATGGTCAAGCTCATGTCGATCACCGTGAGGGCATCTCCCGCGTGTTCGGGCCACTCCACCAACTTGAGTCCGGGGCTGGCAAAGAGTTCACGAAAACCCGCATCTTCCCACTCGCGAGGGTCGCTGAAGCGATAAAAATCGAAGTGCCAAATGGACAGGTTGGGTGCGCTGTGCGGCTCCACCACAGCATAGGTCGGGCTTTTGATTCGCCCGCTCACGCCCAAGGCGCGCAGCAAGTGGCGCACGAAGGTGGTTTTGCCCGCGCCCAAGTCGCCTTGCAAGGTGAGGGTGGCGTTGCGCACCGCGTGGCAGTGTGCCAATCTTTGGGCAAAGGCCTCGGTGTCGGACTCGTCGCGCCATGCGCCGCGCCACGGCTGGGCCGGCGTTCCTACAATGGCGGTGTGACTGTCCATGCAACTCCACTCGTTTCAGACATCCGGGCTTGGGCCCGTGAACTGGGATTTTCTCAAATTGGCGTGAGCGGCGTGGACCTGAGCGACGCCGAACCCGGTTTGTTGGCTTGGTTGGACCAAGGCTTTCACGGCGACATGACCTACATGGCGCGACACGGCTTGCGCCGCGCCCGTCCCGCCGAGCTGCTGCTGGGCACGGTCAGTGTGCTCACCGTGCGCATGGATTATCTGCCACGCGACACCCCGCCCGATTGGATCGAACGCGAAACCGCGCGATTGCGGGAGCCCGGCCAAGCCGTGGTCTCGGTTTACGCACGGGGGCGCGATTACCACAAGGTCTTGCGCCAACGCTTGCAGCGCTTGAGCGATCGCATCGCGCAAGCCGTGGCCCCATTGCAGGCGCGGGTGTTTTGTGACTCCGCGCCGGTGCTCGAAGCCGAGTTGGCCGCGCGCAGCGGGCTGGGTTGGCGCGGCAAACACACCTTGGTCTTGCACCGCGAAGCCGGCTCTGCGTTCTTCTTGGGCGAGATCTACCTGAGTTTGGCCTTGCCCGAGACCGAACCGACCAGCGCGCACTGCGGCCAGTGCAGCGCGTGCATCACGGCCTGCCCCACGGGGGCCATCGTGGGGCCGCACCGCTTGGACGCGCGGCGCTGCATTTCTTACCTGACCATTGAACATGCCGGTTCCATCGATGAGTCGCTGCGACCCCTCATGGGCAACCGCATTTATGGTTGTGACGATTGCCAGTTGGTGTGCCCATGGAACAAGTACGCGCAGCGCAGCACCTTGCCCGACTTTGATGCCCGAGGTCCCATCGCACAGGCGCAGCTGCTGGAGGTGTGGCGTTGGAGCGAGGCCGATTTTGAGCGTCACACAGAAGGCAGCGCGATCCGCCGCATCGGGCACGAGCGATGGCTGCGCAACGTGGCCATTGCCTTGGGCAATGCGGTGCACAGCGCGCCCGATGTGCAAACCCAAGCCGTGTATCTGCAGGCTTTAGCAGAGCGTGCTGATCACCCCAGTGCCTTGGTGCAAGAACACCGGCATTGGGCCCTGGCCCAAGCCGAGGCGGGGCTCACCAACGGGCCAAAACCCCCAGCGCCCACGGCAGGCTGAGCACGCCCAGCGCGGTGGAGATCGTCACCAAACCGGCCACGTAAGCGCCGTTGTGGCCCATGCGCGCGGCCAGCACGTAGCAGCTCGAGGCGGTGGGCAAGGCCGAGAACATCAAGAGCACCGTGGTTTGTGTGGGGTTCAAGCCAAAGAGCATGGCCACGCCGAGCGCGATGAGCGGCATGCCCAAGTGTTTGATGCCCAGCACCAGTCCACCCAGGGTTTTCGCTTGGGCCAAGCTGCCCAGTTGCATGCCGGCACCCGCGGCCATCAGGCCCATGGCCAGCGAGGCCTGGCCGATGCGGTTGACCGTGGGCGCCAACCACTCGGGCATGGCAAAGCCCAAGAGGTTGGCCACCAAACCGCTGGCCGTGGCGATGATCAAGGGGTTGCGCAGCAACTCACGCGCGAAACCGATGTGCCCGTGGCGCGCCATGGGCCAGACCGCACCGATGTTGAACAGGGGCACACACACGCCAATGAGCACCGCGATCAGCAACAAACCTTCGGTCCCGGCGACCTTGTCGGCCAAGGCCAAGGCGATGAAAGAGTTGAAGCGAAAACCGATTTGCGCGCTGGCGGCGTGCAAACGCCGGTCGATGTGCCGACCCAGCACCGGCCAGTGCGGTAGGGAGTAGGACAGGGCGATGCCCGCCACACCCAAGGTCAAGCCCGCGCCCATGAGGCTGGAGGTGCTGACCCAGTCCAGTGGCGACTTGACCATGGCGTAGAACAACATGACCGGGAACAAAAAGTAATAGACCAAGATTTCGATCGGCTCCCACACCTTGCGGTCCAAGGCGGTGAATCGGCACAGCAGGTAGCCGCAGACGATGAGCGAGAAATCGGGGAAGAGCAGTTGGGCGAAGTTCACGGTCTTGAGGATACCTTGGGCGACTCGCAGGCTCGCAGCAGGGTCACGCCGCCGTCGCTGGGCAGCCAGTTCGACAAAGGCCGGCATCCTTGAGCGTCGCAACGTTCAAAATCGGGAACAAAGCCCGAGCGCATCAGTGGCAGCTCTAAGGGTTGGCGAATCGTTGGGGTGTAACGCCACCAACCGCCGTTCAGTACCGCGTCGGGAGGTGGCTCCATGCCCGCGCCAGAGCCGCGGATACGCGCTTCGGTGGCGATCAAGACCGCTTGGGCGGGAGCACCCCGCCACTGCACGGTGTAGTCCTCTTCCCAGCGAGTTCTCTCGACGCTGTGGGTCCACGCCAAGGTGAATTGATCACCCGGCACCCAAACGGCGGGACCGCTCAGGGCGGCCAAGCTCAGACAGATGCCAAGGGCCGTCACGCCAAGGCCGCAGCGCGGCGGGTGCGCCAGAGGTGCCAGATCACGAATGCAGCCACCGCACCCAGACCGATTTCATCCGTCAAGGGCAAAGCGACCACCAGGAAACTGGCCGCCACGATGGCCCAGGCCCGCTCCCACCAATGCAGAGGGCCGACCAAAAAGCCGATCGCACCCGCACCCCACATGGCGATGGCCACCAAGGCTTTGAAGACGATCCAAACCGTGTCCCACACATCACCGGTTTGCAGCATGAGTGCAGGGCTGTAGACCGCCATGTAGGGCACGATGAAGCCAGCCATGGCCACGCGTACGGCTTGGATGCTGATCTTGAGCCCTTTTTCTTTGGCGATCGGTGCGGCCGCGAAGGCGGCCAAGGCCACGGGCGGCGTGAGGTCGGCCATGATGCCGAAATAAAACACGAACATGTGCGAGACGATGAGCGGCACGCCCAGCTCTAACAGGACCGGTGCGGCCAGCGAGCTGGTGATGATGTAGTTGGGGATGGTCGGGATGCCCATGCCCAACACCAAGCAGGTCAGCATGGTCAAGAACAGCGCCAAGAACAGGCTGTCGCGGCCAATGGCGATGATGTGGCCACCCATCTCGGCGGCCACGCCGGTCAGGTTGATGATGCCGATGATCACGCCGACCAAGGCGCAGGCGATGGCCACGGGCAGGGCGTGGCGAGCGCCTTCGACCAAGGCCTTGACCGCCAAAGTCCTGGCATCGGCTCCCACGCGAAGCGCAAAAGTCAGTGCCAACAGCACGCCGATGATGGCAAAAAAGGTGATGACCCCGAACTCCACAAAACCGGCACAGGCCATGCCCAGCAAGACCCAGAACAGCACGCGCAAGGCGTTGCCCTTGACGCCACTGATCACCGCTGCGCCAAAAATCAAAATCACGGTCAGGCCCAAGCCCACCGTGCCTGAGAACATGGGCGTGTAGCCCGTGAACAGCAAAGCCACCAAGCCGACCAGTGGCAGCAGCAAATACCAGCGCTCGCGCACCGCTGTCCAAGGGTTGGGGCATTCGTCTTTGGGCAGACCGACCAAGCCTTTGCGGCCGGCCTCGAGGTGGACCATCCAAAACGCGGTGATGAAGTACAGGATGGCGGGGATGATGGCCGCTTGCACGATGGCCAAGTAGGGCACGTTGATGGTCTCGGCCATGATGAAAGCGACAGCGCCCATGACCGGCGGCATGATCTGCCCGCCCATGCTGGAGGTGGCCTCAACACCGCCAGCAAAGGCGGGCGAGTAACCAAAGCGCTTCATCAGGGGAATGGTGAATTGGCCGGTGGTGACCACATTGGCCACGCCCGAGCCGTTGATGGTGCCCATCAGGCCCGAGGAGATCACCGACACCTTGGCCGGGCCACCACGCGTGTGGCCCACGGTGCCCATGGCGAAGTCGTTGAAGAGGCGGATCATGCCGGCTTGTTCCAAAAACGAGCCGAACAAAATAAACAGGAAAATGAAACTAGACGAAACAAAGGTGGGCGTGCCGTAAATACCCTCGGTGCCAAATCCCAAGGTGCTCACGATTTGGTCCAAGCCATAGCCGCGGTGGGCGAAGGCGCCCGGCAGGTATTGTCCAAACATGCCGTAAGCCAGGAACAGGCCGCAAATCACCGGCAAACCCCAGCCCATGACGCGCCGCGCGGCTTCAAACACGAGCGCGATGGTCAAGGACCCGATCACCCAGTCGGCTTGGGTGAGTTCGCCCGCACGCTGCGTGAGGTCGGCCTCGAACACCCACTGGTATAGGCCTGAGGAAAATCCGATCAGACCCAAAGCCCATCCCAAGCTGCGCCCCATGCCGCCCAGCCAACCGGTTTTGTTGGCCATGGGCGGGAACAGGGCGAACACCAGCAACAGCACAAAACCCACGTGGATGGCGCGGATCACTTGGCTGGAGAGCGGGTGAAAAGCCGCCATCGTCAACTGAAAAGCAGAAAACGCCACGGCAATCCAAAAAATCGCGCCGCGCAGTGGGTTGGATGTGTCGCTCATGTTGGGTCGGCTAGGGATGAAGAAAGGCGGCCCCGTGATAGGGGCCGCGAATGGGGTCAGGCGCCGATCACTTGATCAGGCCAACTTCCCGGTAGTAACGCTCGGCACCGGGGTGCAGAGGAATGGGCATACCCTTGATGGCGTTCTCGCGCTTCATGACTTTGATCGAGTTGTGAGAGGCGTAGAGTGTGTCGATGTTGGAATACAAAGCTTTGGTCATTTGGTAGGCCAAATCGTTGGATACACCCGTGTGGCTGACCAAGAAGTTAGGAATAGCGACAGAGGGCACATCGGTCGTTTGACCAGCGTAGGTATTGGCGGGGATGATGGCAGGTTGGTAGGCGGGATCACCGACTTTGGCCACCACCGCGGCAGGCACGGGTACCACCACGATTTTGATGGCTGTGGCCAAGTCGCGGATTGAGGCCACGCCCAAGCCAGCGGATTGCAAAGTGGCGTCGAGTTGGCGGTTCTTCATCAGTTCAACCGACTCACCAAAGGGTAAGTACTCAACCTTGGCCAAGTCTTTGTATTCCAACCCAGCCGCTTTCAACACCGCACGGGCATTGAGCTCTGTGCCGGATTTGGCTGCGCCCACCGACAGGCGTTTGCCTTTAAGGTCGGCGATGGTTTTGATACCCGAGTCGGCGCTGGCCACGATTTGAATGTAGTTGTCGTAGGTGGCGCTGATTCCTCGTAACTTGTCTAGCTTGTTGGGAAAGCCGACTTCGGCGTTGCCTTTCCATGCCTCGGAGAGGGTGTCGGCCAAGGTCAAGGCGATTTCCCCGCGACCGGCTTGTAAGAGGTTGAGGTTTTCTGGGGAAGCCTTGGTAACCTGAGCGGTGGAGCGCACGTTGGGAATGTCTTTGGCGTAGATCTGCGAGATCGCCACGCCCACGGGGTAGTACACGCCGCTTTGGCCACCGGTGAGCACGTTGATGAATTGCTGTTGGGCCAGGGCGCTGGAGCCGATCAAGGCCAATCCCAAACCCAAAGCCACTTGTTTGATAACACGCATGAGAAGTCTCCTCGTTGTGGTGAACAGAAAGGTGCAGAATACCCGAGGCCCAGACGCTCGACCCACGGGTAATTGCGTATCGGCTCGGGTGGGTTTTCCCCAGTATGTCCGTTGTTTTTCGAGGGTTTTTCCAGCATGAACCAGCCAGTGTCTCGGTCTGTCGCGGGCCCAGTGCCCTTGCGGGGCGCAGCCGATGCGTTTGTCGATGCCTTGTGGCTGGAAGATGGTTTGTCCAAGAACAGTTTGGAGGCTTACCGGCGCGACTTGGAGCGTTTGGCCGGCTGGTTGGAGCCCCAAGGCAAAACCTTGCTGCAAGCCACCGAAGCCGACTTGAATGCCTACTTTTCGGCCGAACACGCCCAAGCCCGCGCGACCACGGCCAACCGCCGCTTGACGGTATTCAAGCGCTACTTTCGGTGGGCGCTGCGCGAACGTTGGGTGGCGCAAGACCCCACCCTGCGTTTGGTCTCGGCCAAAACGCCGATGCGCGTGCCCAAAGCCATGAGCGAACAACAGGTCGACACCTTGTTGGCCACGCCCGACACCGATACCGACCTGGGTCTTCGCGACCGCGCCATGCTGGAGTTGATGTACGCCAGCGGCCTGCGCGTGAGCGAGTTGGTCGACCTCAAAACTTGGCACGTGGCTTTGAACGAACAGGTCTTGCGCATCACCGGCAAGGGCAACAAGGAACGTTTGGTGCCCTACGGGCAAGTGGCCGGCCAGTGGTTGGAGCGCTACCTGGCCCAGTCCCGTGTGGCCATCTTGGCTGGGCGCAGCAGCGAAGACCTGTTCGTGAGCTCGCGCGGCACCACCGCCGGCCAAGCCATGAGCCGCGTGATGTTTTGGAACTTGGTTAAAAAATACGCTTGGCAGGCCGGCATCACCACGCCCCTGTCGCCGCACACCTTGCGCCACGCGTTTGCCACGCACCTGCTCAACCACGGCGCGGATTTGCGCGCGGTGCAGCTGCTGCTGGGGCACGTCGATATTTCCACCACCACGATTTACACCCACGTGGCGCGAGAGCGGCTCAAGACCGTGGTCGCTGAGCACCACCCACGCGGTTGATCAGGTGCTGAGCAGGTAGTCCAGTTCGACCTGGCTGAAGCCCGCGGCCAAGCGGGCGGCGTCATTGAGTGGCGGTTTGAGGCGCGGCGCGGCATGGGTGCGCGCCAAGACACGGTAGTGGGCCACCGGGTCGATGCCCTGTCGTTGGCACAACCAGCCGTACCAGAGGTTGCCGATGGCCACGTGGCCGATTTCTTCGCGCAGGATCACGTCCAGCACCGCCACCGTGCGCAGGGCCGCGGGCGTGCCGACCTTGCGCAACTTGGCTTGGATGAGTGGGGTGGCGTCCAGGCCCCGCGCTTCCAGCGTTCGCGGCACCAAGGCCATGCGCGCGGTGATGTCGTCTTGGGTTTTGATGCACATGCCCCACAGCCCGTCGTGGGCTTCAAAATCGCCGTAAGCATGGCCCATGGCTTGCAGTTCGGCCTGCAGCAGGCCAAAGTGCTGGGCTTCTTCGTCGGCCACGCGCAGCCAATCGCTGTAAAAAGCGGTGGGCATGTGGGGGAAGCGCCAAACCGCGTCCAGCGCCAGGTTGATGGCGTTGAATTCGATGTGGGCAATCGAGTGCACCAAGGCCGCCAAACCCTCTGGCGTGAAGGGGCTGCGGTGGGGCACCGACACGGCGGGCACCAAGCGCGGGCGCTCGGGACGGCCGGGCAGGGCGAAGTGTTCGGGGGCTTGGAGAGCGTCCCCCTCGCCCCAGCGGCCGGTGTGGGCTTCGGCGCGCAACTGGTGCACCGCCGCGCATTTGGCCTGAGGGTCACTCAGGCACAACAGGGTCAGGGCACGGTAGCGCAGCGTCATCCCTACAATTCTAGTTCTCGCCCCCCCTTGACTCAGGAGACCCATGGCCATTTACCAACTCGACGACCTCAGCCCCCAAGTGCCCGACAGCGCTTGGGTGGCGCCCAACGCCCAGGTCATGGGCGACGTGGTCATGGGCGAGCACAGCAGCCTGTGGTATGGCGCGGTGGCGCGTGGCGACACCGCCACCATCACCATCGGGGCCAACAGCAACGTGCAAGACGGCAGCGTGCTGCACGCCGATGCGGGCGTGCCCTTGACCATCGGTGAAGGCGTGACCGTGGGCCACCAAGCCGTCTTGCACGGCTGCAGCGTGGGCGATGGTTCGCTGATCGGCATCGGTGCCATCGTGCTCAACCACGCGCGCATCGGTCGCCACTGCTTGGTCGGCGCGGGCTCGCTGGTCACCGAGGGTAAGGTGTTTCCCGATGGCGTCATGATCATGGGCACACCGGCCAAGGTCGTGCGCGAGCTCACCCCGGAACAAATCGAGGGTTTGCGCCAAAGCGCAGCCCATTACGTGGCCAACGCCCAGCGCCACCGCCGCGGGCTCAAACCCTTGTCTTGAATTGTCGAAAGTCGCGATTGTCTGAACTTCACACCTTTATTTTCGAGGGCAAGCCTGTTCGTGGCATGCTCGTTCGCCTGACCGATGCGTGGCAAACCATCCTGCAGCGGCGCGCCTTGGCGGGGGCTTACCCGGCCGCGGTGCAAGAGCTGCTCGGCGAGATGACCGCCGCGGCCACGCTCATGCAAGCCAACATCAAGTTCAACGGTGCTTTGGTGATGCAAATCATGGGCGACGGCCCACTCAAGCTGGCCGTGGCCGAGGTGCGCTCCGACCTGAGCTTGCGCGCCACCGCCACCGTCATCGGTGAGGTGGCCGACGACGCCCGTTTGTCGCACATGGTCAACGTCAACCGCTTGGGCCGCTGCGCCATCACCTTGGACCCACAAGACCGCTTGCCCGGTCAGCAGCCTTATCAGGGCGTGGTGCCTTTGGTGGGCGACCATGGCGAAAACCTGGAGCGCTTGAGCGAGGTGATCGAGCACTACATGCTGCAAAGCGAACAGCTCGACACCCGTTTGGTGTTGGCGGCCAACGACCAAGTGGCCGCGGGCCTCTTGATCCAGCGCCTGCCCATGCAAGGCCAAGCCAATTTGGGCGGCGGCGTGCAGCGCGGGGATGAAGACCACATCGGCCAAAGCGAGGACTACAACCGCATTTCGATCTTGGCTTCAAGTTTGAAGCGCGAGGAGCTGTTGACGCTGGACGCCGAGACCGTCCTGCGCCGCCTGTTTTGGGAAGAAGACGTGGTGCGCTTTGACCCCTTGACTGGCGAAGAGGGTCCTCGCTTTCGCTGCTCGTGTTCGCGCGAGCGCGTCAGCGCCATGCTGCGCAGCTTGGGCGCCGACGAGGTCGAGTCGATCTTGGCCGAACAGGGTCAGGTCGACGTGACCTGCGAGTTTTGCGGCCAGCCGCACCGATTCGATCCCGTGGACGCCGCCCACATTTTTCTGGATGTTCAGCGCCAAATGCCGGGCAGCAACACGGCGCAGTGATCAGGCCCGGGGGCAAAAACCAAACAGGCGGTGTTCGGACTCAGGGTCGGCGCAGTGCTCGCAACGCCAGGTGCGGCGGCTGTCGCGCTCGGGACCATCGGCCAGGTCCAAGCCGAGTGCTGGCTTGAGCGCGTGCAGCGCTTGTGCCAGCCGCTCGTG
Organism: Hydrogenophaga intermedia; assembly: GCA_945890705.1. Taxonomy (GTDB): domain Bacteria; phylum Pseudomonadota; class Gammaproteobacteria; order Burkholderiales; family Burkholderiaceae_C; genus Hydrogenophaga; species Hydrogenophaga miladensis. Next base: position 2,368 of record CAMDCY010000022.1, on the reverse strand, counting down.
GGCGGTGCCCCACAGCGTGGCGTAGGCCAGCCCCGCGTCGCCCAGACGCTGGCGCAGCAAGCCGTCGGTGGCGGCTCGAGCCGCAGGGCCGTCCCTCCAGGCACCATCGGCCTGCCAAGGCGTGTCCAGGCCCATGAGCCAGGTGTGTGTGTAGCGTGACTGCGCGCGCAGCGCCTCAGGCCACAGACCCGTGTCTTGAAAATACTGCTCGCTGTAGGCCGCCGTCATGAGCGCGGTGGTGTCGGCCACGACCACGTCCACACCGGGGCGCTCGGCCGCTTCGGCGATGCGCTCGCTTTGTTGGGTCGCGATGGCGGTTTGTTCGTGGGCGCTGGGTGTGCGGCCGTGTGCTTGGCACCAACGGCGCAAGGCCTCGTCCACGCCCACACATCGCAAGCCGTGAAGGCGTTCCAAGGTGGTGATGAGGGATTGCGCCAGCGTGCTTTTGCCGCTGGATTCGCCACCGAGCAGGGTGACGGTGAGGGCCATGTCAGCGCGGGTTTTGCGCGTACTGAACAAAGACCTCGTTGGGTTTGACCATGCCCAGTTCGTGGCGCGCGAGTTCTTCGACCATGCCCAAGCCCTCTTGCAAGTCGCTCACCTCGTTGGCAAATTGCTCGTTGGTGGCTTGGGCCAAGCGGTTGAGTTCTTGCTGGGCGGCCAAGGTGTTGCGCATCTGGGCCACTTCCCACACGCTGCCGCGCCCAAACCAAAGCTGGGCTTGCAGCACCAGCAGCAAGGCCAACAAGAGCAACGGGATGGGGCGGATGGTCATGTTCAGCGCAGATTGTAGAAGGCCGCGCGGCCGGGGTACACGGCCACATCACCGAGGTCTTCTTCGATGCGCAGCAGCTGGTTGTATTTGGCCATGCGGTCCGAACGCGAGAGCGAACCGGTTTTGATTTGACCGGCGTTGGTGCCCACGGCGATGTCGGCGATGGTACTGTCTTCGGTCTCGCCCGAGCGGTGGCTGATCACCGCGGTGTAGCCGGCGCGCTTGGCCATTTCGATGGCGGCGAAGGTCTCGGTCAAGGTGCCGATTTGGTTGATCTTGATCAGGATCGAGTTGGCGATACCCTTGTCGATGCCTTCTTTGAGGATTTTGGTGTTGGTCACGAACAGGTCGTCACCGACGATCTGTACGTTCTTGCCCAAACGATCGGTCAAGAGCTTCCAGCCGTCCCAGTCGCCTTCGGCCATGCCGTCTTCGATGCTGATGATGGGGTATTTGTCGACCCATGTGGCCAACATATCGGTCCACTGCTCGGCGCTCAAGACCATGCCTTCGCCTTCCAAGTGGTATTTGCCGTCTTTGTAGAACTCGCTGGCGGCGCAGTCCAGACCCAAGGCGATTTGCTCACCGGGGGTGTAGCCGGCGTTGCTGATGGCGTCCAGGATCATTTGCAGCGCAGCTTCGTGGCTGGGCACGTTGGGGGCGAAGCCACCTTCGTCGCCCACGGCGATGCTCATGCCTTTGTCGTGCATGATTTTCTTCAGGGCGTGGAAAACCTCGGCACCCCAGCGCAGGGCTTCGCGAAACGTCGGTGCGCCCACGGGGATGATCATCAACTCTTGCAAGTCGAGGTTGTTGTTGGCGTGTGCGCCACCGTTGACCACGTTCATCATGGGCACGGGCATTTGAACCGCGCTCATGCCACCGAAGTAGCGGTACAGCGGCAGGCCGGCTTCTTCAGCGGCGGCGCGGGCCACGGCCATGGAGACGGCCAACATGGCGTTGGCGCCCAAACGGCCTTTGTTGTCGGTACCGTCCAAGTCGATCAAGGTCTTGTCCAAGAAGGCTTGCTCGGAGGCGTCCAAACCCAAGACGGCTTCGCTGATTTCGGTGTTGATGTTCTCAACGGCTTTGAGCACGCCCTTGCCGAGGTAGCGGCTTTTGTCGCCATCGCGCAGCTCGATGGCTTCGCGCGAGCCGGTCGAGGCGCCCGAGGGCACGGCCGCACGGCCCATGACGCCCGACTCCAACAGCACGTCGCACTCCACCGTGGGGTTGCCACGGCTGTCCAAGACTTCACGACCAACGATATCAACGATTGCACTCATGTTCAGGTTCTCTCAGTGGGAAAAATAAAAACGGATCACAGGCCTTCGACCGCCACCATGCGCATGATGGCCGCACCGGCGCGGGCCTCGCGGGCTTGGCGGTATTCGGGGAGTTCGTAGAAGGCCTGAGCGGCCTCAAAGCTGGGGAATTTCATGACGACCAAACGCTCTGGGGCCCAATCGCCTTCGAGCACCTTGACTTGGCCGCCGCGCACACACACCTCGGCGCCGGCGGTTTTCATGGCCGCGCTGGACCACTTTTTGTACTCTTCGTATTGCGTGGGGTTCGTGACTTGCACGTGGGCAA
>CAMDCY010000021.1 GCA_945890705.1 Hydrogenophaga intermedia | reverse complement strand
AGCGCCTTGCTGCGCACGCGCGTGGACATCGCCACCGAAGAACAAAACAGCCAACTCTTGGCCAAACTCACCAAAGGCCAAGAGCTGCAGCTGCGCTTGCAAACCACGGTGGAAGGCCTGTCGATCGCGGCCATCTCGTACTACGTCATCAGCCTTTTGCTCTATTTTGGTAAAGCCGGCAAAGCCGCGGGCCTACCGATCCACCCCGAAATGGCCGCGGGGGCGATGGTGCCGCTGGTGCTGTGGGTGGTCTGGCGCACCAACAAGCGCATCCACGACAAGCTGCACCGCGAGCACTGAGCGGGTTGATCAGCCCAATGACTTAAGCTTGCGGTAGAGCGTGCGCTCGCTCATGCCGAGTTGCGCGGCCAGTTCGGCGCGACTGCCTTGGTGGGCAGCGAGCAGGCGGCGCAGTTGTTCGTCGCTGGCGGCTTGCAAGCTGTGAACGGGTGTGGCGGCGCTGGGCGGTGGCAGGCGCTCGCGCTCACCGCCGCCGGTGCTCAAGGCCAAGGCGATGTGGTCGGCTTCGAGGGTTTGTCCGTCGCACAACAAGGCGCTGCGCTCCAGTAAGTTGCGCAATTCGCGCACATTGCCGCGAAAGTGCTGGCGCTCCAAGACCGCCAAGGCCGCCGCCGACAAACGCATACGCCGCTGGGGCGCCACGCGTTCGAGCAGCGCGGGCACCAACAAAGCCATGTCGCCGTGGCGTTCGCGCAGCGGGGGCACGGCGATGGGGAACACGCTCAAGCGGTAATAAAGGTCTTCGCGAAAGTCGCCTTGCGCCACCATGGTGGCGAGGTCGCGGTGGGTGGCCGCAACGATGCGCAGGTCGGTGTGGCGCAGTTCGGTGCTGCCCACGCGCCGGTGCGTGCCCGACTCCAACAAGCGCAAGAGTTTGACTTGCATGGCCAAGGGGATGTCGCCGACCTCGTCCAAAAACAGGGTGCCGCCGTGGGCGGCTTCCACCAAACCGGCTTTGGCTTGGTTGGCGCCAGTGAAGGCCCCGCGATCGTGGCCAAAGAGCTCAGACTCGAAGAGGCTTTCCGTCAGGCTGGCGCAGTCGACCACCACCAAGGGCTTGCGCGCGCGTGGGCTGGCTTCGTGGATGGCGCGGGCGAGCAGTTCTTTGCCGGTGCCCGATTCGCCCAAGAGCAAAACGCTGGCGTTGGACGGCGCGACGCGGGCCAACAGGTCGAGCATGTGTTGGAAGGCGCTGGAGCGGCCGATGAGGCCTTGGGCCGCCGGGGCTGAGCTGGCCAAGGGCATGGCGGCCATTTTTTCGACGTAAAACGCGGCCTGACCGTCCTCACCCATGACGGGGGTGAGTTCGATGTGCACGTACTCTTCGCCGTGAGCGGTGTGGTGCAGGTGCAAGACGCGTTCGACCTGCCCGGATTGGCGCGATCGGGCCATGGGACAGGACTCGCCGGCTTGGTCGCAGGGCACGTCGATGTGGTGCGAGACCTGGTAACAGCAACGCCCCACCACCTTTTGCCCGTTACCGTAATCGCGCTCGTAGGCCGCGTTGGCCGCGATGATGCGGTAGTCGGGGTCCAAGACGATGTGCGGCTCGGTCAAGCCGTCGAGGTAGGCGATGAGTTCTTGCGGGTTGGGCATGGCGTGTTTCCGAAGGCAGAGCCCAGTATGACACCGACTGACAGGTGTGGCAGGTTTTGTCAGGCAAAGGGCGGCGCTCCCCCCACCAAAACCGCGTTTGCTGCCTGGCACGAATCTTGGATGATGGGGGCTTTGGCCCCCATGGGCCTGACAGGAACGACACGCATGCAAGCAATGACCCCTTACAACGCCTTGGGTGGAGCCGACGCGGTGCGGGCTTTGGTCGATCGCTTTTATGAGTTGATGGACGAATGGCCCGAGACGTTTGCCTTGCGCCAAATGCACCCAGCCGACCTCGGCCATGCACGGCAAAGCTTGTATGAGTTCTTGTCGGGCTGGCTCGGTGGGCCGGCGCTCTACATCGAAAAAAACGGTCACCCCCGACTGCGCATGCGCCACATGCCTTATGCGATTGGATACGCCGAGCGCGACCAATGGATGATGTGCATGCGCACCGCGCTCACCGAACGTGTGAGCGACCCCGATTTGCGCGCCGCCCTGATCGGCGCGTTTGCCCAAATGGCCGACCACATGGTCAACGTCAGCGCCGCCAGCCCGGCCACCCCCTCAAACCCGTTGGAGTCACGATGAGCCCATTTTCGAATTGCACGGCCGCAGCGGTGCTGCACCGGGCATTGAGTCTTTAACTGGCATTTGGCCCCACCAAGGCCGTGACGGCTTGGTGGTGGGTCAAGAACACCTGACCGCTCATGTTCTGCAGCCAATCGGAGCGCTGCAGCCGGTCCATGACCGGTCCTTTGACCTCGCTCAGGTGCAGCGCAATGCCTTGCTCGCGCAAGCGCTGGTCGATGGTTTGTAGGCTCTCCAAACCGCTGGCGTCGATGTCGTTGATGGCGTTGCATTGCAGCACGACGTGCCGCACCGCCGGTTGAGCGGCCACGGCCGCGGCCACGTGGTCCTCTAAAAAACGCGCGTTGGCAAAGAACAGGCTTTCGTCAGGCCGCAGGCCCAGCACCTCGGGGTGTGTGATGACCTCGTGGCGCAAGACGTTGCGGTAGTGCTCGGTGCCGGGCACATGGCCCACGGTGGCGATGTGGGGGCGGCTGCTGTGCCAAATGTGCAGCAAGAGCGAGGCCACCACACCGGCCATGAGGCCGCTGACCAAGTCCACCAACAGCGTCACACTGAAGGTCAGCGCTTGGGCGGCGAAGTCGGCGCGCGAGTAACGCCAGGTTTTGGCGAAGCTGCCAAAGTCCAGCAAGCTGCCCAAGGCCATGAGGATGGTGGCGGCCAAGACCGCCAGCGGCAACTGCGATAACCAGGGCGTGAAAAACAAAGCCGTGATCAAGAGCAGCACGGCGGTGAACAGCCCGGACATGGGCGTGCGTGCACCGGCTTCGTCGTTGACCACCGAGCGCGAAAAACTCGCGCCGACCGCAAAGCCCCCGGTCAAACCGGCGGCCAAGTTGGCGCCGCCCATGGCGACCATCTCGGTGTTGGTGTCGATGCGCTCGCGCCGTTTGGCGGCCAAGCTTTGGGCGATCGAGACTTGTTCCACGAAGGTCATGACCGCGATCAGCAGTGCGGGCACGAGCAGCGCTTGGGTGGTGTTCCACGACACGCCCAGCACCGGCCCCAGCGTCCACGGCATGGCGCCCGAGGGGATGTCGCCCACCACGGCCAAGCCTTTTGCGGCCCAGCCCAGTTGCTCGGTCAACACAATGGCCACGGCCATGGTCAACAGGGGCACGGCTTTGAGCAACAAGCCGCGTTGGAGCCAGCGTTTGGACAGACCCAGCCACAGCATGGTGCCCAAGCCCACCGCCAAGGTCAGCCCATGAAAGGCGGTGCCGCTGTGCCACCAGCTTTGCACAAACACGGCCAGGTTCTGTCCGCTCAGCGGCACACCCCACACGTGGGGCCATTGGCTCATGGCGATCAGCAAGCCCGAGGCGGTCACAAAACCGCTGAGCACGGGGTGGCTCAAAAAGCCCGCCACAAAGCCCATGCGCAAAGCGCCCATGATCAAGAGCAGGGTGCCCACCATGACGGCCAGCAACAAACTCGCCGCCATGAAATCCGCGCTGCCTTGGGTCACCACGGCACCCACGGCCGCCAGCGACATGATGGAGCGCAGCGCCGCCGGCCCCACACCCAGCGCCGGGCTGCTGCCCATGAGGGCGTAGACCACCAGCGGCAACATGCTGGCGTACAAACCGGTCACCGCGGGCAGGCCGGCCAAGAGCGCGTAGGCCATGCTTTGTGGGATGAGCAGCAGCATGACGGTGGCCGCGGCCGTGAGGTCGTTGCCCGCGTGTTGGCGAGAATAGCCCGGCGCCCAGCGCAAGATCGGCAACCACTTGGCGAGCCGGTTGTTCATACGATGTCGCCCGCCGTAGCGGCTTCGCTGGTAATGATGCCGCCGCCCAAGCACACGGCGCCGTCGTAAAGCACCGCGCTTTGGCCGGGCGTGACCGCCCACTGTGCTTCATCAAAACGTAAAGTGATGCCGCTGGCGGTGGTGTTCAGTGAACACAGCGCATCGGCTTGGCGGTATCGGGTTTTGGCGGCGATGGCTGAGGCTTCAGGCGCAGCACCGGCCACCCAGCTCAGGTCTTGTGCGGTCAAGGCCGCCGACAACAACCACGGGTGGTCGTGGCCTTGCACCACCCACAAGGTGTTCTTCTCCAAGTCTTTGCGCGCCACGAACCAGGGTTCGTGTTCGTGCCCGCCCTTTTGCGCGCCCTTGGCTTTGATGCCGCCGATGCCCAAGCCTTGGCGTTGGCCCAAGGTGTAGAAGGAAAGGCCCACATGTTCACCGATCGTGCGCCCGTTGGCGTCTTTGATCGGACCGGGGGCTTTGGCGATATAGCGGTTCAGAAAGTCGCGAAACGGCCGCTCGCCGATGAAACAAATGCCGGTGCTGTCTTTTTTCTTGGCGTTGGGCAGGCCAATCTCGGCGGCGATGCGCCGCACCTCGGTCTTGGGCAGCTCACCCACAGGGAACAACGTTTTGCTCAGCTGTGCCTGGTTCAAGCGGTGCAGAAAATAGCTCTGGTCTTTGAGCGGGTCCAGGCCCTTGAGCAATTCGTGTAAGCCGGTGGCGGTGTTGTGGCGCACCCGGGCATAGTGGCCGGTGGCGATCTTCTCGGCGCCCAAACGCACCGCGTGGTCGAGGAAGGCTTTGAACTTGATCTCGGCGTTGCACAAGATGTCGGGGTTGGGCGTGCGACCGGCCTGGTATTCGCGCAAAAACTCAGCAAAGACACGGTCTTTGTACTCGGTAGCGAAGTTCACGTGTTCGATGTCGATGCCCACCACATCGGCCACCGAGGCGGCGTCCAGCCAGTCTTGGCGGCTCGAGCAAAACTCGGAGTCGTCATCGTCCTCCCAGTTCTTCATGAAGATGCCGATGACCTCATGGCCCTGTTGTTTGAGCAGGTGCGCACTGACCGCCGAGTCCACGCCCCCGCTCAAACCGACCACCACCCGTTGTTTTGCACTCATGACGTGATTATCCCCGGGTGCAGCCAAGCGCCCGCAGTACAGTCACCCCATGCAAACCCGCCCACCCCACACGCCGCGCATCAACCCGGCCGAAGTCGAGTTCACCGCGATCCGCGCCCAAGGCGCGGGCGGGCAGAACGTCAACAAGGTCTCCAATGCGGTGCACCTGCGCTTTGACGTGGGGGCGTCGTCGCTGCCCGAAGCGGTGCGCGAGCGTTTGTTGGCGTTGAGCGACCAGCGCATCACGGACGAGGGCGTGGTGGTGATCAAGGCGCAGACCAGCCGCAGTTTGGAGACCAACAAGGCCGACGCGTTGGCGCGTTTGCAAGCGCTGGTCGACAGCGTGGCCACACTGCCCAAAGCGCGCAAAGCCACGCGGCCCACGTATGGAGCGCAGCAGCGCCGCCTGGCGGGCAAGGCCAACCGATCGCAGATCAAACAGGGGCGGGGGCGCGTCAGCGGGGCCGACTGACTCAGGGCCGCAGCACCGACGGGTCGGTGTGGATGGTGGCCATGGCAAAGCGCTGGCCTTGGCGGTGGTCGTCGATGCAGCGCATGACCAGTGGGCTGCGGTGGCGTTCGGGGCAAGCGCGCAGCTCCTCGGGGGTCATCCACAGCGTGCGCACGATGCCGGTGTCCAGCGTGCGCGCCGCGTCAAACGCGCCCAAGTCGCCGGTGTAGGCCAAGCGCAGGTAGGTGATGTCTTCGCCCGTGGCGGGGCGCTGAAAGCGCGAGAGGTAGATGCCCACCAAGGAGGTCGGCGTGAACACAAACGCGGTTTCTTCCAGGGTTTCACGGGCCACGCCTTGTTCGGGGCTTTCGCCGGGGTCGAGGTGGCCAGCCGGGTTGTTCAGGCGCAGGCCCTCGGGGGTGTGCTCTTCGACCAGCAGGTAGCGCCCCTCGCGCTCGATGATGGCCGCGACGGTCGTGCTGGGTTTCCAACGGGTGTTCATGGGCGCGATTATGAGCGCCATGGGAACTTTGTCAGGGAACATGGGGGCTGGGCGTGGTAAATATCAGGGCTTGCTGATATTCGAGTGTGGTTCAGGTCCGGCGCGTGGGTGCGTGGGTGGGCTGAGGGTACAGACCGACTTCGGTTAAGCTGGAACATGGGCCATTTTTTGTGGATTGATTGAGGAGACATTCATGCAAACAGGCGACACCGCCGTCACGCCCCAGCGCATTGGCGTGCCCAAAGAGGTTTTCTCCGGCGAAAAACGGGTGGCCACGGTCCCCGATGTGGTGACCAAACTGGTCAAACTCGGTTTTGCCGTGGTGGTCGAACAAGGCGCTGGCGATTTGGCCGACCTGTCCGACGCGGCCTATGTTGAAGCCGGCGCAACGATTGCCCCCAACGCCGCGGCGCTGTGGAGCGGCAGCGACATCGTCTTCAAGGTGCGCGCCCCCACGCCAGACGAAGTGGCGTTGATGCACGAAGGCCAGACCCTGATCGGCTTTTTGTGGCCCGCCCAAAACCCCGATTTGATGCAGCAGCTCGCGGCCAAAAAAGTCACCGCGCTGTCCATCGACGCACTGCCCCGCACGCTCAGCCGCGCCCAGAAGATGGACGCGCTGACCTCCATGGCCGGTGTCAGCGGTTACCGCGCGGTCGTGGAAGCGGCCAACGCCTTTGGCCGTTTCTTCAACGGCCAGATCACGGCCGCGGGCAAAGTGCCTCCCGCCAAGGTCTTCATCGCCGGTGCCGGTGTGGCCGGTTTGGCCGCCATTGGCGCGGCCGCCAGCCTGGGCGCCATCGTGCGCGCCAACGACACCCGCGCCGAAGTGGCCGACCAGGTGGTCTCGCTCGGCGGTGAATTCGTCAAGGTGGACTATGAAGAAGAAGGCTCGGGCGGCGGCGGTTACGCCAAGGTCATGAGCGAAGGCTTCCAAGCCGCGCAGCGCGAGATGTACGCGCAACAGGCCCGCGAGGTCGACATCATCATCACCACCGCGCTCATCCCCGGCAAGCCCGCGCCGCGCCTGATCACCGCCGACATGGTGAAAAGCATGAAACCCGGCAGCGTGATCGTGGACATGGCGGCCGAGCAAGGCGGTAACTGCGAACTGACCGAAGCCGGCAAGGCCGTGGTCAAGCACGGTGTGACCATCGTGGGCTACACCGACTTGGTTTCGCGCATGGCACGCCAGTCGTCCACGCTCTACGGCACCAACCTGTTCCGCTTGACGGAAGAGCTGTGCAAGACCAAGGACGGCGTGATCAACGTCAACATGGAAGACGACGCGATCCGTGGCCTGACCGTCATCAAGAACGGTGAAATCACCTGGCCCGCGCCGCCCTTGGCGGCTGCGCCCAAACCCGCCGCCAAGCCGGCCGCAGCCCCTGCCGCCAAAAAAGGCCACGGTCACGGCGAGCCTTCGGGCCCCATGCCGGTTGGCAAATTGCTCAGCGTGGCGGCCGTCACGGCGGTGCTGTTCGTGCTCGTCGGCGCTTACGCCCCGGCCGAGTTCTTGTCGCACTTCACGGTGTTTGTCTTGGCCTGCTTTGTGGGCTACATGGTGGTGTGGAACGTCAAGCCCGCGCTGCACACGCCGCTCATGAGCGTGACCAACGCCATCAGCTCGATCATCGCCATCGGTGCTTTGGTGCAAATCTCGCCCATCGCCGACGCCGCTGATCGCCCCAACACGCTGATCATCGTCTTGGCCTCGGTGGCTTTGGTGCTCACCGCCATCAACATGTTCGGCGGCTTTGCCGTCACCCAGCGCATGCTGGCGATGTTCCGCAAATAAGAAGAAGGAGACACCGAATGTCTGCAAGCTTGGCCACGGTCGCCTACATTGGCGCGACCATTCTCTTCATCCTCAGCTTGGGCGGTTTGTCCAACCAAGAAACGGCACGCCGCGGCAACCTCTACGGCATGATCGGCATGGCCTTGGCCGTGCTGGCCACCGTATTCGGCCCGCAAGTCACGGCCGCGGGCATCCCCTGGATCATTGGCGCTTTGGTCGTCGGCGGTGCCATCGGCCTGTACGCCGCGCGCTCGGTGCAAATGACGCAAATGCCCGAACTGGTGGCGCTCATGCACAGCATGGTCGGCATGGCCGCGGTCTTGGTGGGTTACGCCACCTATGTGGACCCCGAAGCCACCAAAGGCTTTGAGGGCGCGGCCCACGCCATCCACGCGATGGAAATCTACATCGGCATCTTCATCGGGGCGGTGACCTTCTCTGGCTCGGTGGCTGCTTTCGGCAAGCTCTCCGGCCGCATCGGCGGCAGCCCCTTGTTGCTGCCCGCCCGCCACTGGATCAACTTAGCCGGTTTGTTGGCCGTGGTGTATTTCGGCCGCATGTTTTTGCAAGCCGAGTCCATCGAAGCTGGCATGTTCCCCCTGTTCATGATGAGCGCCATCGCTTTGCTCTTCGGTATTCATATGGTCATGGCCATTGGTGGTGCCGATATGCCGGTGGTGGTGTCCATGCTCAACAGCTACTCCGGTTGGGCCGCAGCGGCCACCGGCTTCATGCTGAGCAACGATTTGCTGATCGTGGTCGGCGCGCTGGTGGGTTCCAGCGGTGCGATCTTGTCGTACATCATGTGCAACGCCATGAACCGCAGCTTCTTCAGCGTGATCGCTGGGGGCTTTGGTACCACGGCGGCTGCGCCCAAGCCTGCGGGTGGTGCGGCCGAGCCGCAAGGTGAAGTCAATCCCATCTTGGCCGCCGAGACCGCCGAGATGCTGCGCGACGCCAAGCACGTGATCATCGTGCCGGGCTACGGCATGGCTGTGGCACAAGCCCAGCACACGGTGTTTGAGATCACCCGCACCCTGCGCGAAAAAGGCGTGAACGTGCGCTTTGGTATCCACCCCGTGGCGGGTCGCATGCCCGGCCACATGAACGTGTTGTTGGCCGAGGCCAAAGTGCCTTACGACATCGTGTTCGAAATGGACGAACTCAACGAGGACTTCCCCGACACCGACGTGGCCATCGTGATCGGCGCCAACGACATCGTGAACCCGGCGGCGCAAGACGACCCGACCAGCCCGATCGCCGGTATGCCGGTGCTCGAGGTCTGGAAGGCTCGCACCAGCATCGTCATGAAGCGCTCCATGGCCAGCGGTTATGCCGGTGTGGACAACCCGCTCTTCTACAAAGACAACAACCGCATGTTGTTTGGCGATGCCAAGAAGATGCTCGACGAGGTCTTGGTGGCCTTGAAGTCCTGAGCTCAGGAGCACCCAACAAAGGGGGCCGCAAGGCCCCTTTTTTGTTTTCTGGCTAGGGAAAACACAGAGGTCTGGCCCGACGCAATGGACGACTATTGGTGCTTAAATGAATCTTTTTCCACCGAACAGGCCGTCATTGATGAACCGCAGCACAAACGACCGCCCATGGCTCGCCCATTACCCCCAGGGGGTTTCTCACGACATCGAACTTGACCCCGAGGCCTCCTTGGTCGAGTTGATCGATCGTCGCTTCGTGGAGTTTGCAGATCGACCCGCCTACCGGTTTTTGGGTGAGACCCAGCGCTTCGGAGACATCGACCGTTGGTCGACGGCCTTGGCGGGGTATTGGCAGGGCTTGGGTTTGGTGCCGGGTGACCGCGTGGCGGTGATGATGCCCAACACGCCGCAGTATGCGGTGGCGGTGGCGGCCATTCTGCGGGCCGGCTTGGTGGTGGTCAACGTCAACCCGCTATACACCTCGCGCGAGTTGCATCACCAGCTCAAAGACTCGGGCAGCAAAGCCTTGGTGATTTTGGAGAATTTTGCCCACGTCTACCAAGCCTGCGCCGACGCCACGCCGGTCAAGCACGTGGTGCTCGCGGCCATGGGCGACTTGCTGAGCTTCTTCAAAGGCCACGTGGTCAACGCCGTGGTGCGTCACCACAAAAAACTCGTGCCGGCGTTTGACTTACCCGATGCGGTGCGCTTCAACGACGCCCTGTCCCGGGGACGGCGCACGGCGTGGGTCAAGCCAACGGTGCGCGGCGCCGACATGGCGGTGCTGCAGTACACCGGCGGCACCACCGGTGTGAGCAAAGGCGCGGTACTGCTTCACCGCAACCTTTTGGCCAACGTGCGCCAAGCCCATGCTTGGCACCAACCGGTCTTGGCCGACTTGCCCACTGACGAGCAGCTCACGAGCGTGTGCGCCTTGCCCCTTCACCACATCTTCGCGTTCACGGTTAACCTCGTGCTCTCCTGGGAGACGGGGGCCAAGAACATCCTGATACCCAACCCGCGCGACTTGCCCGATGTGCTCAAGACCTTGCGCAAAGAGCGGTTTCACAGCTTCCCGGCCGTCAGTACCTTGTTCAATGGTTTGGTCAACCACCCCGACTTCCACACCGTCGATTGGCGTCACTTGCGCGCCTCGGTGGGGGGCGGCATGGCGGTTCAGCGGGTGGCCGCTCAGCGCTGGCTGGCCGAGACCGGTTGCCCGATTTGTGAGGGCTACGGTTTGTCCGAGACGAGCCCGATTGCCAGCTGCAACGCCCTGACCATCCACGATTTCAACGCCACCATTGGCCTGCCCTTGCCCAACACGCGCATGAAGTGCATCGACGATGCTGGCAACACCGTGCCCGTGGGCGAGCCCGGCGAAATCGCCATTCAAGGCCCGCAGCTGATGGCGGGTTATTGGCAGCGCCCCGACGAGACCGCCAAGGTGATGACGGCCGATGGGTTTTTCCGAACCGGCGATATCGGCACCATGGACGCGCAGGGTTTCTTCAAGATCGTGGACCGCAAAAAAGACATGGTCTTGGTCAGCGGCTTCAATGTGTATCCGAACGAGATCGAGGACATCGTGGCCCAAATGCCCGGCGTGCTGGAGTGTGCGGTGGTGGGCATCCCGGACGAAAAAACCGGCGAGGCCGTCAAGTTGGTGGTGGTCAAAAAAAACCCGTACCTCACCGAGGCCGATGTCTTGTCCCATTGTCGGACCCAGCTCACCAGCTACAAGCGCCCCAAAGTGGTGGTGTTTCAAGACAGCTTGCCCAAAACCCCGGTCGGGAAAATTTTGCGCCGCGAGCTGCGTGGCGCATGAGTGCTGTGCCGCCACGCTTGGCCGTCGTGGCCGCTTTGCACGAGGAATTGTCCGATTGGTTGGCCCAGCTGCCCGATCGCCGGTGTGAGCGGGTGGCCGGGCGTGATGTGTGGGTGGCCACGTTTCGAGGGCAGTCCATCGTGGTCACCTTGAGTGGCATCGGCAAAGTGGCCGCGGCCACCACGGCCACGCTCTTGATCCAACGCTTTGGTGTGCAGCGCATCGTCTTCACGGGCGTGGCCGGTGGCTTGGGGCCAGGTGTGGCGGTGGGTGACGTGGTCGTGGCGCGTCGGCTGCTGCAGCACGACATGAACGCTTGGCCACTGGTGCCACGCCACGAAGTGCCGGGTTACGGGCGAGCGCACTTCGAAACCGACACGGCGCTCAGCGACACCTTGGCTTGGGCTTGTGAGCAGGCTTTGCTCGACATGGGTTTGCCGACCCAGCGCTTGCACCAAGGCTTGATCATCAGCGGGGACCAATTCGTGAGCGACACCGCTGCAGCGCAGGCCTTGCAGCGCGATTTGCCCGATGCCTTGGCGGTGGAGATGGAGGGCGCAGCCTTTGCCCAAGTCTGTCACGACCACGGCGTGCCGCTGGCGGTGGTGCGCACCATCTCGGACCGCGCCGATGACGACGCGCACACCGACTTTTCGCAGTTTTTGCGAGACTTCGCGAGCCCCTACAGCCAGGCCATGCTCAACCGTTGGTTCACTTGAGCCAGCCGCGCTTGCGGAAATACACCATGGGCACCAAGGCCGAGGCCACCATCAGGCCAATGGCCATGGGGTAGCCGTAGGTCCAGTTCAGTTCGGGCATGAAAGCGAAGTTCATGCCGTAGCTGCTGGCCACCAAGGTCGGCGGCAGCAAGGACACGCTGGCCACCGAGAAGATCTTGATGATCTTGTTCTGGTTGATGTTGATGAAACCGACCGTGGCGTCCATCAAGAAGTTGATCTTGTCGAACAAGAACGCGGTGTGGCTGTCCAGCGAGTCCAAGTCGCGCAAAATTTGTCGCGCGTCTTCGAATTGCTCGGGCTGCAGCATGCGGGTGCGCATCATGAAGCTCACGGCGCGTCGCGTGTCCATCACGTTGCGCCGGATGCGCCCGGACATGTCTTCGTGGCGTGCGATGGCCGAGAGCACCTCGCCGGCTTTGTTGTCGGTCACGTTACCGGCCAAGACTTGGCGGCTGACGGTTTCAAGTTCGTCGTAAATCGTCTCGAGTGTGTCGGCGCAGTACTCGGCGTCGGCGTCGAAGAGCATGAGCAAGACGTCTTTGGCGTCGGCGATCAGGCCCGGCATGCGACGCGCGCGCATGCGCAGCAAGCGAAACACCGGCACGTCTTCGTCGTGGATGGAGAACAGCACGCCGCGGCTTTTCAGCGCATCGTTGTGTTCGTTCAAGATAAAGGCCACGCGGATGGCGCGCGGGTTGTCGGTGTCGTCGATCAAGAAGTCGCTGCGGATGTGCAGCTCGCCGTTGTCCTCTTCAAAGAAACGGGCCGACTCTTCGATGTCGTCGTCCATCGCGTCTTCGGGGATGGACAAACCGAAATGCTGTTTGACCCAGCGGCGCTCTTCTGAGCTGGGGTTTTCCAAGTCGACCCAGATCGGCTGGACACGGGCGAGCTCCTCTAGGGATTCGATCTCGACTTGAAACAAGCGGCCATTGGCCAGGCTGAAAACATTGAGCATGGGGTGACTCCCATTGGGGATGGTTTGTTCGTGGGAAGCCCCAGTGGTGAACGCTCTTTTGATTATGGCACCCCTACCCGAGCCCCAACAGAGCGCCCATCCGTTGCGCAAGGGCAACACGCAAAGTATTCATTTTTCTGGGATTTTGCGCTTGCGCGCCAAGCATTTTGGCGTCACAGTGGGCTTGTCAGTACAGCGCAGAGGAATCATGGCCGGGCACCTCGGCGTTTGGATCCCGGTGTTTCAGGAGGAAACGTATGAACTTGACGATCAGTGGGCATCACCTTGAAATCACACCCGCCTTGCGCGGTTATGTGCAAACCAAGCTGGAACGCATCTCCCGCCACTTTGACCAAGTGGTTGACATCAAGGTGCTGCTAACGGTGGACAATTTGAAGGAAAAAGACCTCCGTCAGCGTGCTGAGTGCAATATCCACGTCAAAGGCAAGGACCTGTTTGCCGAAAGTGCCCACGCCGATTTGTATGCCGCGGTCGATGACCTGGCCGACAAACTGGACCGGCAGGTCTTGCGACACAAAGACAAAAGTCAAGAGCACCACCACGGGTCGGCCAAGCGGCTGATGTGAGTCTTTTTGTTGCATTGCAACAAGCCGCTTGAAAAGTCAAGCGGCTTTTTTTGCGTATAAACCCTAGCCTTCATCGCTCAACTCGGCATAATTTGCGATCCAAGAGGCTCCCATGAACCGACTATCCGCCATTTTGCCCGCCGCCCAAGTTTTGGTCGGCGTGGACGTCACCAGCAAGAAACGCGCTTTTGAAGAAGCGGGTTTGTTGTTTGAGACTTTGCACGGCTTGAACCGTGCTCTCATCACCGACAGCCTGTTTGCGCGTGAGCGCCTCGGCTCGACGGGCTTGGGCCACGGCGTGGCCATCCCCCACGGACGCATCAAGGGCTTGAAGCAGCCTTTGGCCGCCGTGTTCCAACTCGCCGCACCGATCGGCTTTGACGCCCCAGACGAGCAAGCGGTTCAACTGCTGATTTTTCTGCTCGTGCCCGAGGCGGCCACGCAGAAACACCTGGAGATCTTGTCCGAGATCGCCGAACTGCTCAGCGACAGCCAGTTGCGTGAGAGCATGAAAACCGCCAGTGCCGACGCGGTGTTGCACCAAATGATTTCCACCTGGCAGTCGGCCCACGCCGCCGCCTGAGCCCCCCTTGAAACCCACCGTCGTCAGCGCCGACGTTCTCTTTGAGAACCACCGCGAGGCCCTGAAGTGGCAGTGGGTGGCGGGACTGGGCGCTTCTGAGCGCCACTTCGACGAAACCGCTGTGCGCGCGGCCCGCTCCGGGGCCGATTTGGTGGGTTACCTGAACTACATCCACCCCTACCGCGTGCAGGTCTTGGGTGAGCGCGAAGTGGCCTACCTGAGCAGCGAAAACCGCGACGACAACCGCCGCCGCATCGCCCGCATCGTGACCTTGGAGCCCCCGGCGTTGATCGTGGCCGATGGCCAGGCCGTGCCCGAAGACCTGATGGCGATGTGCGAGCGCGCCCAGATCCCGATGTTCGCCACCCAAGAGTCGGCCGCTTTTGTGATCGATGTCTTGCGCGCCGACCTGTCGCGCCATTTCGCTGAGCGCATCTCCATGCACGGTGTCTTCATGGACATCTTGGGCATGGGCGTGATGATCACCGGCGAATCGGGTTTGGGTAAAAGCGAGCTGGGTTTGGAATTGGTCTCGCGCGGTCACGGTTTGGTCGCCGATGACGCGGTCGACCTGTACCGCATCAACCAAACCAGCATCGAGGGCCGTTGCCCCGATTTGCTGCAAAACCTCTTGGAGGTTCGCGGCATCGGTTTGCTCGACATCAAGGCCATCTTTGGCGAGACGGCGGTGCGCCGCAAGATGCGTTTGAAGCTCATCGTTCACCTGGTGCGCAAAGAAACCCTGGAGCGCGATTACGAACGCATGCCGCACGAACCCCTGCACCAGCCGGTCTTGGGCGTGCCAGTGCGCAAGGTGGTGATTCAGGTGGTGGCGGGGCGAAACATCGCGGTCTTGGTTGAGGCGGCGGTGCGCAACACCATTTTGCAGCTGCGTGGCATCGACACCTACCAAGAGTTCATTGCACGCCACCAAGCCGCCATGGGCGGTCAGTGATCTCGGCCCTTCAGCGGGACTCGCGTTGGCGATGGACGCAGTCGGTGCGCGTGCAGTTGGCGTAGAGCGACAAAGCGTGCTCTTGCAAGGTGAAGCCCCGTGAGTTGGCCACCAGCTGTTGGCGCTCTTCAATTTGCGGATCGTAAAACTCTTCCACGTGGCCGCAGTCCAAGCACACCAAGTGGTCGTGGTGTTGGCCTTCGTTGAGTTCGTAGACGGCTTTGCCCGATTCAAAATTGCTGCGGGTGAGCAAGCCTGCCTGCTCAAATTGCATAAGCACACGGTAGACGGTGGCCAGTCCAATGTCGGAGCGGTCTTGCAGCAGCACCCGAAACACGTCTTCGGCCGTCATGTGCCGGTCTTTGGCGGTTTGGAAAACCTCCAAGATTTTCAGGCGTGGCAAGGTCGCTTTGAGGCCCGTGCTCTTGAGTTCTTCAATGTTGGTCATGGCCATGCCGTGGGTTCGTTTGAGTGGGCTCCGGAACAAACGAATGTCCCGCCAAAGACTACAATGATCTGATGATATCTCGCAACGATTGGTCGTCTTGGTTCTATCCCGCTCGCCCCGCACTGCTCGTGGGGGTGTTGGTGGGCTTGGGTGGCTGTTCCGGTTTCAGCCCTGTCGCCTCAGTGGCCACGGCCTTGACGCCTTACAAAGTCGATATCCTGCAGGGCAATGTGCTCACCCAAGAGCAGGTCCAGGTGCTGCAAGTCGGCATGAGCCGCGAGCAGGTGCGCGACATTTTGGGCACACCGCTCTTGGCCAGCGTCTTCCACGCCCAACGTTGGGACTATGTGTTCACGCTCAAGCGTCAAGGCCAAGCACCCCAGCGCCGCCAGCTCTCGCTTTGGTTCAAAGACAATCGACTCGAGCGTTTTGACGGCGACGATGTGCCGACCGAGCAGGCCTTTGTCGAGTCTTTGCAAGTGCAACGCAAGGTTGCACCCATCCCTCCATTGACGGCCACACCCGAGCAGTTGAAGGCGTTTGAAGCCAAACACCCCTTGCAGGCTCCTGCACTGCAGCCTGCACCGCCCGCCGTGGTGTACCCCCGTTTAGAACCCTAGGAGCCGTGGCCGTGAGTCAGCGCATTCGTATTTGTGTGGCCGGTGCCAGTGGGCGCATGGGTCAGATGTTGGTGGAGGCCGTGGGCCGACACGACGACATGGAGCTCAGCGGGGCTTTGGACGTGAGCGGCAGCACGGCCTTGGGCCTGGATGCTGGCGCGTTTGCTGGCCTGAACACCGGTGTGTTGATCACCGACGACATCGACGCTGCCCTGTCGGTGAGCGATTGTTTGATCGACTTCACCCGCCCAGTAGGCACCTTGCGCCACGTGGCCGCGGCCCAGCGCCACGGCGTCAAAGTGGTCATCGGCACGACCGGTTTCACCGACGCCGAAAAAGCCACCTTGAAACAAGCGGCCCAGCAGTGCGCCATCGTCATGGCACCCAACATGAGCGTGGGCGTGAACGTGACCTTGAAGTTGCTGGAGATGGCGGCCAAAGCGTTGTCCACCGGTTACGACATCGAGGTCATCGAGGCCCACCACCGCCACAAGGTCGACGCCCCCAGTGGCACAGCTTTAAAAATGGGCGAGGTCTTGGCCGAGGCCTTGGGCCGCGACCTCAAAGACTGTGCGGTGTATGCCCGCGAAGGTGTGACCGGTGAGCGCGACCCGTCGAGCATCGGCTTTGCCACCATCCGCGGTGGCGACATCGTGGGCGACCACACCGTGCTGTTCGCCGGCACGGGCGAGCGCATCGAGATCACCCACAAATCCAGCAGCCGCGCCACCTATGCCCAAGGCAGTTTGCGTGCGGTGCGCTTTTTGATGCAGCAGCCCCGCGGCATGTTCGACATGTTCGACGTGCTGGCCCTGCGCTGAACCCCCCGGCGCTCGCGTGAACGAAGCGCTCTGGTACACCTGGTCACAAGCCGATGCCATGGGGCGTTGGGTGGCCGTGGTCTTGATCGCCATGTCCATCACCACCTGGGTGCTGATCCTGTGGAAAAGTTGGTGGTTGTGGTCGGCCGGGCGCACCTGGCACGACGCCCAAGCCGCCGTCTGGCAAGCCAGCGACTGGCCCGACGCCACGCGGCGTTTGACCGTTTTTGATCCCCGTGCGGTGTTGCAACCCTTGGTGCAAGCGGTGATGACCTTGGACCAGGTGGCCCCAGGCTCCATGGCCGACCAAGGGGACGGCCGTTGGGCCATGACCCGTGCGCTGCGCGAGGCCATGGCCGGCGTGGTGGCGCGGGCACAGCACGGGCAAATCGTGTTGGCCAGCGTGGGCGCCACCGCCCCGTTCGTGGGATTGCTGGGCACGGTTTGGGGCATCTACAACGCCTTGGCCGGTTTGGGCATGGAGGCGGGTTTGGACATAGAGCAACTGGCCGGCCCTGTCGGTGAGGCTTTGGTGATGACGGCCGGGGGCTTGTTGGTGGCCATTCCCGCGGTGCTGGCCTACAACGTGATGGGGCGGCGCATCCAAACCTTGGAGGCCCAGCTCGAAGGCTTTGCCCACGACGTGCTCGCTTGGCACCACCCCAACCCATCGGTGGACCCATGAGCTTTGGACGCCTCAGCCGAGCCGCGGCCCAAAAGCCCATGAGCGACATCAACGTCACGCCCATGGTCGATGTGATGCTGGTGCTGTTGGTGATATTCATCATGGCCGCGCCGTCTTTGGGCGTCAGCCGCGTGCCCGTGGGCTTGCCTTCACACAGCGCGGCCCAAGCGCCGGCATCGTCCGCCACGGTCGGCACCTTGCTGATCGACGCCCAAGGGGGCTTGCAATTCAATGGCGCTCCCGTGCAACGGGCCGATTTGCCCGCGACATTGGCCCAATGGACACGGGCATCACCGGGCGTGGAGCTGGTGGTTCAAGCCGATCAAGCCATCCCCTACGGGCAGGTGGTGTCTTTGATGGACATGGCCCAAGCCGCGGGTGTGTCTCAGCTGGGTTTGGCCGCCCAAGGCGCGGCCGTGGCCAAGCCCTAAAATCGACCTCTTGCGAGCGCCCGTGCTCGCCGCTCATCTTTTTGATTCATGCAAGACCAATACGCCCATTCCGACGTCGAACGCGCCGCCCAAACCCGCTGGCAAGCCAGCGATGCCTACCGCGTCACCGAAGATCAAACCAAGCCCAAGTACTACGCGTGCTCCATGCTGCCTTACCCCAGCGGCAAGTTGCACATGGGCCACGTGCGCAATTACACCATCAACGACATGCTCACGCGCCAGCTGCGCATGAAGGGCTTCAACGTCTTGATGCCCATGGGCTGGGACGCGTTTGGTTTGCCTGCCGAAAACGCCGCGCTCAAAAACGGTGTGCCCCCGGCCAAGTGGACGTACGAGAACATCGCGTACATGAAAAAGCAGATGCAGGCCATGGGCCTGGCCATCGACTGGTCGCGCGAAGTTGCCACCTGCGACCCCACGTACTACAAGTGGAACCAATGGCTGTTTTTGAAGATGCTGGAAAAAGGCATCGCCTACCGCAAGACCCAGGTCGTCAACTGGGACCCGGTGGACCAGACCGTGTTGGCCAACGAGCAAGTCATCGACGGCAAAGGCTGGCGCACCGGTGCGCCCGTGGAAAAGCGCGAGATCCCCGGCTACTACTTGAACATCACCGCTTACGCGCAAGAGCTGCTCGACCACGTGCAGATCGGCAACGAGAAAGCCACGCTGGACGGCTGGCCCGACAAAGTGCGCTTGATGCAGGAAAACTGGATAGGCAAGTCTGAGGGTGTGCGCTTTGCCTTCCCACACGACATCCAAGATGCCTCCGGTGCCTTGATTGGCGACGGCAAGATGTACGTCTTCACCACCCGCGCCGACACCATCATGGGCGTGACGTTTTGTGCGGTGGCGGCCGAGCACCCACTGGCGCTGCACGCGGCGGCGAGCCAGCCGGCTTTGACAGCATTTTTGGAAGAGTGCAAGAGCGGCGGCACGACCGAGGCCGAAATGGCCACGCAAGAAAAAAAGGGCATGCGCACGGGCTTGTTCGTCACGCACCCCTTGACCGGTGCGAAGGTCGAGGTCTGGGTCGGCAACTACGTGCTGATGAGCTACGGCGATGGTGCCGTCATGGGTGTGCCCGCGCACGACGAGCGCGACTTCGCGTTTGCACTCAAATACGCATTGCCCATCCAGCAGGTCGTGTCCGTCAAGGACCAAGCCTTTGACGACAAGACCTGGCAAGAGTGGTACGGCGACAAGCAAAGCTGCATCTGTATCAACTCCGGCGAACTCAACGGCTTGAACCAAAAAGCCGCCGTGTCCAAAGTGGCCGAGTTACTGGCCACCAAAGGGCTGGGCCAGAAGAAAACCACTTGGCGTTTGCGCGACTGGGGCGTGAGCCGACAGCGTTACTGGGGCACGCCGATCCCGATCATCCATTGCGACGAACATGGCGCGGTGCCCGTGCCCGAAAAAGACCTGCCCGTGGTGCTGCCGCAAGACTGCATCCCCGACGGCTCGGGCAACCCGCTGCACAAACACGAAGGCTTCCACGCCGGTGTGACCTGCCCGGTGTGCGGCAAGCCCGCCCGCCGCGAGACCGACACCATGGACACCTTTGTGGATTCGTCCTGGTACTTCATGCGCTATTGCGACCCGACCAATACCAAGGCCATGGTGGCCAAAGGCGCGGACTACTGGATGCGGGATCAGAAAAGTGCCACTGGTGGCAGCGGCATGGACCAGTACATCGGCGGTATCGAGCACGCCATCCTGCACCTCTTGTACGCCCGCTTCTGGACCAAGGTCATGCGCGACCTAGGTTTGGTCAAGGTCGACGAGCCTTTCAGCAAGCTGCTCACGCAGGGCATGGTGCTCAACCACATCTACTCGCGCCGCACAGCCAAGGGTGGCAAGGACTATTTCTGGCCGCACGATGTGGAGCACGTCCTCGACGAGTCTGGCAAGGTCATCGGTGCCAAGCTCAAGAACGAAGCCGACAGCGGCGATGGGCGCCTGCCTGTGGGTACTGCCATCGACTACGAGGGCGTGGGCACCATGTCCAAGTCCAAGAACAATGGCGTGGACCCGCAAGTCCTGATCGAGCGCTACGGCGCCGACACGGCGCGCCTGTACACCATGTTCACCGCCCCGCCCGAGGCCACCTTGGAGTGGAATGACTCGGCCGTCGAGGGCAGCTACCGCTTCTTGCGCCGCGTCTGGAATTTCGGCGCCAAACACGCCAGCGCCTTGCAAGCGAGCACCGCCGCCGACCTGAGCGCAGCGCCCCTGAACAAGGCCGCCGCCGAGCTGCGCCGCGAGATGCATTTGGTGCTCAAGCAGGTCAGCCACGATTACGAGCGCATGCAATACAACACCGTCGTTTCGGGATGCATGAAGTTGCTCAATGCCTTGGAAGATTTCAAAGCGGACGGCAGCGACGGCGACCGCGCCGTGGTGTGTGAAGGCGTGTCCCTTCTGTTGCGCATGCTCTACCCCGCTTGCCCGCACCTGAGCTCGCAGCTCTGGCTCGAATTGGGTTACGCCGCGCGTTTGGGCGATTTGCTCGATGCCGCTTGGCCCGCGGTGGACGCCAGCGCTTTGGTGCAAGATGAGATCGAATTGGTCTTGCAGGTCAACGGCAAGCTGCGCGGCAGCGTGGTGGTCAGTGCCGCGGCTGACAAAGCGGCCATCGAAGCCACGGCTTTGGCCAGCGAGGCCTTCCAAAAGCAAGCACAGGGTGCGGCACCGAAAAAAGTCATCGTCGTTCCCGGCCGATTGGTCAACATCGTCATCTGACGCCACTGGAGTTTGCTATGTCCTTTTCACCCTCGTTGAATGCATTGCAAAGCCGCCGTTCGTGGTTGGCCGCTGGTGCTGTCTTGGGCCTGAGCGCCTGCGGTTTTCGTTTGCGCGGCAGCGTCGTGTTGTCCTTCCAGACCTTGCGCATGACCGGCAGCACCGACACGCCGATTGCGCGGGAATTGCGCAGAGCCTTGACCAGGCAAGGGGTTCGGGTCGACACGCCCAGCGACCCGGTGCTGGCGCCCAATGAAATACCGCAGGTGGTCTTGAACATCATCCAAGACCAGCGACAGCGCGTGGTGGTGGGGCAAACCTCGGCCGGTCAGGTGCGCGAATTGGAATTGCGCGCCTCGTTTGAATTCGCCTTGAGCAACGCCACTGGCCGCGAGATCATCCCCGCGACCGCCTTGGCCCTCACGCGCAGCTTGAATTTCAGCGAAACCGCTGTGCTGGCCAAAGACGCCGAAGAAGCCCAATTGTTCAACGACATGCAAAACGACATGGTCTCGCAGGTCATGCGGCGCTTGTCCACCGTGCGCACCTTCTGACCCCCTTGTCATGCAAGTCGGCTTTGCCCAATTGCCCGCCCAGTTGCAGCGTGGCCTCAAGCCGCTCTACACCTTGCACGGCGATGAGCCCTTGCTGATCCAAGAGGCCGCCGACAGCATCCGAGCGCAAGCGCGCGCCCAAGGCCACACCGAACGCACCGCCTTCACGGTGGCCGGAGCTCACTTCGACTGGAGCGAGGTCTTGGCCAGCGGCAGTGCCATGGGTTTGTTCGCCGACAGGCAACTCATCGAGATCCGCATTCCCTCCGGTAAACCGGGCAAAGACGGCTCGGTGGCCTTGCAGCAAATCGCCGAATGGGCGCCCAGCAACGACAGCACCTTGACCTTGGTGCTCTTGCCCAGGCTGGACGCCGCGACCCAAAAGTCCGCCTGGTTTGCTGCGCTGGACAGCGCGGGCGTGGTGGTCAAGGTCGATGCGGTAGAGCGCGCCGCCTTGCCCACGTGGATCGCCCAGCGTTTGCAGGCCCAAGGCCAGCAAGTGGCTGCGGGCGAAGAAGGCCCCATCACCTTGCAATTTTTTGCCGATCGGGTGGAAGGCAATTTGCTCGCGGCGCACCAAGAAATTCAAAAGCTCGCGCTGTTGCACCCACCGGGTGTCTTGAGCTTGGAGCAGGTACAAGACGCCGTGCTTAACGTCGCGCGCTACACCCCGTTCAAATTGGCCGAAACCGTTTTGGCGGGGCAGATCGAGCGCGCCGCGCGCATGCTCGATGGCTTGGAGGCCGAGGGTGAGGCCGCCGTGCTGGTGCATTGGGCACTGGCCGAAGACATCCGCACTTTGCAGCGTTTGCGCCTGGCCTTGGACGCGGGCAGGCCTTTGGCCATGGCTTTGCGCGAACACCGCGTGTGGGGAGCGAAAGAAAAGCTCATGGAACGCGCTGTGCCCCGTTTGAGTTCCGCACAAGTGGCGCAGTGGTTGGTCGATGCGCACAAGGTCGACGGCATCGTCAAAGGCTTGAAACACGAAGGCTGGCCCGAGCGCCCTTGGCCGGCCTTGCACCGATTGGTCACCCAAGTGGCCCGGGCTTGCGCGGCGCGCTGACCCCAAGACCGACCCTCGGCGCCCGAGGGTGCGAAAATGATGGCATGAACGCCAACGCCACCCCCGAACTCATGAACACCTTGGGCCAGCAGGCCAAAGCGGCCAGCGCCCTCATGGCCAAAGCACCGGCTGCGGTGAAGCTGCGCGCCTTGCGCGGTTTGGCTGCCTTGCTGCGTGCCCAGGTCGAGCCTTTGCAGGTCGAGAACGCCAAAGACTTGGCGCGTGCGCGCGCCGCCGGTTTGGCCGAACCCATGGTCGACCGCTTGAAGCTCACGCCCAAGGTCATCGAGACCTGCGCCCAAGGCTGTGAGCAGCTCGCGGCCATGGCCGACATCATCGGTGAGGTCTCGGGCATGAAACAAATGCCCAGCGGCATCCGCGTGGGCCAAATGCGCGTGCCCATCGGTGTCTTCGGCATGATTTACGAGAGCCGCCCCAACGTGACCATAGAGGCCGCGAGCCTGTCCATCAAGAGCGGCAACGCCTGCATCTTGCGCGGCGGCTCCGAGGCCATCGACAGCAACCGCGCCTTGGCCGCTTTGGTGCAACAGGCCTTGGTGGAGGCTGGTTTGCCCGCCGATGCTGTGCAACTCGTGCCCACCACCGACCGCGCCGCCGTGGGCCAGCTCATCGCCATGCCGCAGTACGTGGACGTGATCATCCCGCGCGGCGGCAAAAGCCTGATCGAGCGCATCAGCGCCGAGGCCAAGGTGCCCGTCATCAAACACTTGGACGGCAATTGCCACACCTACGTGGACGACCCCTGCGACATCCCGCAGGCCGTGACCGTGGCCGACAACGCCAAGACGCACAAATACAGCCCTTGCAACGCCACCGAAAGCCTCTTGGTCGCGCGAGCCGTGGCGGCCGAATTCTTGCCCCGCATCGGCGCGGTCTACGCCGCCAAAGGCGTTGAGATGCGCTGCTGCCCAGAGGCCAAAGCCATCTTGGCCGCGGTGCCCGGCGCCACCGTGGTAGACGCGACCGAGCAAGACTGGTTTGAGGAATACCTCGCACCCGTCATCAGCGTCAAGGTGGTGGCTGGGGTGGACGAGGCGATTGCCCACATCAACCACTATTCGTCGCACCACACCGACGCCATCCTCACCACTGACCACGTGCACGCCCAGCGCTTTTTGCGCGAGGTCGACTCGGCCAGCGTGATGGTCAACGCCAGCACGCGCTTCGCCGATGGCTTTGAATACGGACTGGGGGCCGAGATTGGCATCTCCACCGACAAATTCCACGCCCGAGGCCCCGTCGGGGTCGAGGGCCTGACCTCGCTCAAGTACGTGGTGCTGGGCGAGGGCGATGTGCGCGTCTGAGCGCCAGAAAGGTTTCCATGGTCCCCCATTTGGTCACGGCGCTCAACGGCCCCATCAACGAGCTGGAGCAGCGCATCCTCGAATCCACGCCAGTTATTGAGCGCTGGTTCCGTTTGGAGTGGATGGAGCACACGCCCCCGTTTTATTCGGCGGTCGACATCCGCAACGCGGGCTTCAAACTCGCCCCGGTGGACACCGACCTGTTTCCTTCAGGCTGGAACCACCTCACGCCCGAGATGATGCCCTTGGCCGTGCAAGCCGCCATGGCCGCCATCGAGAAAATTTGCCCCGAAGCGCGTAACCTGCTGCTGGTGCCCGAGAACACCCAAGACACGTTCTACCTGAGCAACTTGGTGCAGCTGCAGCGTATCTTTCACCAAGCCGGTTTACACGTGCGTTTGGGTTCTTTGTCGAACCAGATCAAAGAGCCGACCACCATCGATTTGCCCGGTGGCGAGTCGATCACGCTCGAGCCCTTGGTGCGCACGCAGCACCGACTGATGATCAAACACTTTGACCCCTGCACGATTTTGCTCAACAACGATTTGAGCGCCGGTGTGCCGGGCATCTTGGAGGACCTGCACGAGCAGTACCTCTTGCCGCCTTTGCACGCGGGTTGGGCCACGCGGCGCAAACACCAGCACTTCAAGGCCTACGAAGAAGTGGCCAAGCGCTTCGGCAAGCTGCTCGACATGGACCCTTGGCTCATCAACCCCATGTTCAACCAGTGCGGCGAGGTCAACTTCAACCAAGCCGCCGGCCTCGATTGTTTGCGCACCAACGTTGACGCCTTGCTCAACAAAATTCGCCGCAAGTACAAGGAATACGGCATCACCGACAAACCGTTCGTGGTGATCAAGGCCGACAACGCCATCGATACCTTGCACCGCGTGCTGACGGTGCGCGACGTCAAAGATCTTGATCAGTTGTCCGACCAAGCCAAGGCCGACATGACCGGGCGCGATTCCGAGCAGCCCGTGAGCGAGGTCATCATCCAAGAAGGGGTGCTGACCAACGAGCGCATCAACGCGGCCGTGGCCGAGCCGGTGGTCTACATGATGGACCGCTACGTGGTGGGCGGTTTTTACCGGGTGCACGCCCAGCGTCGCCAAGACGAGAACCTCACCGCCCCCGGCTCGAGCTTCGTGCCCTTGGCCTTTGAGCAAAGCACGCAGTGGCCGCAGCCCGGCACCAAGCCCGGGGCCAGCGTGCCCAACCGCTTCTACATGTACGGTGTGATCGGCCGCTTGGCCATGCTCGCGGCGAGCTACGAGCTGGAAGCCACCGACCCCGAGGCCGAAGTCTACGAATGAGCCTGACCCTGCTGCGCGACCTGAGCTGGTCCAGCGCCACCGCGGGCTTTGTGGCCGTGCTCGTGGGCTTCACCAGTTCGGTGGCCATCGTCTTCCAGGCCGCGCAAGCCTTTGGTGCCACACCCGAGCAAATCACGTCGTGGATGTGGGCGCTGGGCTTGGGTATGGGTTTGTGTTCGGCCATCCCGTCTTTGATCTTGAAGCAGCCGGTCATGGTGGCGTGGAGCACGCCCGGTGCGGCGGTCTTGGCCAGCGCGGGTTTGGCCGGTGGTTTTTCCATGGCACAGGCCGTGGGCGCTTTCATGGTGTGCGCCGTGCTGATTGTCCTCGCAGGTGCCACGGGTTGGTTTGAGCGCGTCATGAACCGTATCCCCGTGGCCATCGCCTCGGCATTGTTGGCGGGGGTGTTGGCGCGCTTCGGTTTGCAAGCCTTTGGGGCGGCCCACGACGCGCTGCTTTTGGTGGTGCTGATGCTGCTGACCTATTTGTTGGGTCGGCGTTGGGTACCGCGTTACGCCGTGCCGCTGACTTTGTTGGTGGCGGTGCTGACCGCGAGCAGCCAAGGCCAGCTGCAAACCTCGGCGCTGAACGTGGACTGGGCCGTGCCGGTGTTCACCGCGCCCGAGTTCAGCTGGAGCGCGGTGATCAGCTTGGCTTTGCCGCTCTTTGTGGTGACCATGGCCTCGCAAAATCTGCCCGGTGTGGCGGCCATCCAAAGCGCGGGTTACGACATGCCGATCTCCAAGCTGATCACCATGACCGGCTTGGCGACCTTGGTGCTCGCGCCCTTTGGTGCCTTTGCCTTGAACTTGAGCGCCATCACCGCGGCCATTTGCATGGGCGAAGAGGCGCACCCCGACAAGGCCAAGCGCTACACCGCGGCGGTGGTGTGTGGTGCGCTCTACATCGCCATTGGTTTGGTGGGCGCGGCCGTGACCGGCCTGCTCTTGGCCTTCCCATCGGCCTTGGTGTTGGCGATCGCCGGCTTGGCGCTCTTGGGCACCATCGGCGGGGGCTTGCACACCGCGCTCAAAGACGAAGCCCACCGCGAAGCGGCCCTCATCACTTTTTTGGTCACCCTCAGCGGTGTGGTCGTGGCCGGCATCGGCTCGGCCTTCTGGGGTGTGGTGGCCGGCGCCTTGGCGTTGGGCGTGCAACAGCTCGGTATTCGAAAGCAACACCCATGAACATCCTTTTCATTGCCGATCCCCTGGACAGCTTCAAGATCCACAAAGACAGCACCTTCGCCATGATGCGCGAGTGCCAACGCCGCGGCCTGCGCGTGCATGTGACCGAGGTCGATGCCCTGTCGTGGCGTCGCGGTGAGGTGGTCAGCGCGACCTGCCGTGAACTGCGCCTGACGGGCCAGCCCGAGGCTTGGTATGAGGTGCTGGGCGAGTCGCGTCAGCCGCTGCACACGTTTGACGCGGTGCTCATGCGCAAAGACCCGCCGTTTGACAGCGAGTTTTTTTACGCCACGCACCTGCTGGAACAGGCCGAGCGCGAAGGCGCGCGCGTGTTCAACAGCCCACGCGCTTTGCGTGACCACCCGGAAAAACTCGCCTTGATGGAATTTGCGTCTTACGCGCCGCCCACGCTGGTGACGCGTTCGGCCGCCGAGATCCGGGCCTTCCACGCCGAGCACCAAGACATCATCTTGAAGCCGCTCGACGGCATGGGCGGCACGGGTATTTTCCGTGTCGGCGCCGACGGCATGAACCTGGGCGCCATCACCGAGACGCTCAACCAAAATGGCGCCACCAGCGTGATGGCGCAGCGTTACTTGCCCGAGATCGCGCACGGCGACAAGCGCGTGCTCATCATCAGCGGTGTGCCTGCGCCCTTTTGTTTGGCGCGCATCCCGCAAGGCAGCGAGGTGCGCGGCAACCTGGCCGCGGGCGGCAAGGGCGTGGCGCAGCCGCTGAGCGACGAGAACCGCGCCGTGGCCGAGGCCATCGGCCCGGTCTTGGCCGCGCGGGGCTTGTTGTTGGTGGGCTTGGACATGATCGGCAACCACGTCACCGAAATCAACGTGACCAGCCCGACCTGTTTCCAAGAAATCACCGATCAAGCGGGCTTTGACGTGGCCGCCATGTTCGTTGATGCCTTGCAAGCCGCGATGGTGCAACCATGAGCGACGAGCTCACGCCCGACACCCCCGAGGTGCCAGCGGCCAAACCCGCGACCCAAGCGCGCAACCCCTTGCACGGCGTCACGCTCGAGGCCATGGTCACGGCCTTGTCGGAGTACTACGGTTGGGACGAGCTCGGGCACCGCATCCCGATCCGTTGTTTCAACCTCGACCCCAGTGTTGGCTCGAGCCTGAAGTTCTTGCGCAAAACGCCCTGGGCGCGCGAGAAGGTCGAAGGCCTATACCTGTTCATGCTGCGCGAGCAGCGCCGCAGCGGCCGACCCTGATGCGCCGTGGCCCTCAGGCCACGTGCAAACCGTCCACAAACACCTTGAGCTCGCCCGGCTCAAACGCCGTCCACTGCTCGTTGTTCGTCAGCGGGGTGGTGACGATCACCGTGGCGCGGTCACCGGGCTGGTTCACGTCGGCGAAGTTCACCGTCCAGTCGTGATCGGCCAAGGTGGCTTGCGCGAACGGGTGTTGGCGCGTGAGGTGGTGCAACTTCGTGCTGCAGTGCGCCCACATGGCGTCGCCATTTGATAACAAAAAGTTGAAGGTACCGAAAGCTGCCACTTGCAGGATCAATTCGCGCAGGGTGTGCGTGAGTTCGCTCACGCTGGGCAAGCTGGCGTGCGACTTGGCCAGCTCTTGCATCAGCCAACAAAAGGCGCGCTCGCTGTCCGTGGTGCCCACGGCTTGGAACGCCGCGTGCAGTTTTGGGTGGTAGTCATTCAAATCGCCGTTGTGCGCGAACACCCAGTGGCGGCCCCACAGCTCGCGGGTGAAGGGGTGGGCGTTTTCCAAACAGACCTCGCCGATGGTGGCCTTGCGCACGTGGGCGACGATGTTTTTGCTCTTGAGCGGGTACTGCTGTAGGAAACGCGCCATGGGCGACTCGGCCGCGCACTGGTGGTCCACAAACAGGCGCAGGCCGCGCCCTTCAAAAAACGCGATGCCCCAACCGTCGGCGTGGTGATCGGTCTTGCCGCCGCGCTCACAAAAACCGGTGAAGCTGAACGACGCGTCGGTGGGCGTGGCGCAATTCAAACCGAGGAGTTGGCACATGGTGTGG
>CAMDCY010000020.1 GCA_945890705.1 Hydrogenophaga intermedia | reverse complement strand
CCAAATCGGGGGTGACACCCGCCACCGGCGCAGGCAAATCGGCCAGACGAGACGCCATGGTCAAGGCCACCGCCGCGTGTTCCAGTGCGGGGCTGTGGGCGTCTACACCGAGATCGAGTTGGTAATCGATCGAGCCAAAAGCCAGTCGTGAGACACCAGGCGCTTGGGCAACCGCCACTGCGCCATGAACACCATGAACGGTCTCCATCAAGGGCAGGACCTGCGCGCCTGCGGGCAAATGGCTCAAAACCACCGCTACCTGCTCAGGGGTTTCGCATTTGGACAGCATCACCTCGGACAAGGGCTGGCTCTGCAGCCAAGCCAAGTTATCGGTGTGCCATGGGCTGAGGGCATCGTTGATGCGCACCAACACCCGCGCTCGACTCGCTGGCTCTGCCGATGCCAGCCATCCGCCAATGGATGCCCGAGCGCTGGCCTTGTCCTGAGGGGACACCGCATCCTCCAGATCCAAAATGACCCGGTCCGCATGGCTCGCCAAAGCCTTGGCAAACCGCTCGGGACGGTTGCCCGGCACAAACAAATAGGTCAGCGGTGTCACACCACCCCCTGCTCGCGCAAAGCGGCCACGTCGGCGTCGCTGTAGCCCAGTTCGCGAAGGATGGCAGCGGTGTGTTCGCCCAAGGACGGCACCGCTTGCATGCGCGGTGGCGACAAACTCCAAGAACCTGGCGGCGTGAGCGCTGGCACCGTTCCCACCGAGGTCTCCACCGTGGTCCAGCGCCCGCGCGCCTGCAGCTGCGGGTGCGCCCATACCTCGGCCATGGTGTTGACCTGGGCGTTGGCGATTTGAGCCGCTTCCAAACGTTGAACCACTTCAGCCCCGGTCAATCCGGCAAAGGCCTCCACGATGGTGCGGTAAAGCTCGGCGCGCGCCGCCACCCGCTTGGGGTTACTGGCGTAGCGCGGATCGTCGGCCAACTCGGGTTGCATCAACACGTGGGTACAAAAGGCTTTCCATTCACGCTCGTTTTGCAAACCGAGCATGACGGTCTTGCCATCGCCAGCGGGGAACGGACCGTAGGGATAAATGGTGGCGTGGCTGGCCCCCGTGCGCTTGGGTGGCTCAGCACCGTCGAGGCTGTAGTAAAGCGGATAACCCATCCACTCGGTGAGCGCCTCGAGCATGGAAATGTCGATGTGCTGGCCTTCCCCAGTTTGCTGGCGGTGCAACAGCGCCGCCAAGATGTTGGTGTAGGCGTACATGCCAGCGGCGATATCGGCAATCGATGGACCCGCCTTGGATGGGGTGTCTTCGGTGCCAGTCACCGACACAAAACCCGCCTCGCTCTGAATCAGCAGGTCATACGCTTTTTTGTCGCGGTAGGGGCCGTTGTCGCCATATCCCGAGATGTCGCAGACGATGATGTCGGGCTTGACGGCCTTTAAGTCGGCATACGACAAACCCAAGCGCGCGGCCGCACCCGGCGCCAGGTTCTGCACCACCACATCGGCCTGCTCGGTGATGATGGTTTGCAAAATGCGTTGTGCCTCTGGGTGCTTGACGTCCAGCGTCAGGCTTTCTTTGCTGCG
Organism: Hydrogenophaga intermedia; assembly: GCA_945890705.1. Taxonomy (GTDB): domain Bacteria; phylum Pseudomonadota; class Gammaproteobacteria; order Burkholderiales; family Burkholderiaceae_C; genus Hydrogenophaga; species Hydrogenophaga miladensis. The sequence goes on along the minus strand of CAMDCY010000020.1, from coordinate 27,645 downwards.
GTTGGTCCAGACAAAGTGCGAGGCAATGCCGCGCACGCGGGTGTCATAACCGCGCGCAAAATCACCCACGCCGGGGCGTTCGACTTTGATGACGCGCGCGCCCAGATCGGCGAGTTGGCGGGTGGCAAACGGAGCCGCAATCGCATGCTCCAAGGTGACCACCGTGATGCCTTTTAAAGGTTGCATGGGTTGGGCCTTTCAACGAACCGTTGCAACCGCGTCCATGGTCAGCCAACCATCGTGGTCCTGAGCCCACAACCGAACGGTCTTGCCATCGGCTTGTGGAGCACCGTTGACTTTGAATGCATGCAAATCGAAGGTCGGGCGCACCGCCTTGAAACTGAAATTGGCCACCTCGGCACCGGGCATTTGCCGGCGAACCAGGTCCATCAACAGCGTGGCAATCAGCGGGCCGTGCACGATCAGGCCGGGATACCCTTCCACCTCGGTCACGTACTTGCGGTCGTAGTGAATGCGGTGACCATTGAATGTCAGCGCGCTGTAGCGAAACAGCAGCACGTCGTCGGGCACGATCTCGCGTTGCCACGCGGCACCTTCTGGGGATGGCAGCGGGGGCGGCTCCACATCACCGGGCTGCTTGGCCTCGCGATAAACGATGTCGTGAAATTCCACGATGGCCGGATCGGCTGCGCCGTTGCATCGCAACTCATGGCGCACCTTAACAAACACCAGCTTGCCGGTGCGGCCTTCTTTTTCGGTGACGTTGGCGATGGTCGATGTGCGCTGCACCGAGTCGCCCACCCGCACCGGCGAACGAAACTCAAACTGGCTGCCCGCCCACATGCGGCGGGGCAAAGCCACGGGGGGCAAGAAGCCCCCACGCTTGGCGTGGCCATCTGCCCCGATGTCGCTTTGGCGGTGCAGCGGCAGGAAGTACAACCAGTGCCACAGTGGCGGCAAGGCACTGCCATCAACCACATCCATCGCAGCGTGATCCAAGGTCGCGTTCAAGGCCTTGACGGGGGTCGCTGCGATGTGGTCGTGGGTCACTTCTTGGCGGCCAATCCAATCAGACAAACGGGTGGATGTATCGCTCATGCTTGAATCCGAAAAAACATTCATGAATCATCCAATTCCCTTGCAATAAAGTGAATTGCATATTTAGAATTGATTGATCCATAAAACGCATCAATAGAGAGGGTTACTACCGGCATGAACTTCGACATCAACGACCTGATTGCCTTCAGGGCTGTTGCCGAGTTGGGTAACTTTCGCAAAGCGGCAGAATCCATCCACATATCGCAACCAGCCTTCAGTCGCCGAATTGAAAAACTGGAAAATGCCTTAGGCGCTCAGTTACTTGAGCGCACCACCCGTAAGGTCAACCTGACCAGTGTGGGCAGAGAATTTGACAAACAGCTGCGCCAGATCTTGGATGCCTTGGATGCCACATTACTCAACATCAGGGGGGTAGCGGCCAGCCGCATGGGCGAAGTGACCATTGCCTGTGTACCCTCAGCAGTGAATTACTTTGTGTCAAGCGTTGTGAAGGAATTTCACCAGCGATACCCCAAAATCAGGGTTCGCATCCTCGATGACAGCGCCAATCACGTGTTGATCGCAGTGGCGCAAGGTGAGGCAGATTTTGGTTTGAACTTCACTGGCTCGCAGGAAAACGACATCGAATTCACCGCCATCTTTGAAGAGAAGTTTGTCGCAGCCTGCCACAAAGACCACCCCTTGGCCAAGCAAAAATCCGTACGATGGCGAGACTTATCGGATCACGATTACATATCCGTCAGTAAATTGTCTGGCAATAGGGTTTTATTGGATCAAGCCTTGGCTGGACTGGCCAAACAGCCCCAAAGCTTGTACGAAACTCAGCACGGCACCACCACGATCGGCTTGGTCGAAGCTGGTTTGGGTGTGGCCGCTGTGCCTGCCATGGCCATGCCCAAAAAAGGTCACCCACTGTTGGTGAGCGTGCCCCTGATTGAGCCCGTCGTCACACGCAAGATGGGGCTGATCAAACGCCGCTCTTCGCAATTGACACCTGCAGCCGTGGAGCTATATGACATGTTCATGGAAACCAGCCGGAAAACGAACCGTCGCCGGTAACCACCCCCGCAGGCTGTTGAGGAACGCCCACGCTTGCACGCGGTGGGCGTCTTCGCGGCGGATCACCGCTTCTTGCACACGGCCTTCGCGCAAAGCCAAAGCACGGCCCACACCGGGCAGCAAGCCGCAATGCAGCGCGGGCGTGAGCCACTGGCCATCGATGAGCGCGGCGATGTTGCCGCGCACGCATTCGGTGATCTCGCCTTCGGCGTTGTAGAGCAAGGTGTCGAACACGCCCGGCGCTTGCACCGCGGCGGCGTCGTAGTGGGCGCGGCGCGTGGTTTTGTGGCGCACCCACTCGCTGTGCGCGGCAGCAAAAGGTTCGCGCGCCCAGACCAATTGCACCGATTCGGGCGAGGCCTCAAGGGCAAAAGCCTCCAAGCGGGCTTGGCCATCGGCGGCCACACAGCAGCGCACGCGCCACAGGCCTGTGGGGTGTGCGGCGCACAGCGCTTGCGCTTGGGCCTGCAGGGCTGCTTGCTCGGCCGCGCCCCAGCGCCAACCGAAATGCGCAGCCGCTTCGCTCAAGCGTGACCAATGCTGTGATGCGTAGCGCAACTGGCCGTGCTCCAGCGCCAAGGTTTCCAGGATGTCAAAGGGCTCGGTGGCGTTGCGCAAAAAACCGCGCTTGTGCCCCCACTCGCGCCACTCGCCCTCAGCGGTGGCGTCGGTGGTGATGCCACTGCCAATGCCGCAGCGCAAGGTATCGCCTTGCACCTGCACCGTGCGGATGGCCACGTTGAAACGCGCCGCGCCACCAGGCCTGACCACGCCAATCGCGCCGCAATACCAGCCGCGCGCGCCGGGCTCCAAAGCGCGGATGGTGTGCATGGCTTGCACCTTGGGTGCGCCGGTGACCGAGCCGCAAGGAAAGAGCGCAGCGAACACGTCCACCCACGTCACACCCGCTCGGGTGCGTGCGCTCACGTCCGAAGTCATTTGCCAGACGGTGGGCAAGGGCTCCAAATGAAAGAGGCGCGGCACCTTCACCGAAAACGGCTGCGCTACGCGCGAGACGTCGTTGCGGATCAGGTCCACGATCATCACGTTCTCGGCCTGCTCTTTGGCCGAGGCACGTAGCGCTTGAGCTTGCGCGGCATCGGCCTCGGGCGTGTCGCCGCGCGCGGCCGTGCCTTTCATGGGGCGGCACAGCAGCTGTTCACCGTCCCAATCAAAAAACAACTCGGGCGAGACCGAGAGCAACTGCCAATCACCGGCGTCGAGGTGCGCGGCGTAGCCCTTGGGTTGGGCTTGGCGCAAGGCATCGAAAAACGCCAACGCACTGCCGCGGCACAAGCGGCCGTGCCAGGTGCTGGTGTGGTTGATTTGGTAGAAGTCGCCCGCAGCGATGTGCTCGTGGATCTGCGCCATCTCGGCATCGAACGCCGTGCGTTCAGCGCCCTGCTCAGGCACCACGGGCCAATGCGCGTGCGCCGCCACGCTGCCCGCGGGCGCCCAAGGGCCGTCGCTGGCAGGCGTGGCTTCATCGAAAACCGCGAACCACGCCAGGGGCGTGCACGCGGGGTGCACTGGCAAGGCCGCATCGAAGGCGGGTGCGGCTTCAAACGAGACCGCGCCCACACACCAACGCCCCGCCATGGCGTGGGCATGAATCGCTTCCAACACGGCGCGCACCTGATCGGGGTGGTCGGCTTGCAGCACCTCGCGCGCCTGGGCGAAATGGAAACGCCAAGGCTCACCGCCGTGCGGGTCGGCCCAATCGATGTCGGCGCGGATGTGCGCGGTGTTGGGCATAAGGCCTTAGACCGCGCCGATGTTCGGCACCAAAGCGCCGGCATCCTGCCCGGCCTTGTGCGCCGAGGTGAAGGCCAACATGCGGTCGATCGGCAAGCGCGCACGGGGCACGATGGCCGGGTCCACGTGAACGGCGTTGGCGCCGAACTCCAGCACATGGGCCACGCCGGCCAGACCGTTCATGGCCATCCAAGGGCAGTGCGCGCAACTCTTGCAGGTGGCGCTGTTACCGGCCGTGGGCGCTTCAATGAAGACCTTGCCGGGGTTTTGCTGACGCAGCGCGTGCATCATGCCGCTGTCCGTGGCGACGATGAAGGTGTGAGCGTCCATCTCGCGCGCGGCTTTGAGAATGGCGCTGGTCGAGCCCACGGCGTCGGCCAAGGCCACGACATCGGCGGGGCTCTCGGGGTGCACCAAGACCTTGGCAGAGGGGTGTTCTTTTTTCAGCTGCTCCAGCTCCAGCGCCTTGAACTCGTCGTGCACGATGCACGCGCCGTTCCACATCAGCATATCAGCGCCGGTTTCGCGCTGGATGTAGCCACCCAGGTGTTTGTCGGGTGCCCACAGAATTTTGTGGCCTTTGTCCTTCAACGCTTTGACAATGTCCAGCGCGCAGCTCGAGGTCACGAGCCAGTCGGAGCGCGCCTTCACGGCCGCGCTGGTGTTGGCGTAAACCACCACGGTGCGGTCGGGGTGTTGGTCACAAAAGGCGCTGAAGGCGTCGATGGGGCACCCCAAATCGAGCGAGCAAGTCGCATCCAAATCGGGCATGAGCACGGTTTTTTCCGGACTCAAGATTTTGGCGGTCTCGCCCATGAAACGCACGCCGCTGACCACCAGCGTCTGCGCGGTGTGGTCGCGACCAAAGCGCGCCATCTCGAGCGAATCGCTGACGATGCCGCCGGTCTCGATCGCCAAATCTTGCAAATCGGGGTGCACGTAGTAATGCGACACCATCACCGCGTTGCGCTCTTTGAGCAGGCGTTTGATGCGCGCTTTCAACTCAGCGCGTTGCTCGGCGCTGGGCTCCACCGGCACGCGGGCCCAAGCGTGCTGTGTGCTGCAAGCGGGTTGTTCGTATTCGATGTCGATCAAGGTGCTCATGCCAAACCTTCTTCAAAACGCATGGAAAAGTCCACCGCTTGCACGTCTTTGGTCAAGGCCCCAATAGAGATGCGGTCCACGCCCGTCTCGGCCAAGGCGCGCACGGTTTGCAAATTCACGCCACCCGATATTTCCAAAATCGCACGGCCCGCGTTGCGCCTCACAGCCTCACGCAGCGTGGGCAGGTCCATGTTGTCGAGCAAAAGCATGCGTGCGCCCGCGTCCAAGGCCTCGTCGAGTTGGTCCAAGGTTTCCACCTCGATTTCCACAAAACGGGCTTGCGGCGCATCGGTGTGCACCTGCGCCAGCACCTGGCGCACACCACCAGCGGCGGCGATGTGGTTTTCTTTGATGAGCACCGCGTCATACAAACCGATGCGGTGGTTCACACCCCCGCCCACAGTGACGGCGTATTTTTGGGCCAAGCGCAAGCCGGGGATGGTTTTGCGCGTGTCCACGATGGCCGCGCGGGTGCCCTTGACGGCGTCGACAAAGCTGGCGGTTTTGCTGGCCACGGCCGACAACAGTTGCAAAAAGTTGAGCACGGTGCGCTCGGCGGTGAGCAAGGCGCGGGCAGGCCCTTGCAAGACCAAGACCACTTGGTTGGCCTCGCATCGCTGGCCTTCAGACACCGACCACTGCCAAGTAATCTCGGGACTGACCGCACGGCAAGCGGCCTCCACCCAAGGTGTGCCACAGATCACGGCCGATTCGCGGGCCAAGATGCGCGCTTGGGCCATGCGCTTGGCGGGCACCAAGGCCGCGGTCAGGTCGCCCGATCCCACGTCTTCGCTTAAGGCGCGCCCCACATCGCTGGTGGCCAAAGCCGCCCAATCGGCGGCGGAAAATTCGCTGGGGTGTTTCATAGCCCTCAAGCATAGCGTCTGTCAGCGCAGCGATGGAATATAGTGCGAAGCATTCGCGCTTCCTCTGTGGCCTTTGGCCTTCGAATCCATGAGTACTTCCAACACCCTTTCTTCCACCACGCCCTACGGCACCTTGCCGTCTGCCTCACCTTTGCCCGAACGCAGGCCGGTGAGCTTGCCGCGCTTGAACGAACTGCGCGAACGCGGCGAAAAAATCACCATGCTCACCGCCTACGACGCGACATTTGCCGCCGTGGCCGATGCCGCCGGGGTGGAGTGCATCTTGGTGGGCGATTCGCTGGGTATGGTCTGCCAAGGCCTCTCGAGCACCGTGGGCGTGAGCCTAGAGACCATGCGTTACCACACCGAAAGCGTGCTGCGCGGCTTGCGCCGCGTGCAAGGCACGGCATGGGTGATCGCAGATTTGCCTTTTAGCACCTACCACGAGTCGCGCGAACAGGCCCTGCGCAGCGCGGCCGTGCTCATGCAAGCCGGCGCCCACATGGTCAAGCTGGAAGGCGGCGGCTGGACCACCGAAACCGTGCGCTTCTTGGTCGAACGTGGCATTCCCGTGTGTGCTCACTTGGGCCTGACGCCACAAACCGTGCACGCCCTTGGCGGCTACCGCGTACAAGGTCGGGAAGATCAATCTGCCATGCTGCTGCGCCGCCAAGCGCTGGAGCTGCAAGACGCCGGTGCCGCCATGCTGGTGCTGGAGATGGTGCCCGCGGCCCTGTCCACCGATATCACCCAAGAACTCAAAACCTGTCACACGATAGGCATCGGTGCGGGCAAAGGCACGGCCGGACAAGTGCTGGTCATGCACGACATGCTCGGCGTGAACTTGGGCAAGAACCCGAAATTTGTGCGCAACTTCATGGACGGCGCCAGCAGCGTGCGCGAAGCCATGGCCGCTTACGTGCAAGCGGTCAAAAGTGGCCAATTCCCCGACGACACCCAACACGCTTGGTGAGCCGCATGCAAGTTGTTCACAGCATCGCCGACCTGCGTAACGCTTTGGCTGCGCACCGCTCCCCTGCGTTTGTGCCCACCATGGGCAATTTGCATTCGGGTCATTTGGCGCTGGTGCAAGATGCACGTCGTTTGGGCGACGTGACCGTGGCCAGCATCTTCGTCAACCGCCTGCAGTTCGGCCCCAACGAAGACTTCGACACCTACCCGCGTACCTTGGCCGCCGACTGCGAGCAACTCCAAGCCGCGGGCTGTGACGTCGTGTTTGCTCCATCTGAGAAAGAGCTCTACCCCGAGCCCCAAGGCTTCACGGTGCAGCCACCGACCGAGCTGGCCAATATTTTGGAAGGTCACTTTCGGCCCGGGTTTTTCTCGGGCGTGAGCACCGTGGTGCTCAAGCTGTTTCACTGCGTGTTCGGCTCGGGCCCTGGCACCGCGGTGTTTGGCCAAAAAGACTACCAACAGCTCATGGTGATCCGGCGCATGGTCAAACAGTTCGCCATGCCCATCCAGATCGTCGCAGGCCCCACGCAACGCGCCGCCGATGGCCTGGCGCTGAGTTCGCGCAACGGTTATCTGAGCGAGGCCGAGCGCGCCGAAGCGGTGTATTTGTCGATGACCCTGCGCGACCTGGCGCGCGAGGCCTTGGCCGCGGCCGACGCCCTGCCACAGCAACGCGACGCCATGGAACACCGCGCCATGACGGCCTTGGCCCAACGCGGCTGGAAGCCCGACTACCTGACGGTGCGCCGCCGCGCAGACCTGCAAGCCCCTACCTTGGAAGACACGCGCCAAGCCAACAGCTTGGTGGTGCTGGGTGCCGCGCGCCTGGGAGGCACGCGGCTGATCGACAACCTGGAAATTTAAGCCGACTCGTCGCGAGGGTCGCGCGCCATGAGGCGCTGAACCACCTGCGCGGCTTGCAAGCGGCCGTCGAGCAAATCGACCACGGCCTGAGAAATCGGCATGTCCACGCCCAAAGCCGTGGCGCGCTGCACCACCGTGCGGGCGCTGTAAACGCCTTCGGCCACGTGGCGCAGAGAATCGACCGCTTGGTGCAAACTCATGCCTTGGGCCAAGCACTGGCCCACTTTGCGGTTGCGGCTGAGGTCGCCGGTGGCGGTGAGCACCAAGTCGCCCAAACCGGACAAACCCATGAAAGTCTCGCTGCTCGCGCCCAAGGCCACGCCCAAACGCTGCATTTCGGCCAAGCCCCGCGTGATCAGGGCTGCTCGGGCGTTGAGCCCCAGGCCCAAACCGTCGCACAAGCCAGTGGCAATGGCCAAGACGTTTTTGACCGCGCCGCCGACTTCCACACCAACGACATCGTCGTTGGCGTAGACGCGCATGGTGGGGCCGTGCAGGGCCTCCACCAAAGCCGCACGAACATCGGCGTGGGCACTGGCCGCGACCAAGGCCGTGGGTTGGCCACGCGCCACCTCCAAAGCAAAGCTGGGCCCACTGATCACGCCAGTGCGCAACTGTGGTGCCACGGCTTGCGCCACCTCATGCCCCATCAGCCCCAAGGCCTCGGCGTGCGGCATTTCAAAGCCTTTGCAAAGCCAAGCCACCACCCCGGGGTGGTGGCGCAGGGTGTGCAGCATCTCGCGCAAACCGGCCATGGGCGTGCCGATGATGACCACGTCCGCGCCGATGAGCGGCGAATCGGGGCCCGACAAATCGGCGTGGCTGATGGCCAGTGCCTGTGGCAACTCAACGCCAGGCAAGTAGCGCTCGTTGCGCCGCTCGCGCTGCAGGGTTTGGGCTTGCGCCTCGCTTCGCGCCCACAAGGTGACGTGGGGCGACTGGCGAGCGGCGGACATGGCCAAAGCCGTGCCCCAAGCGCCAGCGCCCAAAACGACGGTGTGGCGCGCGCTCATGCCCGTGTAGGTTTACTGAGCCGGCGCCGCGGCTTGCTGTGCCTGCTGCTGCTCGTACATGGCTTGGAAGTTGATTTCCGACATGTGCACGGCCGGGAAGCCACCGCGCTGGATGATGTCAGCCACGTTGCTGCGCAGGTAGGGGTAGATGATCTGTGGGCAAGCGATACCCAGGATCGCGCCCATTTGCTCTTGGGGGAGGTTGCGGATTTCGAAAATACCGGCTTGCTTGGCTTCAACCAAAAACACGGTTTTGTCGTCGATCTTGGTGTGCACGGTGGCGGTCACGGCCACTTCGTACATGCCGTCGGCAATGGGGGTGCCTTCCACACCCAGCTGGATGTCCACGCTGGGCGAGGCCTGTTCCAGCAAGATGCCGGGGGAATTGGGTTGCTCCAACGAAGCCTCTTTGAGGTAGACGCGTTGAATTTGAAAGACGGCATCGGGCGTATCGGCCATGGGAATCCTGAGTTGGGTGATGGAAAAATTAAGCTTGAAGCATGGGCAGCAAGCTGCCTTGGGCATCGAGCGCGTGCAGATCGTCGCAACCGCCTACGTGGGTGCCGCCAATGAAGATTTGCGGCACGCTGGTGCGACCGGTGATTTGGGTCATCTGGGCGCGCACATCGGGCTTGCCGTCGACGACGATCTCCTCCCACTGGGCCACGCCACGCTCGGTCAACAAAGACTTGGCGCGGGCGCAGTAAGGGCAAAAATCGCTGGAATAAATTTTGACTTGGGACATGTCGGACTCCTGGGCTTAGGCTTTTTCAACCGGCAAGCTGGCCGAGCGCCAAGCGCCCATGCCGCCGACCAAGGAGTGGGCGTTTTCATAGCCCAACTTTTTGGCAATGGCCACGGCGCCGCGCGAACGCATGCCCGAGGCACATACCAAGACCACCGGAGCGGTTTTGTTTTTGACGGTTTGGGCCAATTGGGCTTCCAGCTGCCCCAGCGGCAGGTTTTTGGCGCCCAAAATGTGACCTTTGGCAAATTCGCCTGGCTCGCAGACGTCCACCACGGTGGCCTTTTCGCGGTTCATCAGCTGAACCACTTGGGTCGGGTTGAGGCCCGAAGCACCGCCGCCCGAGGTCAATGCGGGCAATAAAAGCAAGACACCTGAGGTCAGGGCCACAGAAAACAAAATCCAGTTGTCCAAGAAAAAGCTCACGGTTTACCTTTCGCGTAAGGGCCCGATTTTAGAATGATGGGCAAGCCCTTTTTATTTTGAGCCTCAAACCATGTACAAACTTGTCCTGATTCGCCATGGCGAATCCACCTGGAACCTTGAAAACCGCTTCACCGGCTGGACCGATGTGGACCTCACCCCCACCGGCGTCGAACAGGCCAAACAAGCCGGCCGCTTGCTCAAAGCCGAGGGTTATGAGTTCGACGTGGCCTACACCAGCGTGCTCAAGCGCGCCATCCGCACCTTGTTTTTGGCCCTGGACGAGATGGACCGCACCTGGCTGCCCGTCGTCAAAAGCTGGCGCCTGAACGAACGCCACTACGGCGGCTTGCAAGGCCTGAACAAGGCCGACATGGCCCAACAATTCGGTGATGAGCAAGTGTTGATCTGGCGCCGCAGCTACGACACTCCACCGCCGGTGCTCGAAGCCAACGACCCCCGCAGCGAGCGCGGCGACCCCCGCTACGCCCAACTCGACCCCGAGCAAGTGCCCCTGACGGAGTGCCTCAAAGACACCGTGGCGCGCGTGATCCCCTATTGGAACGAGACCATCGCGCCAGCCATTCAAGGCGGCCAACGCATCGTGATCGCAGCCCACGGCAATTCGATCCGTGCGCTGATCAAGTACCTCGACGGCATCTCTGACCAAGACATCGTCAACCTCAACATCCCCAACGGCATACCCTTGGTCTACGAGTTGAACGCCCAACTCAAGCCCATTCGCCACTACTACTTGGGTGATGCACAAGCCGCCGCGCAAGCGGCTGCCGCTGTGGCCTCTCAAAGCAAAGCCTGACGCAAGCCGCAGCCTGGGTGTATATTGGTTTGTTTCGGGGCTTAAGTAGGCCCCTTTAAAGGTAGATCTTCATGTCGAAAAGCGTGGGCAGCAAGCTCAAAATTGTGGGGTGGTTGGCAATCGGTGCCATGGCAGGCGCCCTGACAACAGTTCAGGTTCAAGCCGTGGCCCGCGGGACTTTTGCGCCCTTGCCGATGGAAGAACTTCAGCAGCTCGCCGCCGTCTTCGGCATGATCAAAACCGATTACGTCGAGCCCGTCGACGAAAAGCAGCTGATCACCGAAGCCATTTCGGGCATGGTGGCCAGTTTGGATCCCCACTCGCAGTACTACGACAAAAAATCCTTCAAAGAGTTCCGCGAAGGCACCAGTGGGCGCTTCGTGGGCGTGGGCATTGAGATCACCATGGAGGACGGCTTGGTGAAGGTCGTCTCTCCCATCGAAGGCTCCCCCGCTTTCCGCGCCGGGCTCAAAACCAACGACCTGATCACCAAGATCGACGACACCGCCGTCAAGGGCCTGACCATCAATGACGCCGTCAAACGCATGCGCGGCGAGCCCAATACCAAGGTCTTGCTGACCATCCTGCGCAAGAGCGAAGACCGCAGCTTTGCGGTCACCATCGTGCGCGAAGAAATCAAAACCCAAAGCGTCAAGTCCAAAGTGATTGAGCCAGGTTATGGCTGGATCCGTGCCTCGCAGTTCCAAGACCGTACGGTCGATGACTTCGCGCGTCAGCTCGAGAACCTGGCGAAAAGCAACCCGCGCCTCAAAGGCTTGGTGCTCGACTTGCGTGGCAACCCTGGCGGCTTGCTCGAAGCCTCGGTGGCGATGTCGGCGGTGTTTTTGCCTGCCAACGTGACCGTGGTCTCGACCAACGGGCAACTCGCCGACAGCAAGTTCGTCTACAAAGCCGCGCCCGAGTTTTACGCGCGGCGCAACGAAGACCCGGTCACGCGCTTGCACGAAAACACCCGTGGCTTGTACAAAACGATTCCCTTGGTGGTTTTGGTCAACGAAGGTTCGGCCTCCGCCAGTGAAATCGTCGCCGGCGCTTTGCAAGACCACCAGCGCGCCACGCTCATGGGCAGCCAAACCTTTGGCAAGGGCTCGGTGCAAACCGTTCGCGCCTTGGGCCCCGACACCGGCTTGAAGCTCACCACTGCGCGTTACTACACGCCCAAAGGCCGCTCCATCCAGGCCAAAGGTATCGTGCCTGACATCATGGTCGACGAAACCGAGCAAGGCAATGTCTTGGCCGGTTTGCGCACCCGTGAAGCCGATCTGCAAAAACACCTGAGCGACGGCATCACGCAAGCCCCCATGACCGATGCCCAGCGCGCCACCGAACAAGCGCGGGAAAACCAGCGCGAACAAACCCGCCAGCGCTTGGAAGAAGAAGCGCGCAAGAACCCAGGCCAACGCTTGGTGCCCGAATTGGGAAGTGACAAAGACTTCCAGCTGCAGCAAGCCCTTAACCACCTCAAGCGCCAGCCGGTCATCACCAGCAAAACCCTCACCGTGCGCCCCGAGGAAAGCAAGGCACCGTGAGTCGGCTGTGGACGACGGCCAGCTGCTGCGCTATTCGCGCCACATCCTGCTCGACGAGATCGGCATTGAAGGGCAACAAGCCCTGCTCCAAGCCCATGTGCTGATCGTGGGCGCTGGTGGGCTCGGTTCCCCTGCCGCTTTGTACTTGGGCAGCGCGGGCGTGGGCCAACTCACGGTGGTGGACCCCGACACCGTCGAGCTCTCCAACCTGCAGCGCCAAATCGCCCATACCCAAAATCGGGTGGGTCAAGCCAAAGTCGACTCCTTGGCCCAAGCCGTGGCCGCCATCAACCCCGAGGTGCGCGTTCACGCCCACCAATCCCGTGCCGATGCCGCTTGGCTGGACCGAGCCGTTTCAGAAGCCGATGTGGTGCTCGACTGCACCGACAACTACGCCACGCGCCAAGCCATCAACCGCGCCTGTGTGCGGCACCGCAAACCCTTGGTGAGTGGCGCGGCCATCCGCATGGACGCCCAAGTCAGCGTGTACGACGCCCGTCAAAGCGGCAGCGCCTGCTATGCCTGCGTGTTCCCGCCCGAAGAGGTCGCCACAGAAGTCTCATGCGCCACCATGGGCGTGTTTGCACCGTTGGTGGGCATCGTGGGCAGCTTGCAAGCGGCCGAGGCCATCAAACTCATCACCGGCATGGGCTCGAGCTTGGTGGGGCGGCTGTGGATGCTCGATGGTCGGGACATGAGCACCAGCCACATCCAATTGAGCGCCAACCCCCACTGCCCGGTCTGCGGTCAGTCGCACGCGGGCTGATCACCCACAAGGGCCGTGGCGGCGTCGAAAGTCGTAAGGCCGTTCGGGCCGCGCTTGGGCAAACACCCCCAACCGCGCTTGACGAGCGGCCGTTTCTTCGCGCACATAGGGGCCCGGATCGCTTTTGAATCGGTACGACCACGCGTGGCCTTGCGACACCATGAAGGCGCCCACGTCCTTGCCTTGGTAGCGGATGCGGGCCAAACCGCGCTGGTAATCGTCATGCCCGCTCACCTCGACCTCCACGGTCTGATTGAGCAACAGTTCTCGCAAAGCGCGGGTCGAGGCCTCGCCGCCTGGCTGGCAGCGCTCGGGTGCGTCTATGCCCTGCAAACGCAGTTTCTGTCGGCGCTGGGATTGCAACGGGGTCACCCAGACCGTGTCGCCGTCGGACACCGTGACCACGCGCGCAGCAAAGTTTTGTGCCCAAAGCGTTGGGGTGCCAGCGCACGCCGACACCACCACACCCCATACCAGACGTTTAAACAGGTTCATGGGCGCGATGATAAATTAGGGGTATGAACACCTCCACCACCCACCTCTTGCCCAACGGCGGGCTGAACTGGTCTGCCGAACTCCACACCGGCGACGAGCGCATGGACGAAACCCACGCCGAGTTCACCGACACCGTCAACCGATTGATCGACACGCCCGTGGACCAACAACTCGCGCTCTACCGCGAATTCATCGCCCACACCGAGGAGCACTTCGCGCAAGAAGAGCGCTGGATGCTGGCGACCGGCTTTTCCGCCGACAACTGCCACGCCAGCCACCACGCCACCATCTTGGAGACCATGCACGCGGTTACCGAGCACTTCGAGCAAGGCGACACCGAGATCATCACCCGCATGGCCCAAGCCATGGCCGAGTGGTTCCCTGGGCACGCGGCCAGCATGGACGCGGGTTTGGCCCAGCACCTGCAGTCGGTGGGTTTTGACACCCGCACCGAGACCTTGGCCGACCCCAGCCGGGTTCGCCCGGCCAGCATGTCGGGTTGCGGCAGCGTGACCTGCAGTTAAATAATTTCAATCTCCAAAACCGGCATTCACAACCGGGGCAAGGGGTCTGGCCCTAACATGGGTTTTTGACATACAACAGGAGACCGTTTCCATGACCGTGATCACCAACATCGAGGACTTGCGCCGCTTGGCCCAACGCCGCGTGCCGCGCATGTTCTACGACTACGCCGATTCCGGCTCGTGGACCGAAAGCACCTACCGCGCCAACGTAAGCGATTTCCAAAAAATCAAATTCCGCCAGCGCGTGGCGGTCAACATGGAAAACCGCAGCACCGCCAGCACCATGGTCGGCCTACCGGTCGCCATGCCAGTGGCCATCGCCCCCACCGGTCTGACCGGCATGCAGCACGCCGACGGCGAAATTTTGGCCGCTCGCGCCGCCAAGAAGTTTGGCGTGCCTTTCACCCTGTCCACGATGAGCATTTGCTCCATCGAAGACGTGGCCAAGCACGCCGGCGAAGGCTTTTGGTTCCAGCTCTACGTCATGAAAGACCGTCCTTTCATCGAGCGCCTGATCGACCGCGCCAAAGCCGCCAACTGCAGCGCCCTGGTGCTCACGCTGGACCTGCAAATTTTGGGGCAACGCCACAAAGATCTGCGCAACGGCTTGTCCGCGCCGCCCAAGCTGACCATCAAAAACATGATCAACATCGCCACCAAGCCGCGCTGGGCGCTGGGCATGTTGGGCACACCACGGCGCCAATTTGGCAACATCGTGGGCCACGTCAGCGGCGTGGGCGACATGAGCAGCCTCTCCAGCTGGACGGCCAGCCAATTCGACCCCGCGCTGAACTGGGGCGATGTGGAGTGGATCAAAAAGCGCTGGGGCGGCAAGCTCATCCTCAAAGGCATCCAAGACGTGCGCGACGCCGAGCTGGCCGTGCAGTCGGGCGCCGATGCGCTGATCGTCTCCAACCACGGTGGACGCCAACTCGACGGCGCCCAAAGCAGCATCGAGTGCTTGCCCAGCATCGTGCAAGCGGTGGGGGACCGCATCGAGGTCCACATGGACGGCGGCATTCGTTCGGGCCAAGACGTGTTGCGCGCACGCGCCTTGGGCGCTCGCGGCGTCTACATCGGCCGCCCCTTCTTGTACGGCTTGGGCGCCATGGGCGAAGCGGGTGTGAGCAAGTGCTTGGAGATCATCCACAAAGAGCTCGACATCACCATGGCGTTCTGTGGTCACACCCAAATGGACACCGTGGACAAGTCCATCCTCTTGCCTGGCACTTACCCGGTGGCGTGAACGCTCGCATCCGCCGCATCGCCCACCTCGACATGGACGCGTTTTACGCGTCCTGCGAGCTCATGCGCTACCCGCAACTCAAGGGCTTGCCGGTGGTCATTGGGGGTGGGCGGCGGCGAGAGGACGACCTGCTCGGTCAACTGCAGGCGGCTTACCCCGACGGCGAATGGCAGGCCGACACCTTTCACGATCGTTTGGGCAAGATCCCACTCGAATTTTTTCCGCGCTTGTCGGGCTACACCGGGCGCGGCGTCATCACCACCGCGACCTACGCCGCCCGCGCCTTTGGCATCGGTTCGGCCATGGGCTTGATGAAGGCCGCCAAGCTTTGCCCAGACGCCATCCTGTTGCCTGTGGACTTTGAGCGTTACCGCCATTTCTCGCGCAGCTTCAAGGCCGTCATCACCGACATCGCGCCGCTCATGGAAGACCGAGGCGTGGACGAGGTCTACATCGACTTCACCGAGGTGCCCGGCGGCCAGCGCGAAGGCGGACGGGTGCTGGCGCGCTTGATCCAAAAAAGCATCATAGAGGCCACGGGACTGACCTGCTCGATCGGCGTGGCGCCCAACAAACTCTTGGCCAAAATGGCCAGCGAGTTCAACAAGCCCAATGGCATTTCCATCGTCCACGAGAACGATTTGCAAAGCCTCATCTGGCCACTGGCCTGCCGCAAGATCAACGGCATCGGACCGAAGGCCGACGAGAAACTCAAAGCCCACGGCATCGAGACCATCGGCCAACTCGCCGAGCGCGAGCCCACCTGGCTGGTGCAGCACTTCGGCAAAAGTCATGGGGCATGGCTTCATGAAGCAGCTTGGGGGCGCGACGACCGCCCCGTGATGACCGAGAGCGAGCCAGTGAGCATGAGCCGCGAAACCACCTTCGAGCGCGACCTGCACGCTGTGCGCGACCGCGTGGAGCTCGGCGCGGTGTTCACCCGCTTGTGCCAACAAGTCGCGGCCGATTTGCAGCGCAAAGGCTACGAGGGCCGCACCATCGGCATCAAGATCCGCTTCGACAATTTCCAAGCCGTCACGCGCGACCACAGCACCGAAGAACACACCGCCGATGCCCAACGCATCCGACAAGTGGCGGGCCTGTGCCTCAAACGCGTGGACCTGAGCCGGCGCATCCGCCTGCTCGGCGTGCGGGTGGGCTCATTGATCAAAGCGGGTACCCCGGTTGGGCAGCCCACATCCACCACACCCTTGGAAGTACCACAGGGACAGCTGTGGCTAGAAGAAACCGACGGTAGCCCTCAAGCCCAGGCGGGTGCTGGTCCTGGGTGATCGGTGCGCCAGGCCCCCAACTCGCCACACCACTCAGGCTGGGCTTCTGGGTCTGACCAAAGGACATCGGGCAAAGGCCGCACGCTCAGCACTTGGCACTGCACGCTGCGACAGCGTTCGTGTAGGTCGGCCAAGACTTGTTCGGTGGCTTGGGGCAAGCTCAGGGTGCTGTCTGCAAAGCCCGCGAGGTACTGCAGCAAACCCACTTGCTCCCATTGCGGGCCGCTGTAACGCAAGCGCAGCAGGTGAGACGGCTGTGCGTGAAGGCACCAGCGGCGCGTCCACAGCCGTTCACTCACGGGCGCTTCGTGAAAGGCGGCTTGCAAGCGCGAGGCCTCGGGCTGGGTGGCTTCACAAACCAAGGCCATGCGGTCCAAGGACGTGCCCGGCTCGGCCCGTCGCGCGGACACCGAACGCTCGCCGTTGCCTTCCCAGCGCGTAATGGCCGCGGCACTGCCCACCGCTTGTGCGCCCCAGGCGCGGGCATCGACCCAAGCGCGCACCGTGCGTCGAAATTCGGCCAGCGAAGGCCACACAGCAGTTGCCCACGTCGCGCACACAGCGGCCCATTCGTCCGCGCTCCAAACTGCAGGAGCTTGTGCCGAAGTGGCCACAGCCCAGCGGCCCGCTTGCAGCACCGTCGCGTCTTGCCAGCGGCAGACGGGTGTCAGCCAGGCGTTCAAGCCCAGTGCGTTCATTTTTCGGGATAGGGGCGGCGAAACACCCAGCGGTCGGCGCTGGAGGCGGCTGGGGCGAATCGGTAGCCGTCGGTGTCGAAGCCTTGCAGCTGCTCAGGGCGGCTCACGCGCTGCTCCACGGCGTAACGCACCATCAAGCCGCGCGCCCGCTTGGCCATGAAACTCACGACCTTGTGCTGATCGCCCTTGCGTTCTTCGAACACACAGGTCAGCACCGGGGCCTTCAAGGCCTTGCGGTCCACAGACTTGAAATACTCTTCGCTGGCCAAGTTCACGATCAAGGGCTCGCCCAAAGCTTGTGCACGCTCATCGAGGTGCTCAGCGAGGGTACTGCCCCAAAATTGGTAAAGGTTTTTGCCCTTGGCGGTGGGCAGTTTGGTGCCCATTTCCAATCGGTAAGGCTGCATCAAGTCCAGTGGGCGCAGCACGCCGTACAAACCGCTCAAGATGCCCAAGTGCTCGTGCAGCCAATCGAGGTCGGCCTCGCTCAAGGTCTTGGCATTCAAGCCATCGTAAACATCGCCATTGAAAGCGAGCACGGCTTGCTTGGCATTTTTTTCGGTCGACTTGGGCGCCCACGCTTGGTAACGCGCCACGTTCAAACCAGACAAGGTGTCCGACAAATCCATCAGCTCGGCAATGCCTTGGGGCGAGTAGCCGCGTAAGACCTCGATCAGGGCTTTGGATTGCGCCACGAACAGCGGGGCGGTGTGGCGGCTCGTGACGGCGGGGGTCTCGTAGTCCAGCGCTTTGGCAGGTGACAGCACAAACAACATGGTCATGTCTCCGAAGTGGACGGGTGGGAAGTCTCAAATTGCGCCAAGGCTTTTTGGTATCGGGCCGCATGCGAATGTTCGGCCTTGACCAAAGATTCAAACCAATCGGCCACCTCATCAAAACCCTCATCTCGGGCGGTTTGGGCCATGCGAATGTACATGTCGCCCGATTCCAAATTTTCGCTGGCCACGGCCGACGCCAAGTTGTCGCGGGTGGTGCCGAAGGGCAATCCCGTCACCGGGTCAGCACAGGCCTGCAAAAACTCCAAATGCCCGTTGGCGTGACCCACTTCACCCTGTGCGGTGGATCGGAACAAAGCGGCGACGTCGGGGTGCCCCTCCAAGTCGGCTTGGTTCGCGAAATACAGGTAACGGCGGTGGGCTTGGGCCTCGTGCGCAAAGGCTTCTTTCAGGCATTGTTCGGTTTGTGAACCTTTTAAGTTGCTCATGGGTTCCCCTCAGACGGTTGCGCTCATTGTCCAACACCCAGGGCCACGGCGCTGAGCGCGGGCCGGTCGAATAAAATCGGGGGATGACCGAACCTATGAACCAACCCGGCTTGAACAGCCTGTCCAAGTCTTTTGAACCCGCCGCACTGGAAGCCCACTGGGGCCCCGAATGGGAACAGCGTGGCTACGGCGTGGCTGGCCACCGCGGCACAGGTCAAGCCCAGGCCGATGCGCCCGCGTTTGCGATCCAGCTACCCCCGCCCAACGTGACGGGCACGCTGCACATGGGCCACGCGTTCAACCAGACCATCATGGACTCGTTGACCCGCTACCACCGCATGCTGGGCCACAACACCGCTTGGATTCCCGGCACCGACCACGCCGGCATCGCCACCCAAATCGTGGTGGAGCGGCAGCTGCAGGCCAAAGGCATCAGCCGCCACGACATGGGCACCAGCCCGGCCGAGGCGCGCAAGAACTTCGTGGCCAAGGTGTGGGAGTGGAAAGAAGAATCAGGCAACACCATCACCAGCCAGATGCGCCGCATGGGCGACAGCGTGGACTGGAGCCGCGAATACTTCACGATGGACCCCAAGCTGTCCAAGACCGTGACCGAAACCTTTGTGCAGCTTTACCAGCAAGGCCTGATCTACCGCGGCAAGCGCTTGGTGAACTGGGATCCGGTGTTGATGAGCGCGGTATCGGACCTTGAGGTCGAGAGCGTGGAATCAGACGGCAAGATGCACTACATCGTGTACCCCTTTGCCGATGGCCCGCAAATGGTGGACGGTGTCATGCAGCGCGGCATGGTGATCGCGACAACACGCCCAGAAACCATGATGGCCGACGGCGCACTGGCGGTACACCCCGAAGACGAACGCTACCAACACCTGTTAGGCCAGATGGTCGATCTGCCGCTTTGCGGCCGACAAATCCCCATCATTGCCGACGATTTCGTGGACCGCGAATTTGGCTCTGGCTGCGTCAAGATCACTGGCGCGCACGACTTCAACGACTATGCCTGCGCCCAACGCCATGGCCTGCCCCTGATCACGATCTTCACCTTGGATGCCAAGGTCAATGAAAACGGGCCCGTCACCTACCAAGGCATGGACCGCTTTGTGGCGCGCAAAGCCTTGTTAGCCGATTTAGAAACACAAGGTTTTTTACAGGAAATCAAGCCCCACAAGCTGATGCTGCCCATTTGCGCACGCACCGGCCAAGTGGTCGAACCCATGCTGACCGACCAGTGGTTCATCGCCATGAACCAAGTGGGCCAAGGCGACGCCACCGGCAAGAGCATCGCGCAAAAAGCCATCGATGCGGTGCAGTCCGGCCAAGTGAGTTTTGTGCCCGAGAACTGGGTCAACACCTACAATCAGTGGATGAACAACATCCAAGACTGGTGCATTTCGCGCCAGCTGTGGTGGGGTCACCAAATCCCCGCTTGGTACGACGAGGACGGCAACGTATATGTGGCCCGCAACGAGGCCGAAGCCCAAGCGCAAGCCCCCAGCAAAACGCTCAAGCGCGACGAAGACGTTCTGGACACTTGGTACTCTTCGGCCCTCGTACCGTTCAGCACCATGGGCTGGCCTGAGAAAACGGCCGACCGCGACCTGTACCTGCCCAGCAGCGTGCTGGTGACCGGCTACGACATCATCTTCTTCTGGGTCGCCCGGATGATCATGATGACCACGCACTTCACCGGCCAAGTGCCCTTCAAACACGTCTACATCCACGGCTTGGTGCTCGACGCGCAGGGCAAGAAGATGAGCAAGTCCGAAGGCAACGTGCTCGACCCGGTTGACCTGATCGACGGCATCACCTTGGAGCCGCTGCTCGAGAAGCGCACCCAAGGCCTGCGCAAGCCCGAGACCGCACCGAAGGTGCGCAAACAAACCGAAAAAGAATTCCCCGATGGCATCCCCGCCTACGGCGCCGACGCGCTGCGCCTGACCTTTGCGTCGTTGGCCACGCTGGGTCGCAGCATCAACTTCGACAGTAAGCGCTGCGAGGGCTACCGCAACTTCTGCAACAAGCTGTGGAACGCTTCGCGCTTTGTGTTGATGAACTGCGAAGGCCACGACTGCGGTCTGATGGAGCACACCAAAGCCGATTGCACGGTCGGCGGCAAAGCCCACGGTTACATGAGCTTCAGCCAGGCCGATCGCTGGATCGTGTCGAAACTGCAGCGCGTGGAAGCTGAAGTGGCCAAAGGCTTTGCCGAGTACCGCTTGGACAACGTGGCCAACACCATTTACGACTTCGTCTGGAACGAGTTCTGCGACTGGTACTTGGAAATCGCCAAGGTGCAAATCAACACCGGCAACGAAGCGCAACAACGCGCCACGCGCCGCACGCTGATCCGCACGCTGGAAACTCTGCTGCGTTTGGCCCACCCCATCATCCCCTTCATCACCGAAGCCCTGTGGCAAACGGTGGCGCCCTTGGCGGGCCGTACCGGCCCCTCGGTGAGCATCGCCGCTTACCCCGAGTGCCAGCCCGAGCGTATCGACGAAGCCGCCGAAGCGCACGTGGCCAAGCTCAAGACCTTGGTCGACGCTTGCCGCAACCTGCGCGGCGAGATGAGCGTCTCACCCGCCACGCGCTTGCCCATGTACGTGCTGGGCGACGCCGACTTCATGCGAACCAGCGCGCCAGTGCTGCAGGCCTTGTCCAAGCTCAGCGAAGTTCAGGTGTTTGAAGACGAGGCCGCGTGGGCCGGGGCCGCCCAGAACGCCCCCGTGGCCGTGGTCGGTCAAGCCCGCTTGTGCCTGTTCATGGAAATTGACGTGGCCGCCGAAACGGCGCGTTTGAACAAAGAAATCGCGCGACTGGAAGGCGAGATTCAAAAAGCGCAAAACAAACTGGGTAACGAAGCCTTCGTGGCCAAGGCCCCGGCGGCGGTGTTGGAGCAAGAGCGCACTCGCGTGAGCGATTTCGGCGCCACTTTGCTGAAGTTGCGCGAACAGGTGCAGCGCCTGCGCTGAGGCCTTCAGCGGCGCTGCAGCACCGTGATGTGCTCGGCGCCGATGGTTTCTTGGCTGATCAGGGTGTTGCCGGTCTGTTTGGCAAAGGCCTGGAAGTCGCGGTTCGCGCCCGCGTCGGTGGCGATCACCTTGAGCAATTGGCCGCTGCTCATGTCGGCCAAGGCCTTCTTGGCTTTGAGGATGGGCAAGGGGCAATTGAGGCCGCGTGCGTCCAGTTCTTTGTCGATGTGCATGGGTGGCGCCGTTGGTTGTATCCGAGTGTCTTGCATCAGCCCTAGGGCCATCAAGCCGGGAATACCCCGGTAGACAAGTAACGGTCGCCCCGGTCGCAAACGATGAAGGCGATGGTGGCGTTGTGCACCTGTTGCGAAATGTGCTGCGCCACCCAGCAAGCCCCCGCAGCCGAAATGCCGGCAAATATGCCTTCTTCGCGGGCCATGCGGCGGCACATCTCCTCAGCGTCCGATTGGCTGACGTACACCACCTCGTCGACGTTGGTGGGGTCGTAAATTTTGGGCAGGTACTCGGTGGGCCACTTGCGGATACCCGGGATGCGCGAACCCTCCGTGGGCTGAGCACCGATGATGCGAATGGCGGGGTTCTTTTCCTTCAGGTACCGAGAGACACCTGTAATGGTACCGGTCGTGCCCATGGAGCTCACGAAATGGGTGATCTTCCCGCCTGTCTGCTCCCAAATTTCGGGGCCCGTGGTCTCGTAGTGGATGCGTGGGTTATCGGCGTTGGAAAACTGATCCAACACGCGCCCTTTGCCCTCAGCGGCCATTTTGTCGGCCAGGTCACGGGCGTACTCCATGCCGCCGCTCTTGGGCGTGAGGATGAGCTCGGCGCCAAAGGCCTTCATGGTTTGGGCACGTTCGATGGACAAGTCCTCGGGCATGATCAACACCATGCGGTAGCCTTTGATGGCCGCGGCCATGGCCAACGCAATGCCGGTGTTGCCCGAGGTGGCCTCGATGAGCGTGTCGCCGGGATGGATGTCACCGCGCTCTTGGGCGCGCTGGATCATCGACAAGGCGGGGCGGTCTTTGACGGAACCCGCAGGGTTGTTGCCTTCCAGCTTGCCCAAAACCACGTTGCCGCGTTGCTGGTTGTCGGTCGCGCCAATGCGTTGAAGGGCCACCAAAGGGGTTTTTCCGATGGCTTGTTCGATGGTTGGATATTTCATACCCAAACTGTGCCATAATTTAGGTCTTCACAGATCTGCCCGGGTGGTGAAATTGGTAGACTCAGGGGACTCAAAATCCCCCGCCGAAAGGCGTGCCGGTTCGAGTCCGGCCCCGGGCACCACTTACCGAAAACTCAGCATCCACGCTGGTTTCAAGCGATTCAAGGCCAACTCTCACGAATTGGCCTTTTTTCTTTGTGATGTCCCTGTATGCCTCTTGTATGCCGTTTTACCTTTACCCGGCACTTGGTAGCGATTGTCTCGGTCAAACGCCGTTGCAACCTCGGGAGTGGTCGGCTCTGTAGCTTTTGGAGGTGTAATGTGTCAGACCCAGATGATTGTGGTTGTGGCCTTGTGAAGGGTTAAATTTTCACAGCATCCACAACCCCAGTACTCGATCCTGAGCAGGGACTCCAGTCTGTACTTCCACTCTATGTCGCTCAAACGATTTCCGATTTGTTTGAATCCAGACACTGACGCAGCCACGTTGTTGGTGTTTGCAATCGCCAGTCGAGAGTTAGTGGGATGGGCGATAGTGTCTCAACTATTCACCAAAACTGACTCTACCTTCATCTTCAACCAGTGCGCCCAAGGGTCCCCCAACGAGGGCATTGCTTTAGCGACACTAGCGATAGGTTTGTCGACCTTGATTTTGATTAGACTCAAGTCATCTGCATTACCTTAAACCACATTCATGGACTTACCAAGCAAACTGCGTTTTACCCGCAAAATCGCATTTGGTTGGCCAAATGGTCACCCTCTGTCCCAAGATGTCTTGGGTTGGGCTTTGTCTCAATTTAATTCGGTACCCACTATCGATATTTTGGAACCAGATGGAAGCCGTCGCAAAGACCTGCCCGAATCGGTACGCTTGGTTTGGGGCATGGAAGACACCATGGCCGCATACGACGCGATCGAAAGTGCAGAGGACAACGTAAACAAACTGGCCAAAAACTTAAGCAAGGAAGAGTTTCAACGCGCTCAACAAGAAATGTTGCACATTCCTTTTAAGAGAATTGAGCATTGGAAGGAGTGCCAAGCCAGAGGTACCACTGCTTTGTATGGTTCAGGTCCTGTGTTTGAAAGATTCTGGCATTTTTGGACCAATCACTTCATGGTGGCACCCGGAAATGCCAACAATGATCCACTCATTGGACCATACCAACGCATGTTGCGAGAACACATGGTGGGTGACTTCCGAACACTCTTATGGCATGCGATTACCCACCCGGGGATAATCACATACTTAGATAACCATCGCAATACAGGCCCCAATTCAAAAGCCAAACTTCGTGGCTGGACCAAAGACAGCGTTAACGAGAACTTGGGTCGTGAGCTGCTTGAATTGTTCACCCTCAGTCCCTCGTCTGGATACTCACAACGCGACGTTGAAGAAACCACACTCATTTTGACGGGCTGGAAATACGCCAGAAATGGTCAAAACAAAAAAGAGTACAGAAAGCCCGGAACCTATTTCGACTACAACCACCATGAACCAGGCGAACGCCATGTCATGGGCAAAACCTACTCCTCTTTGTTTAGGCCTACTTCTAAGCTCGAAGATTTGATCACCGACTTGGCCTATCACCCAGCCACTGCTCAGCACATTGCACACAAGCTTTGTGTTTATTTCTTGCAAGACAGTCCCCCAGTTGAGTGCGTGGAGGCTGTCAAGCAAGTGTTCATTCAAAGCAGAGGACATTTGCCATCTGTGCATCAAGAGGTGGTGGTTCAAGCATGGAAGACACTAACAAACACTCGTAAGTTCAGCTCACCAGAAGCATGGGTACTACAAGCACATCGGGATTTGAATATAGACCTTCCAAGAACCTTGCCCCTGCCTAGCGAGAAGGGCTTGAAATACACTTACTTGTTGGGCGATCTGGGTCAACCCATTCCCTGGTGCCCACAGCCCAACGGTTGGCCCATCCAATCGGCTGAATGGGTATCTAAAGAAATGATCGACCGACGCATCAGATATGCGATCTTGATGCAAACCTTTTCAGGTTTTCCTGCAAAAAGCAAACAACAAGAAAAGCAACAGGAAACGCAAGCTTTCCAAGTCCTGCATGCAGACTTTCTATGGAGCTGATCATGAACAATGAATCGGGACTGATGAATCGCAGAGATTTTGTTTCATCAATTACAGGGTTAGCTTTTGCGGCTTCCCAACCATCATGGGCGCAAAGCGCAACATCGAATCCGTCGACCAAGGTGTTGTTTGTGTTGTTACGAGGCGCTATGGACGGATTAACGGCAGTTCCTGCTGTTGGAGATGTCGACTTTGCTGGTTTGCGTCCCAGCTTGACACTCAAAGCCCCCTTGCCACTGAATGGCGACTTTGCCTTGCACCCCGCACTCACCACCCTGCATGGACTCTGGACACAAAACCAACTCAACATTGTTCACGCCACTGGCTTTGCGTATCAGGGGCGTTCGCATTTTGAAGGTCAAGACATCATGCAGTCTGGATTCATGAAACCCTACACTTCCCCCAGTGGTTTTGTGGGACGAGCCCTCGAAAAGTCTGGGCTGTCTGCTCACGGAGTCGCTATTTCCATCCCCATGCCCCTGTTGCTTAAAGGCAGCCCGGAGTCGAGCACCGAGTATCCCAACTGGATGAAACCAGCCTCGCCCAGTATGCTCAGAGCATTGAGCGATGAGTGGCAAAACGACAGCACTTTACATGCCATCGTGAACCAACTTCGCAACGACCGGTTGGAAGCCCGCGCTATGTTGGGCTCGGCACCACGCGTACCATTTCAAGAAGCAAAATCAACTTTCTCATTGGCCAAACTGGCAGGAGAGCGCATGCAAGCTCCCAATGGACCCCGTGCTGGTCTAATCGACATGCAAGGCGGTTTTGATACCCACGCCTCCCAGGGCAGTGACATTGGCGCCCATGCCACCAAGCTCAAAGAGCTCGACGATATTTTCAAAGGGTTTCGCCAGGGAATAGGCAGCGAGTGGTCAAACGCCATGGTCGTGACCCTGACCGAGTTTGGACGCAACGTCAAAGAGAATGGCAATGAAGGGACTGACCATGGCGTAGGCTCTTGTATTTTTGTAGCAGGTGGCCTGCTCAACAAAAGTCGTGTCATCACCGACTGGCGAGGCCTGAAATCAGCCCAACTGATCGATGGCCGAGACTTACCAACATCCATTGATGCCTGCGCTGTGTACGCCAAAGTTCTGGAACGCGCTTTTAGCCTATCTGATACTGAAATTCAAGCAGAGGTATTGGCTCATCAGCCCCACGCGTTACTCAAAGATTGGCTCGCTTAATTCTGTAAATCTGCTCTTGCACAACAAAATCAGGGAGAAACCCTAGACTCCTAGCATTGCCATAACGCGCAGGGGCTGAAAGCGCGGGAGACGCTTTAGCAGCATCTATGAGTCGCCCTGAAATTGGTCTTTAATCAGCGACATAAACAAATCCACTAAGAAGGGGGTTGACGCTGTAACGATTGGTTGCTCGAGGGCCACATCTTCGGATAGCACCTTGCCCGGTTAGGCGGGTTGGCGTGGAGGTGAATCCAGCTCCCATCCAGCTACATTGAATCGTGAATCCTCAGCACTGGTAACGCAGGTCAACCCAACCCAAAAAACTTTATGAACCAGATTGACTGGATCGGTACGATTGCCGCCGTCTTGACCACTGCCAGCTTCTTCCCACAAGCTTGGCACACCTTCCGTACACGCGATGTCAGCGGGATCTCGCTGGGCATGTTTGGCCTTCTCACGGTGGGTGTGGGCATGTGGACTGTCTACGGGGTTTTGCTGGAAGCTTGGCCGATCATCATCGCCAACACGATTACCCTCACCTTAGCGCTGATGATTTTGTTGATGAAGCTCCGCTACCGTTGAGTTTGCGTCCAAGCCAAACCAGCAAGAAGCGCTCGTCACGAATTGTTCACATATCTAGCGCACGATATTCATGTCTATCAAACACATTCTTCGAAGGTGCACTCATGAAATTGTTCGCTCACATTTTTAAACCCGCGTTGGCCAAATCGCTTTTCAAAAAATCCCTTTTGCTGGCCGCATTGACACCTGCTTTCGCTTTTGCACAAGGGACCGTGGTGGTTTACACCTCCGCACCCGCCGAAATTCAAAATGCGATGGTGCCTGCCTTAAAAGCCAAGCTGGGTGTTGACATTCAAGTGGTTTCTGCTGGTGGTGGTGAGTTGATGAAGCGGCTAAAAGCCGAAAGCGCACGCCCTATGGCCGATGTGGTGGTCTCCACCGGCGTTGATGTGATTGAGGCCAATGCCGACCTGTTTGAGGCCTACAAAGTCAAAGACTTGGCCAAACTTTATCCCCATTACGCGAAAAACCCTTTGTGGACTCCGTTTGCCGAAACGATCCCGACGGTCTTGGCTGTGAACACCAAATTGGTCCCTGCCGCTGAGATTCCCAGCACTTGGGCAGAGTTGGCCAATCCAAAGTGGAAAGGAAAAATTGCATTTGCTGGCGCGGATAAGTCCAGCTCCGCTTTGACTCAAATGCTGCAAATTGTGCACAACGAAGGCGATGCCAAAGGATGGCCGCTGTTTTCTGAAATGATGAAAAACTTCGTGATCACAGGCAGCTCAACAGCCGTCATCCGCGGTACTGCTCAAGGCGAATACGCGATGTCGTTGACCTTGGAGGACAATGCCCAACGCTTCATCGATGGCGGCGCACCCATTCGCATCGTCTACCCCAAAGAAGGCATTAACTCATCCGCAGACGCAATGGCACTGGTTGCAAAAGGTCCTAATCCAGCCGGTGGCAAAGCCGTGTTGGACTACCTGTCCTCAGCCGAAGGACAGACCATGCTGGTCAAAGCATCGGGCCGTCGTCCAGTTCGAGGCGATGTGGCTGCGCCTGGTAACAGTCCAGCTGCGGCTCGCCTGCCAGTCAACAACTACTCTCGCGAGTGGTCGAATGCCAACAGCAAAGATTACATGGCCCGTTACCAGCAACTGCTGCGTCGTTGATAGTTCGCCCGTGGGCATCGATAAGAAGTCAATTTGACATGTCCCAC
>CAMDCY010000019.1 GCA_945890705.1 Hydrogenophaga intermedia | reverse complement strand
ACGCCGCGCACCTTGGTGTCGCCGTCGTCGGGGACGCGGCGCTCCAAGGCGTGGCCGCAGCACCGGCAAAACAAGGCCGATGGTGGTTTGTGAGCGTGCGTCATGCGATGCGCAAGTCCAAACCCGTCAGGCCATCCACACGGGCCTGCAGCCGGTCGCCGCGCACCACGGGCCCCACGCCTTCGGGGGTGCCGGTGAAGATCAGGTCGCCTGCTTGTAAGGTCCAAGCGCGCGAGAGGTGTTCGATGATTTCGCCCACATTCCAGATCAGCTGGTGGATGTGGCTGCTTTGGCGCTGCTCACCATTGACGCTCAGATCGATCGCAGCGGCGGGTAGGTGGTCGAGTTTGGCCGCGGGGGTGATCCAACCGATGGGCGCCGATTGCTCGTGCGATTTGCCGATGCACCAAGGACGACCTTGTTTTTTCATCTCGTTTTGCAAGTCGCGCCGTGTCATGTCCAAGCCCACGGCGTAGCCAAAGATGTGGTGGTGCGCGTCGGTCGCGGCGATGTTGCGGCCAGCGCGCCCAATCGCCACCACCAACTCGACCTCGTGGTGCAGGTTCTGGGTGAGTGTGGGGTAGTCGATGGTGGCGGGGGCTTGTTCGGCGGCCACGACCAGGGTGTCGGCGGGTTTGATGAAGAAGAACGGGTCTTCTCGGCCGCTGAAGCCCATTTCTTTGGCGTGTTCGGCGTAGTTGCGGCCCACACAATAGATGCGGTGAACCGGCAGCTGCTCGTCGGTGCCGACCACGGGCACACCGACAATCGACGGTGGCGTGAAAACGTAACGCTGACTCATGGGTTCTCCAATGTGCATGAACGCCATTTTCACCGCAAATCGTGACCGCTTTCCCGGTTTATGCTCAAGACCATGACACACCCTTCGCTTTTGCCCTTGTCCGACGATGGACTGTGCCCCGAGCACTTGCCCGCCGGTGTTCGGGCCGTGTTCACCACCCGCACCGGCGGCGTGTCGGCGGCGCCGTTCGACAGCTTCAACTTGGGCGACCACGTGGGCGATGACCCGGCGGCGGTGGCGCAGAACCGCTTGCGTTTGACAGAGGCCTTGCGACAGCAGGGCGCGCAAGCGCCGGTGTTCTTGAAGCAGGTCCACGGCACTCAGGTCTTGGGCTTGGGCGAAGCACCGCCCACCACGGTGGTGGCCGACGCGTGTTGGACCGACCAAGTGGGTGTGGTGTGCACCATCATGGTGGCCGATTGTTTGCCGGTGCTGTTGGCCGATCGGGCGGGGCGTTGTGTGGCCGCGGCCCACGCGGGCTGGCGCGGTCTGGCGGGCGTGGACCATAGCGGCGTGGGGGTGTTGGAGAGCACCTGGGCCGCGTGGATGCAGACCATGCGCCGACACCACCCAATGGTGAGCGACGCTGGGTTGGCTCAGCAAACTTGGGTGTGGTTGGGCCCGTGCATTGGGCCTGAGGCGTTCGAAGTGGGCGACGAGGTGCGCGTGGCTTTTCAATCCGGTCCCGAGCGCAACAGCGGTGCCTGCTTTGTGCCGCATGCCGAGCGATCAGGGCAGTGGTGGGCCGATTTGGCGGGCTTGGCCCGACAGCGCTTGGCCGCTTTGGGTGCGGTTGATGTTCAAGGCAACGACAGCAGCACAGCTTGGTGCACCGTCACGAACGCGTCACGGTTTTTCTCGCACCGGCGCGACGCCGCTGTCTTGGGCGGTAGCGGGCGCATGGCCGCTTGCATCTGGCGGGTTTGAAGCCGCGGCGGCCGCGGCTGCGGCTGCTTCTTCTGCGGCCTCTCGGGCTTTTCGTTCCTTGCGTCGGTCGGGCGTTCGCATGAGATAAATCACCAAACTCAGCGGCAGCAAGCCATACAACAAGAAGGTGAAGATGGCACCCAAGACTGTGCCGTTGCTGTTCGTGGCCTCGGCCACGGCCATCATCAGCACCACATAGATCCAAGCGATCGCAACCAAGTACACAGAAATCCTTTTCAAAAAGAGGGGCTTTGTCAGCCAGTTGGAAGTCTGCAGGCTCAGACTTGGTTCGCAGGGAAGTTGCCCATTGGCAATTCATCATAACCAAGCCAACAGAGCTTTTCGGAGACACCCATGAACAACCCTTTCGCAGCGTTTTCGCACATGATGCCGGCCGCTGGCAGCGCCAACCCTTTTGGCATGGCCATGCCGGGCAACATGGCCTCGGGTTTGGGGGAAGTGTTCAAACAGGCCAATGGCCAAGCGGTGCAATTCGACCCCGAGCAACTCTCGGCGCTGCAAGCGACCTACATGAAAGAAGCGACTGAGCTGTGGATGCAAGGCCTCAACGTCAAGCCCCTAGGCGACCGTCGTTTCGCTGCTGAAGCTTGGCAGAAAAACCCCATGGCGGCGTTTTCTGCCGCGACGTATTTGCTCAACGCCCGCACGCTCATGGCCTTGGCCGAAGCGGTGCAGGGCGACGCCAAAACCCGTGCCCGTGTGGCCTTTGCGGTCCAGCAGTGGATCGACGCGAGCGCGCCGAGTAACTTCTTGGCGCTCAACGCCGAAGCCCAACAAAAAGCCATCGACAGCCAAGGTGAGAGCATCGCCAAAGGCGTGGCCAACCTCTTGCACGACATCCGCCAAGGCCATTTGTCCATGACCGACGAGAGCGTGTTCGAGGTGGGCAAAAACGTCGCCACCTCCGAAGGCGCGGTGGTGTTTGAGAACGACTATTTCCAATTGATCGAATACAAGCCGCTCACCGCCAAGGTCTACGAACGGCCGTTTTTGTTGGTGCCCCCGTGCATCAACAAGTTCTACATCTTGGACCTGCAACCCGAGAATTCGCTCATCCGTTATGCGGTCGAGCAGGGCCACCGCACCTTTGTGGTGAGCTGGCGCAACCCCGATGAATCCTTGGCGCAAGCCCATTGGGACGACTACATCGAAGGCGCTGTGATCGAGGCGATCCGCGTGACGCGCGAGATCACTGGATCCCCCACCATCAACGCCTTGGGTTTTTGTGTGGGCGGCACCATGCTGGCATCGGCACTCGGTGTGCTGGCCGCGCGTGGCGAAGAGCCCGTCAACAGCGCCACCTTCTTGACCACCTTGGTGGACTTCACCGACACCGGTGTGCTCGATGTTTTCATAGACGAATCTTTCGTGAAGATGCGCGAGATGCAGTTTGAAAAAGGCGGTTTGATGCCAGGACGCGACCTTGCCACCACCTTCAGCTTCTTGCGTCCCAACGAC
Source organism: Hydrogenophaga intermedia (assembly GCA_945890705.1). Lineage (GTDB taxonomy): Bacteria > Pseudomonadota > Gammaproteobacteria > Burkholderiales > Burkholderiaceae_C > Hydrogenophaga > Hydrogenophaga miladensis. Next base: position 26,180 of record CAMDCY010000019.1, on the reverse strand, counting down.
TTGGTGTGGAACTACGTGGTGGGCAACTACCTCAAGGGTGAGTCGCCACCACCGTTTGACCTTCTGTACTGGAACGGCGACAGCACCAATTTGCCCGGGCCTTATTACGCTTGGTACCTGCGCAACATGTACTTAGAAAACAACCTGATCAAGCCCGGCAAGGCCCGCATCTGCGGCGAAAAGATCGACATGGGCAAGATCAAGGTCCCTGTTTATTTGTATGGCTCGCGCGAAGACCACATCGTGCCCATCGGCGGTGCTTACGCCAGCACGCAAGTGTTCAAAGGCAAGAAGCGCTTTGTCATGGGCGCTTCAGGCCACATCGCGGGCGTGATCAACCCCGCGAGCAAGGGCAAGCGCAGCTTCTGGACCGCGCCGGCCAACCACTTCCCGGCCAAAGCCGAGGACTGGATCGAGAGCGCTACCGAACACAAAGGCAGCTGGTGGACCGATTGGGCCGCCTGGCTCAAACCCTTGGGCGGCAAGCAGATCGCCGCGCCCAAACAGTACGGCAAAGGCAAAATCTACCCTGTCATTGAGCCTGCCCCTGGTCGTTACGTCAAAGCCAAGGCCAAAGCCTGAGCAAGCCAGATTCATTTTTTAGCCATCACAGGAGACTTCATTCATGCAAGACATCGTCATCGTTTCAGCTGCCCGCACCGCCGTGGGCAAGTTCGGCGGCTCTTTGGCCAAAACGCCCGCCACCGAATTGGGCAGCATCGTCATCAAAAGCCTGTTGGAGCGCACGGGCCTACCGATGGACGTCATCGGTGAGGTGATTCTGGGCCAAGTCTTGGCCGCGGGCGTGGGCCAGAACCCGGCCCGCCAAGCGATGATGAAGGCCGGCTTGGCCAAAGAAACGCCCGCCTTGACCATCAACGCGGTGTGCGGCTCCGGCCTGAAAGCCGTGATGTTGGCCGCTCAAGCCGTGGCGTGGGGCGACAGCGAAATCGTCATCGCCGGTGGTCAAGAAAACATGAGCGCCAGCCCCCACGTCTTGAATGGCAGCCGCGATGGCCAGCGCATGGGTGATTGGAAGATGACCGACACCATGATCGTGGACGGCCTATGGGACGTCTACAACCAGTACCACATGGGCATCACGGCCGAGAACGTCGCCAAGGTGCACGGCATCACGCGCGAGATGCAAGACGCCTTGGCCGCGTCCAGCCAGCGTAAAGCCGCTGCCGCCCAAGAAGCCGGCAAGTTCAAAGACGAAATCGTCGACGTGGTCATTCCCCAGCGCAAGGGTGACCCGGTGGTCTTCAACACCGACGAGTTCATCAACAAAAAAACCACCGCCGAAGTGTTGGCGGGTCTGCGCCCGGCCTTTGACAAGACCGGCAGCGTGACCGCCGGCAACGCCTCGGGCATCAACGACGGCGCGGCCGCCGTGATGGTCATGAGCGCCCAAAAGGCAGCGGCCTTGGGCCTCAAGCCCTTGGCGCGCATCGCCGCTTTCGGCACCAGCGGCCTGGACCCCGCCACCATGGGCATGGGCCCCGTGCCCGCCTCGCAAAAAGCCTTGGCCCGTGCGGGCTGGAAGGCCAGCGATGTGGACCTGTTCGAACTCAACGAAGCGTTCGCGGCACAAGCCTGCGCGGTCAATCAGGTGTTGGACATCGATCCCGCCAAGGTCAACGTCAACGGTGGCGCCATCGCCATCGGTCACCCCATTGGCGCGTCCGGTTGCCGAATCCTCGTGACCTTGCTGCACGAGATGCAACGTAGCCAAGCCCAAAAAGGTTTGGCCGCTTTGTGTATCGGCGGCGGCATGGGCGTGGCTTTGGCCATCGAGCGCGTTTAATTTTTCTTATCCAACAATCAACAGGAGACAGTCATGAGTCAAAAAGTAGCGTATGTCACGGGCGGCATGGGCGGCATCGGTACCGCCATCTGCCAGCGCTTGCACCAAGAGGGTTTCAAGGTCATCGCCGGTTGCGGTCCTACCCGCGACCACGCCAAGTGGTTGAGCGAACAAAAAGCCTTGGGCTTCACCTTCTACGCCTCCGTGGGCAACGTGGGTGATTGGGATTCCACCGTGGAAGCCTTCAGCAAAACCAAGGCTGAGCACGGCAGCATCGACGTATTGGTCAACAACGCCGGCATCACCAAGGACCGCATGTTCATCAAGATGAGCCGCGAAGACTGGGACGCTGTGATGAACACCAACCTAGACTCCATGTTCAACGTGACCAAACAAGTGGTCGGCGACATGGTGGAAAAGGGCTGGGGCCGCATCATCAACATCTCTTCGGTCAACGGCGAAAAAGGCCAAGCCGGTCAAACCAACTACTCTGCCGCCAAAGCCGGCATGCACGGTTTCTCGATGGCTTTGGCCCAAGAGATGGCCACCAAAGGCGTGACCGTCAACACCGTGAGCCCTGGCTACATCGGCACCGACATGGTCAACGCCATCCGTCCCGACGTGCTGGAAAAAATCGTGGCCACCGTGCCCGTCAAGCGCTTGGGCAAGCCCAGCGAGATTGCTTCCATCATCGCTTGGTTGGCCAGCGAAGACGGCGGCTACACCACCGGCGCTGACTTCGCGGTCAACGGCGGCTTGCACATGGGCTGAGGCTGGAGTCGCTGCAAGCGCAGCGAAGCCTTGTGCCACATCCCCGCTTCGGCGGGGTTTCTTTTGGGGGCTGGGATAATCCACCGATGTCTGAAGCCTCCACCCCCTTGAGTCCTTGGCGCCTATCGGTGGCGCCGATGATGGATTGGACCGATCGCCATTGCCGGTTCTTCCACCGCCTGCTCACGCGCCACACCTTGCTCTACACCGAGATGGTGACCACCGGTGCGCTCACGCATGGGGATGTGCAGCGCCACTTGCGCTTCAACGCCGAAGAGCATCCTGTGGCCTTGCAACTCGGCGGCAGCGACCCGTACGACTTGGCGCACGCCGCGCGTCTGGGCGCGCAGTGGGGCTACAACGAAATCAACCTGAATTGTGGCTGCCCATCCGATCGGGTGCAGCGCGGGGCTTTCGGCGCGTGTTTGATGAACGAGCCGCAGATCGTGGCCGATGGCGTCAAAGCCATGTGCGATGTGGTCGATGTGCCGGTCACCGTCAAACACCGCATTGGCATTGACCGCATCGAGAGCTACGGCTTTGTGCGCGACTTTGTGGGTACGGTGGCCGAGGCCGGTTGTGAGGTGTTCATCGTGCACGCGCGCAACGCTTGGCTCGACGGCCTGTCGCCCAAAGAAAACCGCGAGATCCCGCCGCTGCGCTACGAACTGGCGCACCAACTCAAACGCGATTTCCCGGCTTTGACCATCGCCGTCAACGGCGGCATCAAGACCACGGATCAGATCAGCGAGCATTTGCAGCAGGTCGATGGCGTGATGGTCGGGCGCGAAGCCTATTACAACCCCTGGGCCTTGAGCACCTGGGACGCCGCTTTCTTTGGCGATCAACACCCAGTGCCCAGCCGAGAGTCGGTGGAGGAGACCATGGTCGATTACATGGAACGCGCGCACGCCGAAGACGGCTGTCCGTGGTACCCGGTGGCCCGACACATGCTGGGCCTGCACCACGGCCAGCGTGGTGGGCGTTTGTGGCGCCAAGTGTGGAGCGACCACCGTTTAAAACCCCTGCCGCCGCGGGAGGTATGGGCTCTGGCTCGCGCGGCCTTGGCGCGTGGTGTAGCCGTGCCCGAATCGGTGGATACACCATGAGCGCGCCGATTCACACGGCGCAACATCGGCGCTGGGCCTTGTTACTGATTTGGCTCACCCCTTTGCTGTGGACGGTCAACATCGTGGTGGCCCGAACCGCGCCGGGTTTGGTGTCGGCCAACGTTTTGGCATTGGGGCGCTGGGCTTTGGCGGGGGTGTTGCTGGCTTGGGTGGCGCGCCAAGAATTGTGGATACACCGCCAAGCGATCTGGGCGGCGCGATGGCAATACCTGGCCTTGGGGACTTGCGGCATGTGGATTTGCGGCGCTTGGGTCTACTGGGCGGGCGAGTCGACCACAGCCATGAATATTTCCCTGATTTATGCGGCCTCGCCGGTGATGATCGCCTTGGGCGCCGTCTGGTGGTTGGGCGAGCGCTTCTCCTTGCGCCAATCTTTGGGTGTGGTGCTGGCCATGGCCGGCGTCGTTCACGTGGTGGTGCAAGGCCAATGGCGCGCCTTGGCCGAGGTCCAGTGGGTGCTGGGCGATTTGCTGATTGTGGTGGCCGCCATGTCGTGGGCCGCTTACGCCTTGATGCAAAAAAATGGGTTTCGCCCCTGGGCTCCACCGCCCGTTTGGCGGCCATGTGCGCCGGTGGCGTGGTGGTCTTGTTGCCCTTTGCGCTGTGGGAGTTGACGCTGGAGAGCACACCGCCCTTGACCCCGACGGCGCTGTGGTTGATGGTCTTGGCCGCCCTCTTGCCGGGTGTGGTGGCGTATTGGGTTTACGGGTGGACGCAAAAGGTCTTGGGTGCCAGTCGCGTGGCGGTGACGCTGTACCTGGGGCCGCTGTACACCGCCGTGGCCGCGTGGTTGATTTTGAACGAGCCCATGGGCTGGTTTCACTTGTTGGGTGGCTTGATGATTTTGGCTGGCGTTGGCTTGGTCATGGCCCAGCCGTCCGCACCCCACAAGGCCTGAGGCCGCTCAGCCTGCGGCTTGCAAGCCGTTGGCGAAATGCTCGCGCACGCGCTGTGCGCTCAGGGCTGGGTCGCGTTGGACCAAGGCCTGAACAATCGCTCGGTGTTCCTGCAGGGACTCGGCCAATCGCCCGGTTTTGAGCAGGGAGTTGTGGCGGTTGAGCTTCATCACCTTGCGAAGGTCGGCGACCATTTGGTCGCGCCAGCGGTTGTCGGCAATGGCCAGCACGCGCATGTGAAAGCGTTCGTTGATGGCAAAAAACTGGTCGGTTTGCCCCACCGCCGATTCCAGCGCTTGGTGCAAGGCCTGCAATTCTTGGAGTTCGGCGTCGGTGGCGCGCTCGGCGACCACGGCCGCGGCATCGGCTTCGAGCAGGGACAGCAGGTGGTAGACGTCGCGTTGGTCTTTTTCGTTGACCTCGGTGACGTAGGCGCCCCGGCGCACTTTCATGGTGACCAAACCTTCGGCGGCCAAGACCTTCAAGGCCTCGCGCATGGGGGTGCGGCTGATGCCGTATTCCTCGGCCAAGCGCATCTCGTCGATCCAGCTGCCGGGTTCGAGCTCGCGGGCAAAAATGCGCTGCCGAAGCAATTCGGCCACCTCTTCGTAGAGGGCGCGGGGGGTCAAAGTCAGGGCTGCCATGGATCGAATTGTAAGCCGATTGAATATTTCTGCATCAATAATTATGAATGATACAATCCCGCCAGCCCATTTGGGCCTGCCGATCGATCATTTTTTCGAGCGAAATCCATGAGCCAGACACCCTTCGCCTTCAACGCCAGCAACCTCGACGCGTGGGCCAAAGCCGCAGCCAAATCCGCCCCAGGCGGCAACGTCGACGCTTTGAACTGGAAGACGCCGGACGGCATCGTCGTCAAACCGCTCTACACCGCCGAAGACACGGCCAAGCTGCCATACGCCAACACGCTGCCAGGTTTTGAGCCGTTTTTGCGCGGCCCGCAGGCCACCATGTTCGCCGTGCGCCCCTGGACCATCCGCCAATACGCCGGTTTCTCGACCGCCGAAGAGTCCAACGCCTTCTACCGCAAGGCCCTGGCCGCAGGCGGGCAGGGCGTGTCGGTCGCTTTTGATTTGGCCACACACCGCGGCTACGACTCCGACCACCCGCGTGTGACGGGCGATGTGGGCAAGGCCGGTGTGGCGATTGACTCCGTCGAGGACATGAAGATCTTGTTTGACCAGATCCCGCTGGACAAGGTGTCCGTTTCGATGACCATGAACGGCGCCGTGTTGCCCGTGCTGGCGGGTTATGTGGTGGCAGCCGAAGAGCAGGGCGTGTCGCCAGACCAACTCTCCGGAACGATTCAGAACGACATTCTGAAAGAGTTCATGGTGCGCAACACCTACATCTACCCGCCCGAGCCGTCGATGAAGATCATTGGCGACATCATCGAGTACACGGCGCAGCACATGCCCAAGTTCAACTCGATCTCGATCTCGGGCTACCACATGCAAGAAGCCGGCGCCAACCAAGCGCTGGAGATGGCTTTCACCTTGGCCGACGGCAAGGAATACGTGAAGACGGCCATCGCCAAAGGCATGGACGTGGACGCGTTCGCCGGCCGCCTGTCCTTCTTCTGGGCGGTGGGCATGAACTTCTATCTGGAGATCGCCAAGATGCGCGCCGCGCGCCTCTTGTGGTGCCGCATCATGAAGGGCTTTGACGCCAAGAATCCCAAGAGCCTGATGCTGCGCACGCACAGCCAAACGTCTGGCTGGTCGCTCACCGAGCAAGACCCCTACAACAACGTGGTGCGCACCACCATCGAAGCCATGGCGGCCGTGTTCGGCGGCACCCAGTCGCTGCACACCAACTCGTTTGACGAGGCGATCGCACTGCCCACCGAATTCAGCTCGCGCATCGCGCGCAACACGCAGCTCATCATCCAAGAAGAAACCCACATCACCAACGTGATCGACCCTTGGGCCGGTTCTTACATGATGGAGAGCCTGACGCAAGAAATGGCCGACAAGGCCTGGGCCATCATCGAAGAAGTCGAGGCCATGGGCGGCATGACCAAGGCCGTGGGCAGTGGTTGGGCCAAGCTCAAGATCGAAGCAGCGGCCGCTGAAAAGCAGGCCCGCATCGATTCGGGCAAAGACGTCATCGTGGGCGTGAACAAATACAAGCTGGCCAAAGAAGACCCGATCGAGACGCTCTCGATTGACAACGTCCGTGTGCGCGACGGCCAGATCGAACGCTTGGCCAAGATCCGCGCCAGCCGCGACAGCGCCAAGGTGCAAGCTGCTTTGGACGCTTTGTCCGCTTCGGCCGAATCGGGCCAAGGCAACCTGCTCGACTTGTCGATTCAGGCTGTGCGCCTGCGCGCCACGGTGGGCGAGGTGTCGGACGCGCTGGAAAAAGCCTTTGGCCGCCACCGCGCCGACACGCAAAAGGTCACGGGCGTGTACGCCGCCGCCTACGACGACGGCGAAAATGTGGGAGACACCATGGAATACTGGAACCAGCTCAAGGCAGACATCGCCGCCTTTGCCGACGCGCAAGGCCGCCGCCCCCGGGTGATGATCTCCAAACTCGGCCAGGACGGCCACGACCGTGGCGCCAAAGTGGTGGCTACCGCGTTTGCTGACCTGGGCTACGACGTGGACATGGGCCCGCTGTTCCAGACCCCCGAAGAGTGCGCACGCCAGGCGATTGAGAACGACGTGCACGCCGTGGGCGTCTCGACGCTCGCCGCAGGCCACAAAACCTTGGTGCCCGCCATCATTGCCGAGCTCAAGAAGCAGGGCGCCGACGACATCATCGTGTTCGTGGGCGGCGTGATCCCGCGCCAGGACTACGACATGCTTTACGAAGCAGGTGTTAAAGGCATCTACGGCCCCGGCACCCCGATCCCGGTCAGTGCCAAGGATGTGCTGGAGCAGATCAAAAAGGCTATTGGGTGAACCCTGCGCAGTTGCTCGACGGTCTTTTGCACGGCAACGCTGCCGGGCAGCGTCGCGCCATGGCCAAAGCCATCACGCTGCTGGAATCGACCCGCACCGACCACCGTGCGCTGGCCGATGAGTTGCTCACGACCATGTTGCCGCACACAGGCAACTCGTTCCGTTTGGGCATCAGCGGCGTGCCGGGTGTGGGCAAGTCCACCTTCATCGAGGCGCTGGGCCTGTTCCTGATTGCTCAGGGCCGCCGCGTGGCGGTGCTGGCCGTCGATCCGTCGAGCACCGTCTCGGGCGGCTCCATCTTGGGCGACAAAACGCGCATGGAGCACCTGAGCGTTCACCCGCAGGCCTACATCCGCCCCAGTCCCTCCAGCGGCACGTTGGGCGGTGTGGCCGAAAAAACCCGCGAATCCATGCTGGTCTGCGAAGCCGCAGGCTACGACGTGGTGATCGTCGAGACCGTGGGTGTCGGCCAGAGCGAGACGGCGGTGGCCAACATGACCGACATGTTTGTGCTGATGCAGTTGCCCAACGCGGGCGACGATTTGCAAGCCATCAAAAAAGGTGTGATGGAGATCGCCGATTTGGTGGTCATCAACAAGGTCGACATCGATGCCATCGCGGCCACCCGCGCCGAGTTGCAGATCACCAGCGCCTTGCAGTTGCTGGGCATGCACGGCGGCTCGGGTCATGCGCATGCCGACACCACGCAGTGGCACCCCAAGGTGGTGCAGCTGAGTGCCCTGCTGGGCCAGGGCGTCGACGGGTTTTGGGCCGCGGTCAGGGAGTTCCGAAGCCTCCAAACGGCCAATGGCCGCTTGGCGCTACGCCGCCAACAACAAGCCCTGTCGTGGATGTGGGAGCGCATCGATGCCGGACTCAAACACCATTTTCGGGCGCAGCCGCGTGTGCAAACGCTGCTGCCCCAACTCAGCCAACAAGTAGCGGCCGGCCAGATCACCGCGTCCACGGCGGCCCGTCAACTGCTCAGCGCTTACCAAGCGCAGAGCGAACCCCCGTCTTCCTGAATAAGAGAGAGAACCACCATGCAAGACATCCATGAACAACTGGAAAAAAAGCGCGCCGCAGCCCGCATGGGCGGCGGCCAAAAGCGCATCGATGCGCAACACGCCAAGGGCAAGCTGACCGCCCGTGAGCGCATCGAAGTGCTGCTCGACGAAGGCACCTTCGAAGAGTGGGACATGTTCGTGGAGCACCGTTGCACCGACTTCGGCATGGGCGAAGACAAAATTCCGGGTGATGGTGTGGTCACAGGCTACGGGATGATCAACGGCCGCTTGGTCTTTGTCTACAGCCAAGACTTCACGGTGCTGGGCGGCTCGCTGTCCGAGACGCACGCCGAAAAGATCTGCAAAGTCATGGACCAAGCCATGAAGGTCGGCGCGCCGGTGATCGGCTTGAACGATTCGGGCGGTGCCCGCATTCAAGAGGGCGTGGCTGCATTGGGTGGTTACGCCGAGGTGTTCCAGCGCAACGTCATGGCCAGCGGTGTGGTGCCCCAGATCAGCATGATCATGGGCCCATCGGCCGGTGGTGCCGTGTACTCGCCCGCCTTGACCGATTTCATCTTCATGGTCAAAGACTCGTCCTACATGTTCGTGACCGGCCCCGACGTGGTGAAAACCGTGACGCACGAAGAAGTGACCGCCGAAGAATTGGGTGGCGCTTTGACGCACACCACCAAGAGCGGCGTGGCCGACATGGCCTTCGAGAACGACGTCGAAGCGCTGCTCATGCTGCGCCGCCTGTTCAACTACCTGCCGCTGAACAACAAAGAAAAAGCCCCGGTGCGCAAGAGCGGAGACCCGATCGATCGCATGGACCTGAGCTTGGACACCTTGGTACCCGAGAACCCCAACAAAGCCTACGATATGAAGGAGCTCATCGTCAAAACCGTGGACGATGGTGATTTCTTTGAGTTGCAACCCGATTACGCGAAAAACATCCTCATCGGCTTTGCCCGCATCGACGGTCAGACCGTGGGTGTTGTGGCCAACCAGCCCTTGGTGCTGGCCGGTTGCTTGGACATCAAGAGCTCCATCAAGGCTGCGCGTTTTGTGCGCTTCTGCGATGCCTTCAACATCCCCGTGCTCACGTTTGTGGACGTGCCCGGTTTCATGCCCGGCACCAGCCAAGAATACGGCGGCATCATCAAGCACGGCGCGAAGTTGCTGTACGCGTACGCCGAGTGCACCGTGCCCAAAATCACCGTCATCACCCGCAAGGCCTACGGCGGTGCTTACGACGTGATGGCGTCCAAACACCTGCGCGGCGACGTGAACTTCTCTTGGCCCAACGCCGAGATCGCGGTCATGGGCGCCAAGGGCGCGGTGGAGATCATCTTCCGCGAAGACAAGGGCGACCCCGTCAAACTCGCTGCCCGTGAGGCCGAATACAAAGACCGCTTTGCCAACCCCTTCGTGGCTGGCGCGCGTGGCTTCATCGACGATGTGATCCAGCCGCACGAAACCCGCAAGCGCATCGCCCGCTCCTTGGTGATGCTCAAAGACAAGAAGATTGAAAACCCATGGCGCAAGCACGGGAACATTCCATTGTGATTGCCAAAGAGAAGAACACGATGTTTACCAAAATCCTGATCGCCAACCGCGGCGAAATCGCTTGCCGCGTCATCGCCACCGCCCAAAAAATGGGCATCAAAACCGTGGCCGTTTACTCCGAGGCCGACAAGGAAGCGCGCCACGTGCAACTGGCCGACGAAGCCGTCTTGCTCGGCCCCGCACCGTCGCGCGAGTCGTATTTGGTCGCCGAGAAAATCATCGCTGCCGCCAAGGCCACGGGTGCCCAAGCCATCCACCCCGGCTACGGTTTCTTGAGCGAGAACACCGAATTCGCCAAGCGCTGCGAAGACGAGGGCATTGCCTTCATCGGCCCCAAAGCCCACTCGATCGCGGCCATGGGCGACAAAATCGCGTCCAAAAAATTGGCCAACGAGGCCAAGGTCAACACCATTCCCGGCTACAACGACGCCATCGACACCGCCGAACAAGCGGTGGAGATCGCCAAGGGCATCGGCTATCCCGTCATGATCAAGGCTTCGGCCGGTGGCGGCGGTAAAGGCCTGCGCGTGGCCTTCAGCGACAAAGAAGCCTTCGAAGGCTTCACTTCCTGCCGCAACGAGGCGCGCAACAGCTTTGGCGACGACCGCGTGTTCATCGAGAAATACGTGCTCGAGCCCCGCCACATCGAGATCCAAATCTTGGGAGATGGCCACGGTAACGTGGTGTACCTCAACGAGCGCGAGTGCTCCATCCAGCGCCGTCACCAAAAGGTGATCGAAGAGGCACCATCGCCCTTCATTTCGGACGCCACCCGCAAGGCCATGGGCGAGCAGGCTGTGGCCCTGGCCAAAGCCGTGAAGTACCAGTCTGCCGGCACCGTGGAATTCGTGGTCGGTAAAGACCAAGATTTCTACTTCCTCGAGATGAACACCCGCTTGCAGGTGGAACACCCCGTGACCGAGTGCATCACCGGCTTGGACTTGGTGGAGCAGATGATCCGTGTGGCCGCGGGTGAAAAGCTTTCGTTTGCACAGGCCGATGTGAAGCGCGACGGTTGGGCCATCGAGTGCCGCATCAACGCCGAAGACCCCTTCCGCAATTTCTTGCCGTCCACCGGCCGTCTGGTGCGCTTCCAGCCGCCAGCACAAACCATGTTCCAGGGCAATACCGCGAATTTTCAGGGCGTGCGCGTAGATACCGGTGTGCAAGACGGTGGCGAGATCCCGATGTTCTACGACTCGATGATCGCCAAGCTCATCGTGCACGGCAAAGACCGAAATGAAGCGATCGCCAAAATGCGCGAAGCCTTGAACGGTTTTGTGATCCGTGGCATCAGCTCCAACATCCCCTTCCAAGCCGCTTTGTTGGCCCACCCCAAGTTCGTGAGCGGCCAGTTCAACACCGGCTTCATTGCCGAGCACTACGCACAAGGTTTCCGCGCGGAAGACGTACCGCACGACGACCACGACTTCTTGGCCGCCTTGGCCGCTTTTGTGCGCCGCAAGTCGCGCGAACGCGCAGCGGGTCTGAGCGGTCAGCTGCCCGGTTACGACGTGAAGATCGGCCAAGACTACGTTGTGGTGGAGTTGGGGCAGGGCGGCCAAAACCGTTACGTGCCCGTGCACGTGGACGAGTTCGTGGGCAAGCCCGGTGTGGCGCAAATCACCATCGCGGGCAAGAGCTACGCGATTGAGAGCCAGTCGCGCTTGAACGATATCCGCATCGAAGGCTCCTGCAACGGCAAGCCCTTCACAGCGCAGATCGAGCGTGGCACCGTCAAAAACCCGTTGGCCCTGCAAGTGCAACACAACGGCACGCGCATCGAGGCCTTGGTGATGTCGCCGCGCATGGCCGAGTTGCACCAGCTCATGCCGTTCAAAGCCCCGCCAGACCTCAGCCGCTTCGTGCTCTCGCCCATGCCCGGTCTCTTGGTCGAGGTGTCGGTGCAGCCGGGCCAAAAAGTGCAAGCCGGCGAACGTGTGGCCGTGATCGAAGCCATGAAGATGGAAAACGTGCTCTTCGCCACCCAAGACGGCGTGGTCAAGAAAGTGGTGGCCGCCAAAGGCGAATCGCTCACCGTCGACCAGATGATCGTGGAGTTTGAATAAATGAACCGGCCTTTCAAAGTGCTGGGCATCCAGCAAGTCGCCATTGGCGGCCCCGACAAAACCCGCTTGCAAACCCTTTGGGTGGACATGCTGGGCTTGGAGGTCACGGGCACCTTCAAGAGCGAGCGTGAAAACGTGGACGAGGACATCTGCGCCATGGGCGTTGGCCCCTTCAAGGTCGAGGTTGATCTGATGCAACCGCTGGACCCAGAGAAGAAGCCCGCGGTCCATACCACGCCGCTCAACCACATCGGCTTGTGGATCGACAACCTGCCCTTGGCGGTGGAGTGGCTCACGGCCAAAGGCGTGCGCTTTGCACCGGGGGGCATCCGCAAGGGTGCGGCGGGTCACGACATCACGTTCTTACACCCGAAGTCCAACGACGAATTCCCCATCGCGGGCGAAGGCGTCTTGATCGAGCTGGTGCAAGCACCGGCCGAGGTGATCGAGGCTTACTCGCAGATCATGTAAGTCTTGGTCAGGGGCTCGATCAGTTTGATGAGCCAGGTCATGGTGTTTGGGGCTTGGTCGCGGTTTGGCGGCTTCGGGCTTTGGCCAAAGCCGCCTCGATGATGCCGCGTTTGCGATCGGTCTCGGTGGCAGAGTCGCTTTTGGTGTGCGCCTCAAGGTCTTGGAGTTTGGCCTGGGCTTTCGCTTGCAAGCGCTCGAGGTGCTCGTCGGCTTCGCGCGCCAAGCGTTGTTGCCTTGATTGGTAGCGGGCTTTGGCCGTGTCGGCTTGTTCGAGTGTCCACGCGTCCCATGCGGTGCGTGTCCCGCTGACGGGCTCCAAGCCAATGCAGTCGACGGGGCAAACGGGGATGCACAACTCGCAGCCCGTGCACCAAGGCTCGATGACGGTGTGCATGCGCTTGTTGGTGCCGACGATGGCGTCGGTGGGGCAGGCGTCCAAACAGAGCGTGCAGCCGATGCACCACTGCTCGTCGATGATGGCCACGGTCACGGGGCCGTCCACCCCATGCTCGGGGCTTAGCGGGAGGATCGTTTGGCCCGTGAGTTGGGCCAGGCGGCGAATGCCTTCGTCACCGCCCGGTGGGCATTGGTTGATGGCCGCCTCGCCCGAGGCCACGGCCTGCGCGTAGGCGCGGCAATCGGGGAAGCCACAACGCGTGCACTGGGTCTGCGGTAAGGCCGCGTCGATGCGGTCGACCAGCAACATGGGCAGCAAGCCGCTGGAACGTCTTAGGCCGAACGACGACGTGTGGTCTTGGCGGGAGCGGAAGCTGCCGCTTTGCGGGTCTTGGCCGCAGCGCTTACCTGACCATTGTTGGCCAAGATGAAGGCCTTGACCACCGGGTAGACCATGTCGCGCCAACGGCGGCCCGAGAAAATACCGTAGTGGCCAGCACCTTCAACTTCGTAGTGTTGGCGCTTGCTTTTGGGGATGCCCGTGCACAAATCGTGCGCCGCCGCGGTCTGCCCTGACCCCGAGATATCGTCGAGTTCGCCTTCAACGGTCAACAAAGCCGTTGTCTTGATGTCTTGAGGGCTCACGTGTTCGGACTCACCCTGTTCGTTGAGCACGTCCCAAGAGTTGTTGACCAATTTGAAGTCTTGGAACACGGTGGCGATGGTTTCCAAGTAGTAGTTGGCGTCCATGTCGAGCACGGCGTTGTACTCGTCGTAGAACTGGCGGTGACTCTCGGTGCTGGAGTCGTCGCCTTTGATCAGGTTTTGGAAGTAGTCGTAATGGCTGCTGACGTGGCGATCGGGGTTCATGGCCACGAAGCCCGTGTGTTGCAAAAAGCCGGGGTAGACCCGACGACCTTCGCCGGGGAAATTCGGTGGCACGCGGAAGATGACGTTGTTCTCAAACCAATCTAGGCTGCGTTGGGTGGCCATGTTGTTGACGGCGGTGGGGGTTTTGCGCGCATCGATGGGGCCACCCATCATGGTCATGCTCAGCGGGGCGGCTTCTCCGCGGCTGGACATCAACGACACCGCGGCGAGTACCGGCACCGTGGGTTGACACACGCTCATGACGTGGCAATTGCCGTAACGACCCTGCAAATAGCGCACGAAATCTTGAACGTAATTCACGTAATCGTCGAGGTGAAAGTCGCCTTGACTTACGGGGACCAAGCGGGCGTTTTTCCAGTCGGTGATGTAGACCTTGTGGCCTTGGAGCATGGTACGCACGGTGTCGCGCAGCAGGGTGGCGTAATGGCCCGACAACGGTGCCACGATGAGCACCACGGGCTGCGACTTGAGCATGGTCAGTGTGTTGACATCGTCGGTGAAACGCTTGAAGCGGCGAAGCTCGCAGAAGGGCTTGTCGACTTCAACCCGTTCGTGGATAGCAATGTCTTTGTCTTCGATGCGAACCGATTGGATGCCGAAGACGGGCTTGACATAGTCTTTGCCCAATCGGTGCATCAATTCGTATGCTGCGGAGATGCGCTGCGCCATGGGCATCTGACCCAAGGGCAGCATGGGGTTGTTGTAGAGCTTGGCTGCGATTTCGGCCAGGTCGGCAAACGGCTCCATCACGGAGCGGTGGTTTTCGTAAATCTGGTACAGCATGACAGGCGCATCCTTTGAATTGTTGCAGTGCAATATAACAGCGTCTTGACGTCTGAACCAAGGTGTAGAACCCTAAAAAGAAGGCCTCAAACCTTGTAATACTGGATTAAATTGGTATAAATGCGTCATAACTGAAGAATTTCGGTGTGGTTGTGGCAATAAACTGTTGATTTTGCTAAAATTCATGTCAGTTTGGTTTTCTGCGAAACCGATCACGTCCACGGTTTTTTTTATTTCAACCTCAATCAGTTTAAAAAATGAACGAACAAGATCAACACAAAGGCTCCATCGTGATTGGCGAGGGCGTGACCGTGACCGGTTCATTTGTCGTGCCTGGCCGCGCGGTGATCAATGGTTCCTTGCAGGGTGAATTGCAGGCCGATGACCTGCTGGTTGGTGCCCGCGGCAAGTTGGTGGGCAACGTCAAAGTTCGCAAAGCCGACATCTACGGCGAAACACACGACACCTTGCAAGCGTCTGAACACTTGCTCATTCGCAGCACGGGGCGCATCAGCGGCAAGGCCACTTATGGTGAAATCGAAATCGAGCGCGGTGGTTTGGTGCAAGGTTCTGTTTTGCCAGAAGGCACGCCCGTCACGGCGCCTGTGATTGCACCGAAATTCCAAGCAGGTCCATCGACTTCCGTCGGCAACAACGCTGAGAAGCCCTCGGCCTGATCCAGCGAATGCTGACCCACGCACGTCTCCTCACGGCTTCGCTTTGGCGATTGCCGACCCACGTCAAGCGGCTTTGGGCCGCAGACTTCGAGGACGTGCGCATCATCCTTGAGCAGCAGGGTGATCTGAAGTATTTCTCGGTATCGAAAGGCCTGCAGCGGGTATTGGCACGCACGGCGATTGTGGTCAGTGGCACGTCCTTGTTCGTGCTGATGGCCTTGTTTGTCACGGCCATCACCTTGCATGTCGGCAAGACCAAATTGGAGCGATCTCACCAAGAGGTGTACAGCGCTTTGCTGGGCAGCACCTACGACATGGAGCTAGACGGTATTCAAAACTTGGACGCGGAGCACATGCCTTTGCTCGCCCAGGCTATTCGTGAGCGTGATTTGGAATTGCGGCGTTTCGTTGACACCGCGAAACAAAACTTGACCGAAGAAAACGTGTCGCTCAAGTCCCGACTGGATTCGTCGGGCCTGACCGAAAAAGCCATTCGTGTGATTCAAGGTGGTGCGCCCATGGGCGGCGGTAACCCGGACGAAGAAGAGCGAAGCGATCCTTTGTTGCGCACGGGCTTGGCCGACGAGAGCGCCAAAAATCGGGCGCTCAAAGAAGTTTTGTTGGCTTTGCCGTCGACCATGCCCATGAGGGACTTTTCCACCACATCATCGTTCGGTATCCGAAAGCACCCCGTTTTCGGAAGCCCTCGTTTTCATGCGGGCGTGGACTTGATACCACGTTCCGATGAATCGGTTTACGCCGCCAAATCCGGCAAGGTGATATTGGCCCGAGTGCATCACAATTACGGCAACACCGTCATCATTCGCCACGACAGGGGCATCGAAACCTTGTACGCACACTTGGCCAACATCCAAGTCCGTGAGGGCCAAGATGTTGGAACGGAGACGGTTCTGGGAAAGGTGGGCAGCACAGGCTCGTCCACAGGTGTTCACCTTCACTTTGAAGTCTCAGTTGGCGGTTATCCCGTCGATCCACAAAAAGTCATTGAAACAGCACACTATGTTCAACAAACCCAAAAATAATTTGCCCGAATCGTCCCCCGTTGCCATGTCCAACGGAGAGAATGCAGCAACCACTGCTGACCCTATTCGCGCCAAGCCTTCCATCATGTCCACGGTGCTGGACACGACCAACAAACCTTCGGTCATCAGCGAAGGTTTTGCCTTCACGGGCGACATCAACTCCTCGGGTATTTTGCACGTTGAAGGTCGCGCATCCGGTACCGTGACCGCACACAGCGTCAACGTCAGTTCACGCGGCGAGATCGAGGGTGAAGTGGTGTGCAACAGCCTGAACATCAAGGGCGTGTTTTCGGGCGTGGCCGTCTGCGAAGAGCTGGTCATCGCTTCCTCGGCCATGGTCAAGGGCAGCATCAGCTACAAATACATCTCGGTGGGCGCAGGTGCCAAGGTCGAGGGCGAGTTGTTTGTCAATGAAGCCGGCGCCAGCGCGCCCATGCCAACGGCCCGATCCAACGGCTGACAGACCTTGCTTTGTGCAACAAAAAGGCCCCTTGGGGCCTTTTTTGTTGGCATGCCGCGCAGGGCTTCAATTGTCTTGAGATTCGATTTGAATTTTGCCGATGTTGGGGGCCACATCTTGTCGAATGGCTACCAGCGCAGAGAAAAATCCATTGAGCCATTGAGAGTTGATGGGTTTTTGGCAAACAATGGTGCTGCTGGGCAGGCCGCCGCGTTCTTCGATTTCCTCAGGAGTCATGCCCGTCAGTGCCACCACGGCGGTGCCATTGGCGGCCGGCGTGGCACTCAGGGTTTTGAGCAATTCAAAACCATCCACACCTTGCATGCGCAGATCGGTGATCAGCACATCGGGGCGAAGGGTGTTGAAGTCCAGCAGGGCTTCCAAGGCCGAAGCCATCAAGGTGCAGTCCATGGGGAAACCCCACTTGTCGATCATGGCGCGGATGATCTCTAGGGTCACCGAGTCGTCGTCCACGATCAGGACCTTTAGGCGGGGTTGGCGCGTGCGGTCCAGGCCACCTTTGATGTTGTGCCGTTGTTGGTATTCCAAAATCGATTGCATGGAAATGCGGCGGTGTCCACCGCGCGTTTTCCAAGCTTGCAATTCATTTTTTTCAACGAGCGATTGAACCGTGCCGACCGAAAGGTCAAGCAACTTGGCCGCGTAAAAAGTGCCGCAGTAATCGTCGGAAGATTCTGCCGTGGTTTTGGAGGGATTCATGATTGTCTCTGCGTGGGTTCTGAATAACACTGACAGAAACAAATTATAGGGATATGTGATTGTTTAACGGATAAATCACAGAAAAAATAACTTATATTTGGTTACATGTTAAATAAAACAAACAAGTAAATTAATTATTATAAAACTTAAGTATTAATTTAGGCAATTCTCAGCCATTTGGGTACCCAGCCTTTGTCTTTGGTACTGGGGGTCACCGCACTGGGGGGTGTGGCGACCAAGGGGCTCATGGTCGAAGCGCGAATGGGCATGGGCGCCAAAACAGGGCGGTTCAGCGGGTAAGCTGGGGTTGGAGTGATGGGGCGTGTCCGCATTTGTTGTGCAGCGGCCAACAAGCGGGACTGCGTCATAGCGGTGGTTTGAGGCACAGCAACGGGCTTCCATGCCACTTCGAGCCAATCCAACAAAGGTTGCCAGTGGGGTTGGTCAAATTGACGGATCGCCTCAGGCATATCGAACAGACTGCCGCCGTTCTCCAAACACGACCGGTAGTGGGCTGCGTCGGGGATCACGGTGAGCAGGGGGGTATCCCAAGCTTGGCCTTGTTCATGCCATTGCTGCACACGGTCCATGGGCCAGCGCATGCCAACAGCCGCCACTTTGCATCGGCCAGAGGCCACTTTGGGCAGTTTGGCGAGCTCTTTCAGGAAATCCAATGAGGCGTCGCGGTCAAAAACAGACGGACCAATGGGCACGATGATGGCGTCGATCCAAACAACCAATTTGGCCAACTCATGATCGTATAGACCACCGGGTGTGTCCAAGATGACGTGCGTAGTGCCGGGCGGGGCGCGGAAGACCTTACCGTTATCTACGGCCCAAGTGTTGACCTTAACGGCTTGTGGACTGCGCCGCTGCAACCAACTGCGCACGGATTGTTGACGGTCGACGTCGCCCAACATCACTTGGTGCCCGTTGCGGGCACACCAAGCGGCGATGTTGGTGGACAGTGTGCTTTTGCCACTGCCACCCTTACGTCCCAAAAGTGCTACTACTGTCATGTTTATGTTTTTATCACACAAAACCGTTAATTGGCAACAATTTCTTGTCGCCACAATGACTTGAGTCGCAATTCTAAACCGATGCGCAGGTAATTGCCAACACTAAAACACCGCTTAAGCGTTATATCTCGTTAACCTCTCGGTTGATCTCAAACAACCTTGGCGATCGATTGGCAAACGTGATCGATGTTTTTGCTGTTGAGTGCGGCCACGCACATGCGGCCGGTGTCCGTGCCGTAAACGCCAAATTCGGTGCGCAGGCGCACCATTTGGTCTTTGCTCAGGCCCGAGTAGCTGAACATGCCGATCTGGGTGGTGATGAAGCTCATGTCCTTGGTCACGCCAGCAGCCTTGAGGCCATCGACCAACTTTTGGCGCATGGCTTTGATGCGCACGCGCATCTCGCCCAACTCGGCTTCCCACATGGCGCGCAGCTCGGGGTTGCCCAGCACCGCCGCCACAATCGCGCCACCGTGTGTGGGCGGGTTGGAGTAGTTGGTGCGAATGGCGATCTTGAGCTGGCTCAGCACGCGGTCGGTTTCTTCTTTGCTCGAACCCACCACGCTCAGGGCGCCCACGCGCTCGCCGTACAGGCTGAAGCTCTTGGAGAAGCTGGTGGACACAAAGATGTTCAGGCCAGCGGCCACGAACTTGGCGATCACGGCGCCGTCTTCGGCGATGCCGTAGCCAAAGCCTTGGTAGGCCATGTCCAAGAAGGCGGTCAGGCCCTTGGCCTTGACCGTGGCAATGACCTGGTCCCACTGCTCGGGGCTGCTGTCGTAGCCGGTGGGGTTGTGGCAGCAAGCGTGCAACAGCACGATGGTGCCGGGTGCGGCGGCGTTGAGCGCGGCCAACATGCCGGTGAAGTCGATGCCACCCAAGCCGCCGTTGGCAGACTGGTCAAAGTAAGGGTAGGTGTCGACGGTGAAGCCAGCGTTGGTGAACAGCGCGCGGTGGTTTTCCCAGCTGGGGTCGGAAATCAGCACGGTGGCGTTGGGGCTGAGCTTTTTCAGGAAATCGGCGCCGATTTTCAGGCCGCCGGTGCCGCCAATGGCTTGCACGGTGGCCACACGGCCGCTTTTCACCACTTCGGATTCGGCGCCAAACACCAGGCCTTTGACCGCGGTGTCGTAAGCGGCAATGCCGTCGATGGGCAAGTAGCCGCGCGGGGTGGGCTTGGCCATCATGGTGGCTTCGGCGGATTGCACGCACTTGAGCAGCGGCAGCTTGCCGTTGTCGTCGAAATACACGCCCACACCCAAGTTGACTTTGCTGGGGTTGGTGTCGGCATTGAATTGTTCGTTCAGACCCAAAATCGGGTCGCGGGGGGCCATTTCGACGGCAGAAAACAGAGACATGGAAAGTCCTTGAGGGTTCATGGGTGGCGGGAAACCCGATCCTCGGTTAGGCTTTCGGGTTATCCCTGATTTTAACGGCCCCCGGGCCCACGCCATGACCGAACCCACCGACGTTGCTGCAGCCCCACTCGAGGGCGAATTCGTGTCCTTTCCCGATTCGCCCTTCGAGTTGTTCATGCCGTACCCGCCCGCGGGTGACCAACCGACGGCCATCGACCAGTTGGTTGGAGGTGTGCGCGACGGCGAAGTGTTTCAAACGCTGTTGGGCGTGACGGGTTCGGGTAAGACCTTCACCATGGCCAACGTAATCGCCCGATTGGGTCGTCCTGCCATTGTGTTTGCGCCCAACAAAACTTTGGCAGCGCAGCTCTACAGCGAGTTCCGCGAGTTCTTCCCCAAAAACGCGGTGGAGTATTTCGTCAGTTACTACGACTACTACCAGCCCGAGGCGTACGTGCCGCAGCGCGATTTGTTCATTGAAAAAGACAGCGCCATTAACGAGCACATCGAGCAGATGCGCCTGTCCTGCACCAAGAGCATTTTGGAGCGGCGCGACGTCATCATCGTGGCCACGGTCTCGGCCATCTACGGTATTGGCAAACCCGAGAGTTACCACCAGATGGTGATGACGCTGCGCACGGGCGACAAGGTCGGGCAGCGCGACCTCATCGCGCAGCTCGTGCGCATGCAATACGCGCGCAACGACCAAGATTTTTCGCGCGGCAAATTCCGTGTGCGCGGCGACACCATCGATGTGTTCCCCGCCGAGCACTCCGAGATGGCCATCCGCATCGATTTGTTCGATGACGAGGTGGAATCATTGCAACTCTTTGACCCGCTCACGGGCCGCGTGCGCCAAAAAATCCCGCGCTTCACGGTTTACCCCAGCAGCCATTACGTCACGCCCCGCGAGCAGGTGCTCAGCGCCGTGGAGTCGATCAAGACCGAGTTGTCGGACCGCCTCAAAGAACTGGTGGGCATGGGCAAGCTGGTGGAGGCGCAGCGCCTGGAGCAGCGCACCCGCTTCGACTTGGAGATGCTCAGCGAAGTCGGGCACTGCAAAGGCATTGAAAACTACTCGCGCCATTTGTCGGGCAGTGCACCCGGCGAACCGCCGTCCACCCTGACCGACTATTTGCCCAAAGACGCGCTCATGTTTTTGGACGAAAGCCACGTGTTGATTGGCCAGTTCGGTGGCATGTACAACGGCGACCGTGCACGCAAAACCACCTTGGTTGAATACGGTTTTCGTTTGCCCAGCGCGCTGGACAACCGCCCGCTCAAGTTCGACGAGTTCGAGCAGCGCATGCGCCAATGTGTGTTCGTCTCCGCCACCCCGGCGGACTACGAAAAAACCCACGCCGGCCAAGTGGTGGAGCAGTTGGTGCGGCCCACCGGCTTGGTCGATCCGCAACTCGAGGTGCGCCCGGCGGTGCACCAGGTGGACGATGTGCTGCAAGAAATCCGCATCCGGGTGCAAAAAAACGAGCGCGTGCTCATCACCACCCTGACCAAGCGCATGGCCGAGCAACTCACCGACTACTTGACCGAAAACGGCGTGAAGGTGCGTTATGTGCACAGCGACGTCGACACGGTCGAGCGGGTGGAGATCTTGCGCGATTTGCGCTTGGGTGCTTTTGATGTGCTGGTGGGCATCAACTTGCTGCGCGAGGGCATCGACATCCCCGAGGTGTCTTTGGTGGCGATTCTGGACGCCGACAAAGAGGGCTTTTTGCGCTCCGAGCGCAGCTTGATTCAAACCATAGGCCGTGCTGCGCGAAACCTCAACGGCCGAGCGATTTTGTATGCCGACCGCATCACCGACTCGATGAAGCGCGCCATGGACGAGACCGAGCGCCGGCGCACCAAACAAATCGCCTTTAACTTGGCCAACGGCATTGAGCCACGCAGCATCAACAAGCGCATCAAAGACCTGATCGATGGGGTCTACAGCGAAAAAGCGGGCAAAGAAGCCGACCGCTTGGCGGCGCAAAGCCAGGCCGCGGCCGAGATGGGCGACATGAACGAGCGCGACTTGGCCCGAGAGATCAAGCGCTTGGAAAAACTCATGATGGAGCACGCCCGCAATTTGGAGTTTGAGAAAGCGGCCCAGACGCGAGACCAGCTGGGCCAACTCAAAGCCCGGGTCTTGGGCGCAAGCGGGCACGACGCTTTGGTCTAATTTGTCCTGAACAAATATGGCCATTTCCTGAATACCGACTGAATCAGTCGGATATTGGGTGTATACTCGACTAAATCAGTCGGATTGCCATTTGAAGGTCTTTCGGCTGTTGCGAAGCCCCCGCGGCTAGGCCCACTTTTCAGGAGCTCATCAACATGCGACTCACCACCAAAGGCCGCTTTGCGGTCACCGCGATGATCGATTTGGCCTTGCGCCAAACCAATGGCCCCGTGACCTTGGCCGCCATCAGCCAGCGCCAACACATCTCTTTGTCTTACTTGGAGCAGCTGTTCGGTAAGTTGCGCCGGCACGAGTTGGTGGAATCCACCCGAGGCCCTGGCGGCGGATACTCCTTGGGACGCAAGGCCAGCGACATCACTGTGGCCGATATCATTGTTTCGGTGGATGAGCCCATCGACGCAACCCAGTGTGGCGGCAAAGAAAACTGTTTGGGTGAAGGCCAGCGTTGCATGACGCACGACCTGTGGTCCACCTTGAACGCCAAGATGGTGGATTTTCTGGATTCGGTCTCCTTGCAGACCCTGGTGGAAGAGCAGCACGCCAAAGGTGTGGTGATCGACGTACAGCCCATGATCAAGCGCACCATCTCGACACCTTCAGTGGTTAAGCCCATCCGCGTCAACGCCCCCAATTCGGTGTTCGCCTTGGGCGCCAGTGCTTTGTCCAAATAAATACAACCCTCTGTTGAGAACGCCATGAGCACCCCACATTTCCCCATTTACATGGACTACAGCGCGACCAACCCTTGTGACCCACGGGTGGTGGACGCCATGATTCCTTGGTTGCGCGAGCACTTCGGCAACCCCGCTTCGCGCAGCCACGCTTGGGGCTGGGAGGCCGAAAAAGCGGTCGAGACCGCGCGCGAACAAGTCGCCGCTTTGATCGGGGCCGACCCGCGCGAAATCGTTTGGACCAGTGGTGCGACCGAGTCCAACAACCTGGCCATCAAAGGTGCGGCCCACTTCTACCAAGAAAAAGGCAAGCACCTCATCACCGCCAAGACCGAGCACAAAGCCGTGCTCGACACCTGCCGCGAACTCGAGCGTCAAGGCTTTGAAGTGACCTACCTTGATGTGCAAGCCGATGGCTTGGTCAACTTCGACGCCTTCAAAGCGGCCATCCGCCCCGACACCATCTTGGCCTCGATCATGTTCGTGAACAACGAGATCGGTGTGATCCAAGACATCGCCGCCTTGGGTGCGCTGTGCCGCGAAAAAGGCGTGATCTTCCACGTCGACGCTGCGCAAGCCACGGGTCGTGTCGACATCGATTTGCAAACCCTGCCGGTCGACCTCATGAGCCTGACTTCGCACAAAACCTATGGCCCCAAAGGCATTGGTGCTTTGTACGTGCGCCGCAAGCCGCGTGTGCGCTTGGAAGCGCAAATGCACGGCGGTGGTCACGAGCGCGGCATGCGCTCGGGCACCTTGCCCACCCACCAGTGCGTGGGCATGGGCGAGGCCTACCGCATCGCCAAGGCTGAGATGCACGAAGAAAACCGCCGCATCAAGGCTTTGCAAGATCGCTTGCTCGCGGGCCTGCAAGGCATGGAAGAGGTGTTCATCAACGGCCACGCCACCCAGCGCGTGCCCCACAACCTGAACATGAGCTTCAACTACGTCGAAGGCGAGTCGCTGATCATGGGCATCAAAGGTTTGGCCGTCTCCAGCGGCTCGGCCTGCACCTCGGCGAGCTTGGAGCCGAGCTATGTGTTGCGCGCCTTGGGCCGCAGCGACGAATTGGCGCACAGCAGCTTGCGCATGACCTTGGGCCGTTGGAGCACCGAGGCCGAGGTGGATTACGCCATCGCCACGATCACCGAGAACGTGGCCAAGTTGCGCGAGTTGTCTCCCCTGTGGGAGATGTTCAAAGACGGTATCGATTTGTCCACCATCCAGTGGGCAGCCCATTGAAGGAGTAAGACCATGGCCTATTCAGACAAAGTGGTGGACCACTACGAAAACCCCCGCAACGTCGGTTCTTTTGAAAAGGGCGACGACAGCGTCGGCACCGGCATGGTCGGTGCGCCCGCCTGCGGCGACGTGATGAAATTGCAAATCAAAGTCAATCCGCAAACCGGTGTGATCGAAGACGCGCGTTTCAAAACCTACGGTTGTGGTTCGGCCATTGCTTCCTCGTCCTTGGTGACCGAGTGGGTCAAGGGCAAGACCCTGGACCAAGCTGCGGCTTTGAAAAACAGCGAGATCGCCGAAGAGTTGGCTTTGCCGCCGGTGAAAATCCACTGTTCCATCTTGGCCGAAGACGCCATCAAGGCCGCCGTGGACGACTACCGTCAAAAGCACGCCCACTGACCGCATCGCCCTTTCACTGTTCGATCGCCCCAGCCATGTCTATTTCGATCTCTGACTCCGCCGCACGCCACGTCACGCGCTACCTGACCCGACGCGGCAAAGGTGTGGGTGTTCGCTTGGGTGTAAAAACCACCGGTTGTTCGGGCTTGGCCTACAAGCTCGAGTACGCCGACGAGATCGCGCCTGAGGACGTGGTGTTCGAGGACAACGGCGTGAAGGTCTTGGTCGACCCCAAAAGCTTGGCCTACATCGACGGCACGCAGCTGGACTTTGTGCGCGAGGGATTGAACGAAGGATTTCGCTTCAATAATCCCAACGAGCGAGACCGCTGCGGGTGTGGCGAGAGCTTCCGCGTCTGAGCACGCTGATGGACCACAGGGCCGCCCACGCCAGCGCGTTGGGGCGGCTTTTTTGATGAACCTGCAATCCACCGACTTTGAAATTTTCAACCTGCCGCAGCGCTTCGCGCTGGACACGGCGGCTTTGGACGACGCTTGGAAAACCTTGCAACGCCAAGCGCATCCGGACCGCCACGCCAGCGACTCGGCGCAGCAGCAGCGCCAAGCCATGCAGTGGTCGGTGCGCATCAACGAGGCTTACCAGCGCTTGAAAAGCCCCATCACTCGGGCTGCTTACCTGTGTGAGCTGCGCGGCGTGGCGATTCGGGCCGAAGACAACACGGCCATGCCGGGTGCCTTTTTGATGCAACAAATGGAATGGCGCGAGGCCTTGGACGAGGCCGACGACGCCAGCGCCTTGGAAGCCTTGAGCGCTACCGTCCGTGCGGCTTGGCGCGAATGGGTCCAAGCGATTGAGCGCTTGGACGGGGCAGGGGACACGCCCGGCATGGCCCAAGCCGTGCGGGCTTTGATGTTCGTGCAGCGCTTTGAGCAAGCCATCGAAAAACGACACGACGAACTGGGACAATAAGCGCATGGCACTGTTGCAAATTTCTGAGCCCGGCCAATCGCTGGACCCCCACCAACGCCGCATCGCGGTGGGTATCGATTTGGGCACCACGCATTCGCTGGTGGCCTCGGTTCGCCACGGCGTGGCCGAATGTTTGCCCGACCTGCAAGGCCGGGTGCTCTTGCCCAGCGTGGTGCGCTACACCGACCCCAAATCGGGTGGTTCGGGCCGGCAAGTGGGCCACGACGCATTGGCTGCGCAACACCAGGACCCCAGCAACACCATCGCTTCGGTCAAGCGCTTGATGGGCCGCACACGAGCACAGGTCGCGGATGTTGAGCGTTTGTCTTACCGCGTGGTGGACGAGCAGGGCATGGCCGTCATCGAGACCGTGGCGGGCCGAAAAACACCGATGGAGGTCAGCGCCGAGGTGCTGGCCATGCTGCGTTTTCGGGCCGAAGACAGCTTCGACGATGAACTGTTCGGTGCGGTCATCACCGTGCCCGCCTACTTCGACGATGCCCAGCGCCAAGCCACCAAAGACGCGGCGCAACTTGCGGGTATCGAGGTGCTACGCCTGATCAACGAACCCACGGCCGCGGCCATTGCCTATGGCCTCGACCACGCGACCGAAGGGGTCTACGCCGTCTACGACTTGGGCGGCGGCACCTTCGATATTTCCATCCTGCGCTTGACCCAAGGTGTGTTCGAGGTCTTGGCCACGGGTGGCGATTCGGCCTTGGGCGGTGACGATTACGA
>CAMDCY010000018.1 GCA_945890705.1 Hydrogenophaga intermedia | reverse complement strand
GGCAAGCCGCCAACCCCGAGGCCGTGCACCGCTGGGTCACCGAGAACCGCCGCTACCGTTTGGACATCGACGCTCCCGAAGACATCGAGGCCTTGGCCCGCACCAGCGGCCACCAACTGCGCTGGCCCGCCGCGTTCGTGATCGACCCCACCGCCGCATGAAGCCCAGCCCCCTGTCAGAACAACGCCATCTGTGGCCCACCACCATGGGTGTTTACCAATGGGCCGATGCGCCCGAGGTCAACCCCTTGTTGGTGCGCGTCTTGGGCGCGCTGCGCGCCACCGGCCAAGCGGCGACGGGGCAATCAGGACCGTTTTTTGCCAGCGGTGACGACCTGCTCCAGCGCATCAAAATCCCCGAGTGGCAGCGCTTGGTGCAGTTTTTGGTGAACGGCATTCGCGACACCGTGGCCGTGGCCAACGCGGGCGCTTGGGGCGCATCCCACGGCGAACAACCCGGCATGCAAATCGCCATCGAAGGTTTGTGGTGCCAGTTCAGTAACCACGCCTCCCACCACGATGTGCACACCCACGGCAATTGCTCGTGGTCGGGTGTGTACTACGTCGACCTCGACGACGAGGCCGAGCGCATCGCGCACCCCGGCTTGGGTGAGCTCAACGGCATCACCCGTTTCTACGGGCCGTACTTCAACCGCTTGGGCGGTGCCCACGCCGATTTTGGCAACGCCTACTTACAAGTGCCGCACACCGACATCGCGCCAGAGTCCGGCAAGCTGGTGGTCTTTCCCTCGTGGTTGCCGCACCAAGCCATGCCCTACGTGGGGCAGCGTGACCGTTTGATCGTGTCCTTCAACGCCAGCGTGCACAGCGAGCGCGGCCACAACCAACTCCACGCCTATCAGCGCGGTTGACCATGGTACAGATCAGCACCTTGCCCACCCAAATGCCTCCGCCCAGCGCTGGGGCACTGGCTTTTGCCGCCGCCTGGAATGGGGTGGCTGGGGCTTCTTTGGCGCAGCTGACCTTGATCTATGTGGGCTGGACCGTCTTGGCGCACATGGGGATGCATCTGAGCTTGTTGTGGTGGAGTGGCATGTCGGCGCTGGTGCTGTGGTGGGTGCTGCGGGTGTGGCAGCCCGAGCGCGCGTGGCAACACCACCGCGCTTGGCACGCGGCGCTGTGGATGCTGAGCGTGGGCGGTGTGTGCCTCATGCAAAGTCCTTTGCCTGCGTCTTGGCGCTGGCTGGGTTTGTTGGCCTTGGCCGCAGGCTTGGCCGGCACCAGCAACGCCTTGGGCCGGCAAAGCTCATCCCGCGCCACTGCCAACCCATGGGTGCTGCTGCGCACCCACGCGTTGGCCATTGCGCTGGTGGCGTTCATGGCGGCGGACTTCGTGTTGTGGTCCGAGCGTTGGGCCTTGTTGCTGCTGGTTCTCAGCGCCGCCACCGTTGTTTTGCTCAGCCAGCCGCGAACAGCGCCAAGTCCGTCTGCTGTGTGGCGCAACGTGGACCCCAACATGGCCGTCATGATGGGCTCGCTCACCTTGATGAGCCAGTGGTGCGTCTCGCAAGGCCTGTCGGCCCCAGTTGCCATGGGCTTGCACTTGGGCATCATGGCTGTGGCTGAGGTGTTCAAACCCTTCTTGCACCGCTCCGTGTGGGCCTCGACCCATGCGCATTGGGGCCATGGCCTGAGCGTGCTCGCCGCCGTGGCCATGCTCTTAAGTACCCAACTCACCCCCATGTTGTTGGCTATGGGCCTGCTGGCCTTGGGCTGCGCCTGGGTACAAGCGGGGCCATTGGTCCAACAGCCCCGCACCCGCTTGTGGATTGGCACCGCACTGGGCCTGATAAGCCTGTTGCTCACCGCGCAATGGGCCCCAACCCTCGGTCCCGCCGCCATTGGCTGGGGCTTGTTGGGCGTCAGCAGCACATGGGCCTTGTGGGCATTGGGCAACTTGAACCGGAGATCGACATGAACAGCATCGACATCGACGTCATCCGCACCGCCTTGAACTGGTGCGACAAAGGCCACCGCGTGGTCATGGGGACAGTCATCCGCTCTTGGGGCTCGGCCCCGCGTCCACCGGGCTCGATGATGGTCATCCGTGACGACGGGCAAGTGGCCGGTTCGGTATCGGGTGGCTGCATCGAAGACGATTTGATCCAGCGCGTGGCCAAGGGCGAGTTGGCCATGCGCCTGCCCGAAACCACCACCTACGGCGCCACCGCCGAAGAAGCCCGCCGCTTTGGGTTGCCTTGTGGGGGCTCGGTGCAAATCGTCTTGGAGCCCTTGTCCAGCGCCTCGCAGCTGCGGGCTTTGCTCGCAGGGATCGAGTCGCACCAGTTGCTGCAACGCGAACTCGACATGGCCACTGGCGTTGTCAAACTCGTGCCCGCCACCCAAGGCGATCAGGTGGTTTTCGATGGCCAGCGGCTCACCACCGTGCACGGCCCGCGCCTGCGTTTGCTCATCATCGGTGGCGGCCAACTCTCGCGCTACTTGGCCAGTATGGCCAGCATGTTGGACTACCAGGTCACCGTCTGCGAGCCTCGCACCGAATACCACGAGGGTTGGGAGCAGCTCAGCGGCGTGACTCTGTCCACCGCCATGCCCGACGATTTGGTGCTGTCGATGAACCTGGACCGCAACAGCGCGGTGGTGGCCATCACCCACGACCCCAAGCTCGACGACTTGGCGCTCATGGAAGCCTTGCGTACCCCGGCGTTTTATGTGGGGGCTTTGGGCTCGCGCCACAACAACGAGGTTCGCCGCGCCCGCTTGCGAGAGTTCGACGTGTCAGCCGAAGAGGCCGCGCGCATGCACGGCCCCGTGGGCTTGCGCATCGGTGGCCTTACCCCTCCCGAGATCGCCTTGAGCATCGTCGCCGAGCTCACCGCCTTGCGCCGCGGTGCTGACCTGAGCCAGCCGCTCAGCGACTGGTCGGGGTCTGAGACGGTGTGCTTGACCGGCTGATCTCTGTAAGGCTTGCAAGACCGCAGTGGGCTAGCTGGCGGTCAAAGAACGGTTACTGTTGAGCGGGCCTCTATGATCCGCCATGCTCACCCCACTCAACCACTTGCCCACCTGGCGCGCTGAAAGCGGCGCGGCTGCCCCTCGCCGTGTGGTGGCCGCGAACGACACGATGTCGGCCGACACCGCCCACCGACTCGCTTGCGAAGGCACCGGTCTGTTGTGGCAGGGTGACTTTCACAACGCTCGCCAACTGCTGCAAGCCTTGGCTCGTCGGACCGACCGCAAGCCCAAGAAAAACAAACCGATCAAAGCCGACATCACGCCGTTGCAAGCCTTCAACGCACACCGCCTGGCCTTGAGCCAACGCGCCCGCCTGTTGGCCATGGTGATCGTGCCCTTGGAGGGCGACTACACCATTGCCTTGCGCCGCGCACCCGACCTCAAACAAGCCTGCATCGATGCGTGGGGAGCGGCAACAGGCCAAGCCTGTATGGTGTCCTTGCGCGAACTGCTGGGCGTCGTGGGCGCACACGAGTGGCGCAAAAAAGGGGTGGAGATTGCCGCCTTGGGCGACGCTCCCCACAACCGCATCCACCCGCACTACGGTGTGTTCTCGCCGGTGCGAGGCGAGTACGTGGACCTGGTGGCGAGCACGCCGATCAAAGACAAAACGTTGGTCTTCGACATTGGCGTGGGCACAGGCGTGTTGTCGGCGGTGCTGGCCCAGCGCGGCGTGCAACGCATCGTCGCCACCGACCAAGACCCACGCGCCCTGGCTTGCGCCCGCGAGAACCTACAACGCTTGAAGCTCATCGATCGGGTGGCCTTGGTGCAGACCAATTTGTTCCCTGAAGGCCAAGCACCGTTGGTGGTGTGCAACCCGCCGTGGGTGCCTGCACGCCCGAGTTCGCCGATCGAACACGCGGTGTACGACGAAGGCAGCCGCATGTTGCGCGGCTTCTTGGGTGGTCTGTGCGAACACCTGACGCCCCAGGGCGAGGGCTGGTTGATCTTGTCGGACTTGGCCGAGCACTTGGGCCTGCGAACACGCCAAGAGCTGATCGGCTGGATCAGCGAAGCGGGCCTGCAGCTGGTGGAGCGCCACGACATCCAACCTCGTCACGGCAAAGCCACCGACGAAAGCGACCCGCTGCACGCGGCGCGCGCCAAAGAAGTGACTTCCCTGTGGCGCCTGGCCGTTGTCGCATGAGCCTCGGCCACCCGAGGGGTGGCTGACGGCATCAGCCGATCACTTCAAGATGTCGCCGATACAGAGGTACTTGATCTCCACGTAATCGTCCATCCCGTGGTGGGAGCCTTCACGGCCCAAGCCGGATTGTTTGACGCCGCCAAAAGGCACATGTTCAGTGGCCAAGATGCCCACGTTGATGCCGACCATGCCGTACTCCAGCGCTTCGCTCACGCGGAAAATCCGGCCCACGTCGCGGCTGTAGAAGTAGCTGGCCAAACCGAATTCGGTGTTGTTGGCCGCGTCCACGGCTTCTTGTTCGGTGTGGAACTTGAAGACGGGGGCGAAGGGGCCAAACGTCTCTTCTTTGGCGCACAGCATGTCGGCGGTGGCGTCGGCCACGACGGTGGGTTCGAAAAACTGACCGGCCAAGCGTTTGCCGCCCACCAAGATGCGCGCGCCTTTGGCCACGGCGTCGTCGACGTGGCGTTGCACTTTTTGCAGCGCAGCCTCTTCGATCAACGGGCCTTGGTTCACGCCGTCTTCAAAGCCGTTGCCGACCTTGGCGGTGGCCACTTTGGCAGCGAACTTTTTCACGAACTCGTCGTACACACCGGCTTGCACGTACAGGCGGTTGGAGCACACGCAGGTCTGGCCCGCGTTGCGGTATTTGCTGGCGAAGGCGCCTTCGACGGCGCTGTCGATGTCGGCGTCGTCGAACACGATGAAAGGTGCGTTGCCGCCGAGTTCGAGCGACATTTTCTTCACGGTGGGCGCCGATTGCGCCATCAAGATGCGGCCCACTTCGGTCGAGCCGGTGAAGCTGATGTGGCGCACCACGTCGCTGGCGCATATCACCTTGCCCACGGCGATGGACTGGTCGGCGTCGGCGGTGATCATGTTGAGCACGCCCGCAGGGATGCCCGCACGGATCGCCAACTCGGCTGCGGCCAAGGCGGTCAGCGGCGTGAGTTCGGCCGGTTTGATGATGACCGGGCAGCCCGCGGCCAAGGCGGGTGCAACCTTGCGCGTGATCATGGCCAGCGGGAAATTCCACGGCGTGATGGCCGCGCACACGCCGATGGGCTGCTTCAAGACGAGCAGGCGGCGGTTGTTGTCGAACTGGGGCAGGGTCTCACCGTTGACGCGCTTGGCCTCTTCGGCGAACCACTCCACAAAGCTCGCGCCATAAGCGACTTCGCCTTTGGCCTCGGGCAGGGGCTTGCCTTGCTCGGCCGTCATGATGCGGCCCAAGTCGTCTTGGTTGGCCATCAACAGGTCGTACCACTTGCGCAAGATGATGCTGCGCTCTTTGGCGGTTTTGGCTTTCCAAGCGGGCCAAGCCGCGTTGGCCGCGGCGATGGCTTGCTCAGCCTCTTGCGGGCCGAGGTTGGCCACGTCGGCCAACTTCTGACCGGTGGCGGGGTCGGTCACGTCAAAACGGCGGCTGCCCTTGACCCATTGCCCGTTGATCAGGGCATCGGTTTTGAGCAGGGTCGGGTCTTTGAGTTGGGACAGGGGCGAGTTGGTCATGGTGAATCGGGTTGGTGTTGGCTGGGTATCCATTGTGGCGAGTCGGCACCCAAACACGGTGGGGCTTTGGGCGAAACTGGGCGCTGGCCGTCCAGGCGCATGGGGTTGGCGATCATGGGAGGTGCTCCTTCCACGGCGGGCAAGCACAGGCCGCGGGCCAGCACCTGCGGATGTGTCAGCACTTGGTCGATGGCCAAGATGGGCGAGCAGGGCACGGCCGCGGCTTCGAGCTGGTTCACCCATTGCTCGGTGCTGCGCAAGAGCATCCACTGCGCCAGCATGGGCACCAGCACGCTGCGGTGTTGCACCCGCATGGGGTTGGTGGCGAAGCGCTCGTCGCGCGCGACGCCGGGGTGGCCGGCAACGTCACAAAAACGGGCGAACTGGCCGTCGTTGCCCACGGCCAGCACCACGTGGCCATCGGCGCTGGCGAACACTTGGTAGGGCACGATGTTGGGGTGGGCGTTGCCCATGCGCGTGGGCCGGGTCTGACCCACGAGTTGGTTGCTGGCTTGGTTGGCCAGCATGGCCACTTGCACATCGAACAGCGCCGCATCGATCACCCGGCCACGACCGGTGCGCGAGCGCTCGTGCAGCGCGGCCAAGATGGCGGTGGTGGCGTAAACGCCGGTCATGAGGTCGGTCACGGCCACGCCCACTTTTTGCGGTTCGGCCCCGGCTTCACCGGTCACGCTCATCAAACCGCCTTCGGCTTGGATGGCGAAGTCGTAGCCCGCTTTTTGGGCCAGCGGGCCGGTTTGGCCGTAGCCGGTGATGGAGCAATAAATCAGGCGCGGGTTGAGCGTTTGCAAGCTGGCCGCGTCCAAGCCGTATTTGGCGAGTTGGCCGACCTTGTAGTTCTCCAGCACGATGTCGGCGTCTTTCGCGAGTTCGCGCACCAAGGCCGCACCCTCGGGGCTGGCCAAGTCGATCGCCACCGAGCGCTTGCCCCGATTGGCGCACAAGAAATACGCCGCCACACGGTCCGCGCCTTCGCCCCACCACGGTGGGCCCCAGGTGCGGGTGTCGTCGCCCGCGCCGGGGCGCTCGACCTTGAGTACATCGGCGCCGTAGTCGGCCAAGAGCTGGCCGGCCCAAGGCCCGGCGAGCACGCGCGAGAGGTCCAGCACCCGCACACCGGCCAGCGGCTGCGGGGGGCTGTGGGGCGCGTTGGCGCTCGTTTGTTCAACGGGCATCAAGAGAAGGCTTGGATGCCGGTGATCGCACGTCCCAAGATCAGCGCATGCACGTCGTGGGTGCCCTCGTAGGTGTTGACCACTTCCAGGTTCACCAAGTGGCGCGCCACGCCGTACTCGTCCGAAATGCCGTTGCCGCCCATCATGTCGCGCGCCATGCGCGCCACGTCCAGCGCCTTGCCGCAGCTGTTGCGTTTCAAGATGCTGGTGAGCTCGACCGCGGCCGTGCCCTCGTCCTTCATGCGGCCCAAGCGCAAGCAGCCCTGCAGCCCCAAGCTGATCTCGGTGAGCATGTCGGCGAGCTTCTTCTGGATCAGTTGGTTGGCCGCCAAGGGCCGGCCAAATTGATGGCGGTCCATGACGTATTGGCGTGAGCGGAAGTAGCAGTCCTCGGCGGCACCCAGAGCGCCCCAAGCGATGCCGTAGCGCGCGCTGTTCAAGCAGGTGAAGGGGCCTTTAAGGCCGCGGATGTCAGGGAAGGCGTTTTCTTCGGGCACAAAGACGTTGTCCATCACGATCTCGCCAGTCAGCGACGCGCGCAAGCCGACTTTGCTGTGGATGGCTGGAGCGCTCAAGCCCTTCGTGCCTTTTTCCAGAATGAAGCCGCGGATCGCGCCTTCGTCGTCCTTGGCCCACACCACGAACACATCGGCAAACGGGCTGTTGGTGATCCAAATTTTTGCGCCGCTCACGCTGTAGCCACCGGGGACTTTTTTGGCGCGGGTGACCATCGAGGCGGGGTCAGAACCGTGGTCGGGTTCGGTCAGGCCAAAGCAGCCGATCCACTCACCCGTGGCCAGTTTGGGTAGGTATTTTTGTTTTTGCGCTTCGGTACCAAAGGTGTTGATGGGCAACATGACCAGCGAGCTTTGCACGCTCATCATCGAGCGGTAGCCCGAATCCACGCGTTCGACCTCGCGCGCCACCAAGCCGTAGCACACGTAGTTCAGGCCAGCGCCACCGTATTGCTCGGGGATGGTCGCGCCGAGCAAACCGAGTTCGCCCATTTCGCGAAAGATGGCGGGGTCGGTTTTTTCGTGGCGAAAGGCCTCGGTCACGCGGGGCAGCAAACGCTCTTGGCAATAGGCGTGGGCAGCGTCGCGCACGGCGCGTTCATCGTCGTTGAGTTGGCTGTCGAGGTTGAAGGGGTCTTCCCAAGAAAAACGGGGGCTGGCGCTCATGCGGACTTTCCTTGAAGGTGGTTTAGGGCATTGGCGATCATGTTAAGGCCTTCGTCGATCACTGTGTCGCTGGCGGTCAATGGCACCAAAATGCGCACGACATTGCCGTAGGTGCCGCAGGTCAAGATGATCAGGCCACGGTTCATGGCTTCGACCGCCAAGGCCTTGGTGAGATCGGCGTCGGGCTGGTGCGGATCGCCGTTTTTGCACAGCTCCATGGCCACCATCGCGCCCAAGCCGCGCACCTCGGCGATGCATTTGTGGTCTTTGGCGAGCGCTTGCAAGCGGCTGGTGATGCGCTGGCCGACGTCGCGGCTGCGCTGCAGCAGGTTCTCTTCGTCGAACACCTCGAGCACAGCCAGTGCGGCCGCGCAAGCCAGCGGGCTGCCGGCATAGGTACCGCCCAAGCCGCCAGGGGCGGGGGCGTCCATGATCTCGGCGCGGCCGACCACCGCCGAAATGGGGAAGCCACCGGCCATGGACTTGGCCATGGTGATCAGGTCGGGCGCCACGCCCGATTGCTCCACCGCGAACCACGTACCGGTGCGGCCGGCGCCGGTTTGCACTTCGTCGGCGATCATCACGATGCCGTGCTGGTCGCACAGCGCGCGCACGCGTTGCAAGAACTCGGGCGGGGCCACGTTGAAGCCGCCTTCGCCTTGCACGGGCTCGACGATCATGGCCGCCACGCGGCTGGCTTCGATGTCGTTTTTGAAGATGTGCTCAATGGATTCGATGGCGTCGTCCACGCTCACGCCGTGCAGCGCGTTGGGGAAGCGCGCGTGGAACACTTCAGCAGGGAAGGGGCCAAAGCCGGTTTTGTAGGGCACGACCTTGCCAGTCAAGCCCAAGGTCAGCAAGGTGCGGCCGTGGTAGCCGCCGCCGAAAGCGATCACGCCCGAGCGGCCTGTGTGGGCGCGGGCGATCTTGACGGCGTTTTCCACGGCCTCGGCGCCGGTCGTCAAAAACAGGGTTTTCTTGGCGAAGTCGCCGGGGGCTTTGGCGTTGATGCGCTCGGCCAGCTCCACATAAGGCTCGTAGGCCAAGACCTGGAAGCAGGTGTGGGTGTAGTGGTCGAGTTGGTCTTTGACCGCTTGGATGATTTTGGGGTGGCGGTGGCCGGTGTTGAGCACCGCGATGCCGCCCGCGAAGTCGATGAAACGTCGGCCCTCGACGTCCCAGATTTCAGCGTTCTCACCGCGCTCGATGAAAATCGGGTGACTGAAGCCCACGCCGCGCGGAATGGCGGCTTGGCGGCGGGCGAGTAAGGCGGCGTTGTTCAGGTTGTTTTCGCGTTTCATGGGGTTCCCTGCAAAAATTATTGTGTATCCAACACCTATTTTGAACCATTTGATCAAATTAACACACCCCGAATAAGCACACACAGCCGCGGGAGTCCCGTCCGGCAAGAAATTCGAGCATCCCAGCGGCCCAAGGCCTCAAACCTATAATCACAGGCTGCACTTTCAGCGAACACACCCCATGAGCCAAGCCCCCATTTCCGTTGCCGATATCCGCAAGACCTTCTTGGACTTCTTTGCCTCCAAAGGCCACACCGTCGTGGCCTCGAGCCCTTTGGTGCCGGGCAACGACCCCACGCTGATGTTCACCAACTCGGGCATGGTCCAGTTCAAAGACGTGTTCTTGGGCACAGACAAACGCTCGTATGTGCGCGCCGCGTCCGTGCAGGCGTGCTTGCGCGCCGGTGGCAAACACAACGACTTGGAAAACGTGGGGTACACCGCGCGCCACCACACCTTCTTTGAAATGATGGGCAACTGGTCATTTGGCGACTACTTCAAACGCGAGTCGCTCAAGTGGGCCTGGGAGCTGCTGACCGAGGTTTACAAGCTGCCCAAAGACAAGTTGCTGGCCACCGTCTACCAAGAAGACGACGAGGCCTACGATATCTGGACCAAAGAAATCGGCCTGCCACCCGAGCGCGTGATTCGCATCGGCGACAACAAAGGCGGGCGCTACAAAAGCGACAACTTCTGGATGATGGCCGACACCGGCCCTTGTGGCCCTTGCTCGGAGATCTTCTACGACCACGGCCCGCACATTCCCGGCGGCCCACCTGGCAGCCCCGAAGAAGACGGCGACCGCTTCATCGAAATCTGGAACAACGTGTTCATGCAGTTCAACATGCACGAAGACGGGTCCGTCACGCCTCTGCCCGCGCCCTGCGTGGACACCGGCATGGGCTTGGAGCGCTTGGCTGCCATCCTGCAGCATGTGCACAGCAACTACGAAATCGACATTTTTGATGCGCTCATCAAAGCCGCGGCGCGCGAAACCGGCACCACCGACTTGGGCCACAAGAGCCTGCGCGTGATCGCCGACCACATCCGCGCCACCGCGTTCTTGGTCAGCGACGGCGTGGTGCCCAGCAACGAAGGCCGAGGCTATGTGCAGCGCCGCATCATCCGCCGCGCCATCCGCCACGGCTACTTGCTCGGCCAAAAAACCCCGTTCTTCCACAAGCTCGTGCCCGACTTGGTGCGCTTGATGGGCCAGGCCTACCCCAACATGGCCAACCAAGCCGCCAGCATCACCGACATCCTGCGCGTGGAAGAAGAGCGCTTCTTTGAAACGCTGCAAAGCGGCATGCAAATCTTGGACGCGGCCTTGGCCGGTGGTGTCCAAGAGTTACCCGGCGAAGTGGCGTTCAAGTTGCACGACACCTACGGCTTCCCGCTGGACCTGTCGGCCGACGTCTGTCGCGAGCGCGGCCTGACGGTGGACGAGGCAGGCTTTGACGCGGCCATGAAAAAACAAAAAGACCAAGCGCGTGCCGCCGGCAAGTTCAAGATGGACAAGGCCTTGGAGTACGCCGGCTCGGGCAACGCGTTTGTGGGCTACGAGTCGCTGCAAGCCTCGGCCAAAGTCTTGGCCCTGTACCGCGACGGCCTAGCCGTGAACCAGCTCGACGCCGGTCAGTCCGGTGTGGTCGTGCTCGACACCACCCCGTTCTACGCCGAGTCCGGCGGCCAAGTCGGTGACCAAGGCACCATCGTTTGTGGCGACGCGGGCTTCGAGGTGGTGGACACCCAAAAAATCAAGGCCGACGTGTTCGGTCACCACGGCAGCCAAGTCCGTGGCAGCCTCAAGGTCGGTGACGCCGTGCAAGCGCACGTCAACACCGAGCTGCGCGCCGCCACCGTGCGCAATCACAGCGCCACCCACCTCATGCACAAAGCTTTGCGCGACGTCTTGGGCACCCATGTGCTGCAAAAGGGCTCGCTCGTCACGGCCGAGCGCACGCGCTTTGACTTCGCGCACAACGCCCCAGTCACCGACGCCCAAATCCGCGAGATCGAAGCCATCGTGAACGCTGAAATTTTGGCCAACGCGCCCGCCAAAGCCCAGTTGATGGACATCGAATCGGCACAAAAAACCGGCGCCATGATGCTCTTCGGTGAGAAGTACGGCGAGACTGTGCGCGTGCTCGACATCGGCTCCACCCGCGAACTCTGCGGCGGCACCCACGTCAACGCCACCGGTGAC
Organism: Hydrogenophaga intermedia; assembly: GCA_945890705.1. Taxonomy (GTDB): domain Bacteria; phylum Pseudomonadota; class Gammaproteobacteria; order Burkholderiales; family Burkholderiaceae_C; genus Hydrogenophaga; species Hydrogenophaga miladensis. Next base: position 17,852 of record CAMDCY010000018.1, on the reverse strand, counting down.
ATTGGCCTGTTCAAGGTCGTGGCCGAAAGCGGTGTGGCCTCGGGCGTGCGCCGCATCGAAGCGGTCACGGGCTCCAACGCGCTGGCCTATTTGCAAACCTTGGAAGCCACCGTGAGTCAAGCCGCGGGCGCCCTCAAAGCCCCGAGCAACGAACTCAACGCTCGCTTGGCCCAAGTGCTCGACCAAGTCAAAGCCCTCGAAAAAGAAATCACCGCCCTCAAAGGTAAGGTGGCCTCGGCCCAAGGCGATGAGCTCATGGCCCAAGCCATCGACATCAAAGGCATCAAGTTCTTGGTCGCCCAACTCGAAGGCGCCGACGCCCAAGCCCTGCGCGACACCATGGACAAGCTCAAGTCCAAACTCAAGTCCGCCGTGGTGGTGCTCACCGCTGTGGACGGCGAGAAAGTGCAAATCGCCGCGGGCGTGACCGCCGACAACATCGGCAAAGTCAAAGCCGGCGAACTCGCCAACTTCGTCGCCCAACAGGTCGGCGGCAAAGGCGGAGGCAAACCCGACATGGCCATGGCCGGCGGCTCCAACCCCGCTGCCTTGTCTGCTGCCATGGCCAGCGTGCAAGCTTGGGTCAGCGAACGCGTTTGAGCGTCATTTCGCGGTCAAAGACAGCGTGAGCTGACTCACGAACCGCCGTGCTTGGCCCGTCACAGGGTCGGTGAAGGACACCGAGTGGGCCAGCAGTTGCAACGGCCACTGAAAGTCTTCGGGTTCGTCGGGGCCGTGCAGCACTTTTGGATAAAAGGGGTCGCCCTCGATGGGGATGCCCAGAGCGTTCATGTGCACACGCAGTTGGTGGCGTTTGCCGCTGATGGGTTCTAGGCTGTACATGCCCCTTACACCTTCGCTGTGCAGCAAGGCGACGCGGGTTTCGCTGTTGGGCTGGCCCGGCACTTCTTGTGTTCTGAAAAACGGCTCGCCCGGCACCAAGCGGCTGCGGTGCACGCGCGGCAGAGGCAAGCCATCCAGCAGCGGCGCCACGGCGTGGTAGGTCTTGCGGATTTGGTGGTCGCGAAACAGCGCGTGGTAGGCGTCGCGGTCTTGGGGTCGTTTGCCCAGCAGCACGAGGCCTGCGGTTTCGCGGTCGATGCGGTGCAGGGGCACCAAGTCGGCGCAAGCAGTTTGGCGCTTGAGTTGCACCAACAGGCTCTGTTGCACATAACGGCCCGCGGGCGTGACGGGCATGAAGTGCGGTTTGTCGGCCACCATCAGGTGCTCGTCTTCGAACACGATGTTCGCCTGGAACGGCAGGACCGGTTCATCGGCCAAGTGGCGGTAGTAATAAATGCGTTGGCCCACGTGGCAGGACTGGTCGGCCTGGGCGGCTTGGCCGTTTTCTTGCAGCACCAAGCCTTGCGCCAAGCGTTCGGCCCAATCAGCGCGAGAAATGCCGGGCATGCGATGGGCCAAAAAATCGAGCAGGTGCGGCGCTCCTTGCGGCACCGAAACCACGCTGGCGCTCACGCCGTCGCGCATGGGCAAAGCAAGGGGCTTGCCCAAGTCTGGCATGTCAGGCGCGGCGGAACACCAAGTCCCACACGCCGTGGCCGAGCTTGAGACCACGGTTTTCAAACTTGGTCAGTGGGCGGTAGTCGGGTTGCGGCGCGAATTGGCCCGCACCCGCGGTGTTCACCAACAAAGGCTCGGCGCTGAGCACGGCCATCATTTGCTCGGCGTAGGGCGCCCAGTCGGTGGCCAAGTGCAAGTAGCCGCCGGGCTTGATGTGCTGTGCCAAGCGCTGCACAAACGGTGACTGGATCAAGCGGCGCTTGTGGTGGCGGCTCTTGTGCCAAGGGTCAGGAAAAAAAATGTGCACGCCGTCCAGGCTGTCCTGGCCCAGCATGTGGTCCATCACCTCGACCGCGTCGTGTTGCACGATGCGGATGTTGCTGATGTCGTTTTCGCCGCAGCGCTTGAGCAGCGCGCCCACGCCGGGCTCGTGCACCTCGCAACACAAAAAGTTGTCGCCCGGGCGCACCTGCGCGATGTGCGCGGTGGCGTCGCCCATGCCAAAGCCGATCTCCAGGATCAGCGGCGCGCTGCGACCAAACGCCGCATTCACGTCCAAGCGCTCGGCTTGGTAGGGCAGCAAAAAGCGCAAGCCATACTGGTCAAAGGCGCGTATCTGGCCCGTGCCCATGCGCCCGGCGCGCAGCACATAGGTTTTGATCTGGCGCATAAAAGGCGCCGAGGCTTCTGGGGCGGTCGAGTCTGTGGTGGGTTCTGTGGTCATGGGCGAGGCGTTCGGTCAATGCCCAGATTATCTCGCGCCCCAAGCCCGCACCCATTCGGCCAGCGCCTCGCCCACCGTGAGGGCGTCGCTGCGCGGCAAACCCAAGGCTTGCGCGGCCGCTTGCAGCGCGACCAATGCCTGAGTTGGCGTGTCGCACACCAAGGCCGCAGCCCCTTTGTTTTTGCTCAGTTTGTCGCCATCGGCATCGAGCACCAAGGGCGTGTGCAGGTAGCGCAGCAGCGGCAAACCCAGGGCCGTTTGCAACACCCGCTGGCGCGGCGTGTTGTCGGCCAAATCCTCGCCGCGCACCACGTCGGTGATGCCTTGCGCGGCATCGTCCACCACCACCGCGAGCTGGTACGCCCACAGCCCATCGGCGCGTTTGAGCACAAAGTCGCCCACGGCCTGTTCGACGTTTTGCGCTTGTGCGCCCAAGCGCCGGTCGTTCCATGCCAGTTCGGTGTGCGGGCGAATGTCCATGCGCCAAGCGCGTGCGGTTCGACCGTCCAAGCCACCGTGATCGGGTCGACACGTGCCGGGGTAGACCGGGGTTTGGCCGCGCTCGGGCTCTTGCCCCAAGACCTGCAGCTCGACTTCGATCGCGCGGCGCGAACACGCGCAAGGGTAGGCCAAACCCACGCTCACCAACTGCGCGAGCGCCGTCCCATAGGCCGCTGCGCGCTGGCTCTGCCACCACACGGGCTCATCGCTGACCATGCCACAAGCGGCCAACTGCGCCAAGATGCGCTCGCCCATGCCCGCTTGGCAGCGCACGGTGTCGATGTCTTCGATGCGCACCAACCAAGTGCCGTGGTGGGCGCGGGCATCCAGCCAACTGGCCAACGCCGCCACCAAGGAGCCCGCGTGCAAGGGGCCGGTGGGTGAGGGTGCGAAGCGGCCCCGGTACGCGCTGGCCATGTCGCCCACGCTCAACTCATTTCACTGCCAAGGCCATTTCCAGACCCGACACAAACGCGTCCTCCACCCGGTGCCCCAAACACCAGTCACCACAGGCGCCCACGCCCAGCGCGGCGTCGAACAAGAAAGGCTGACCCAAGGGCGTGCTGGTTTGCGCAAAGCGCCAGCGGTGCACTTGCGACCAAGACGGCTCGGCGCGGATGCCGGTGATCTCGGCAAAGCCCTTGATCATCTTGGCCTTCACGCGCTCGGCGTCGTCTTCCAAGTGTTTGGCCGACCACACGGGGCTGGCCTGCACCGTCCAACGCTCCACCGAGCCGCGCCCGGGTTTGCTCGATTCGCGCGCCAACCAACTGATGCGGTGGTGTGTGCTGCGCGCGGCGTTCCACTGGGGCCCCAGGTGCGGCAAACCGGGTTGCGAGGCCTGCGGAAAGGCCACCATCAGCGTCCAGCAGGGCGCCACGTCCACGGTGGTCAAGGCTTTGCGCAGGTTGGGCGCCAAGCCCGCGCTGCGCAGCAAGTCGTGCGCTTGGGGGTGCGGCATGGCAAGCACCACGCGGTCAAAAGTCCCCAAGACCTGTTGGCCACCATCGCTGTCTTCCATGCCCAGTTGCCACTGCTCTGGGTTGAGTGCGTCGCGCTCGATGCGCGTGACTCGGGCGTTGAACATCACCCGCGCATCGGCCGCGGCGCTGCCATCGGTCAGCGGTTGCACCCAATGCTTGAGCAAGCTGCTCATGGCGGGCTTGGCCACGAAGTGCGGTTCTTTGGGCGGTGGGGCGCTGACCAACACGTGGCCCAACTCGTCGAGCACGCGCACCGTGTTGGCGCTCCAGGGACGCACGATCGCATGGGCGTTTTCCAAGGCGCGTGCAAAGCGCGCGTCGCGCACCGTGAAGTACTGCGCGCCGTGGTCGAAGTCACCGAACTCGGTGTGGCGAGTGGACATGCGCCCGCCCGGACCACGCGACTTGTCGATCAGCGTCACGCGTTGACCGGCTTGCGCCAAGGTGCGTGCGCACACCACGCCGGCCATGCCCGCGCCCACCACCGCCACGTGCAGCGCCACAGAAGTTTTCAAACGCTGGGGTTTTGGGGTGCGTGCAGTGCTCATGGTGGGTCTCTTTTTTTTAATGGCGCAAGGCCGATGCGCATCACTGTATCAGCCCACGTCGTGTCGATCCAGTAGGGCATGCCGCGTGTTGGGGTGTTCGAGTCGATCGAGCCACCAACGCAGCGCTTGACCCATGGGCGCGTTGGCCGCCGGGCGCCGCCAGGCGTACGACACCGGCACTTGACGAGTCCCACTGGCCATGGGCTTGACCACCAATCGCCCCGCATCGATGTGCGGCTGCGCCAAAGGCCAAGGTAAAAACCCCACGCCCAAGCCGCGCAACTGCGCTTGCAGCTTGTGCTGCATCGAGGGCACGGTCAGCACATCTTGGCCCAGCAAGAGGTTGTGCGTCACGCCGCGCCCGCGCTGCGTGCTGTCGGCCACCGCCACGGCGCGGTGCGCCCGCACGTCGGCGTCTTGCAGTGAGCCGCTGTGCTGCGCCAAGGGGTGGTGCGGCGCCACCGCGAACACCATGCGCAGCGTGCCCAGCGGCGCGGTTTGGATGTCGACCACGGCCGCGTCGGTGGCCACGCCCAGCGCCAAATCCGCCGCGCCGCTTTGCAAAGCCTCCAAGGTGCCCGACAGGGTTTCGGCCCGCCAGCGCAAGCGCGTGGGCGCGCCGGTGGCGTAAAAATCTTGGCACAAGTCCAGCACCGCCGAGGGCGCCATCACCGCGTCCACCGCCACGGTCAGCTGCGCCTCCCAGCCTGTGGCCACGCGCTTGACGCGCTGCGCCAGCGCATCGATTTGGTCCAGCCACAGCGAGCCCGAGCGCAGCAACTCGGCCCCTGCTGGCGTGAGCACCGCGCGGCGCGAGCCCCGGTCAAACAGCAACACGTCCAGCGCGTCTTCGATTTGCCGAACGCGGTAGGTCAGCGCGCTGGGCACCAAACCCATCTGCCGCGCCGCGCCGGCCATGCTGCCGCACTGCGCCACGGCCATTAGCAAAGCCAGGTTGTCGGGCGACAGCGCCGAACGGGTGTCGATTTGGGCCATTTGGAATCCCTTTTTAATTCGAATTAATTGAATGATGACATCAAATTGGCAGTCACAAAATCGAACAGTCCAAACCCACAATAGACACAAGGTAACCCACAGGAGCAAGCAATGATCCACATCCGACGCAGCGAAGATCGAGGCCTAGCCGATCACGGCTGGCTGCACAGCCAACACTCGTTTTCTTTTGCCGAATACTTCGATCCGAAGTGGATGGGCTGGGGCAACCTGCGCGTCATCAACGAAGACCGCATCGCCCCCGGCACCGGCTTTGGCACGCACGGCCATCGCGACATGGAAATCATCAGCTACGTCTTGCAAGGCGAGCTGGCGCACAAAGACAGCATGGGCAACGTCAAAGGCATCCCGCCCGGCGACGTGCAGCGCATGAGCGCGGGCAGCGGCGTGCAGCACAGCGAGTTCAACCACGCGCCCAACGCCACCACCCACTTTTTGCAAATCTGGATAGAGCCCAACGTGCGCGGCATCGCGCCGAGCTACGAACAAAAAACCTTTGTCGCGGCCGAGAAAACCGGTTGCTTGCGCTTGGTTGCCTCTCCCGACGGTGCCCAAGGCTCGGTCACCATCCACGCCGACGCCGCGCTCTACGCCGGTTTGCTCGACGCCGATCACCGCGCCGAACTCCACATCGCCCCCGGCCGCAAAGCCTATGTGCACCTGGTGCGCGGCGAGCTCAAAGTCAACGGCCAAGCCCTGAGCACCGGCGACGCCGCCGTCATGGCCGACGAAACGCAGATCGAACTCAGCGACGCCCAAGACGCCGAAGTGCTGGTCTTTGACCTGGCCGCCTGAACCATGTGCGGCCAAGAACTCCTCAAACGCCGAGCCGTGCACAGCGTGGCCGACATGCCGCTGCACCGCTTCGATGCGCGCACCTTCGCGCACCAATTGCCCCCGCTGCCTTCGGGCTTGATCGACCCCTTCTTGGGCGTGGACGCCTTTGACATGCCGCACCACTTCTTCTTGCCGCACCCGCACGGCGGCATGAGTGCGGTCACGCTCATGCTCGACGACTCGCCCGGTGGCGTCATCAACCGGGACTCACAAGGCGACCACAGCACCATCGCCCCCGGCGACCTGCACTGGACGCAAGCGGGCAGCGGTATCGTCCACGAAGAAACGCCCAGCAACCCCGGCCAGTCGGCGCGCGGCTTGCAGATCTTTGTGAACATGGCGCGTGCGCGCAAACAAGATCCCGCCGCCGTCTTCAAAACCGATCGTGCTGCCATGCCCGTGTGGCAAGGCGAGGGCGCTCGCCTGAAGGTCGCGGCCGGCAGCTACGTGGGCCCCAACATCACGCTCAGCGCGCCCATCAGCGCCGACGCTCGCTGGGCCACACCGGTCAACCTGTGGGCCATCGAGCTTGACGCACACGCGCACTTGGACTTGACCGTCCCCGACGCCCACAACGCCTTTGCCATCGTCACCCACGGCACGCTCAGCGTGGGCGACGATGCCGCTCAAGCCCCGCAAACCGTGCTCATGTCGCCCGCCCTAGTGGGCGCGCCCAGCAGCTCGGTGGTCAGCCTCCAAGCGGGCGAGGGCGGGGCCCAACTGGTTTGGTTCAGCGGTGCGCCGCTGCGCGAGCCGGTCGTGCCGCACGGCCCTTTTGTGGGCAACACCCGCGACGACATCGTGGCCTACATCAACGCCTTCCAATCGGGCGCGATGGGCGAACTGCCCGCCTCATTCACCCGTTAATTTTTTTATTCCACAGGAGTTTTTTCATGACCCAAATCGCTGTTCTCTACCACTCAGGCTACGGCCACACCCAACGCGTCGCCCAATACGTGGCCGAAGGCGCCGGCGCTGAGCTGATCGCCATCGACGCCGACGGCAACATCAGCGACGCCGACTGGGCCGCGCTGGACGCCGCCGACGCCATCATCTTTGGCTCGCCCACCTACATGGGCATGGCCTCGTGGCAGTTCAAGAAAATCGCCGACGCCTCGTCCAAGCGCTGGTTCTCCAGCACCTGGAAAGACAAAATCGCCGCTGGCTTCACCATCTCGGCCAGCCCCAGCGGTGACAAGCTCTCCACCATTCAATACTTCATCACCTTGGCCATGCAGCACGGCATGATCTGGGTTGGCCAACCCGCGATGAACGACGGCACCATCAACCGCATCGGCTCCAACTCCGGCCTGATGGCCCAAGTCGGCCCCACCAGCCCTGCCGCCGACATCCCCGAAGGCGACCTCGACACCGCCCGCCAATACGGTCAGCGCGTGGCGCAAGTCGCGAAAAAGCTGCGCGGTTGAACGAAGTGGCGCGTTAACATGGCGCCATGAAACTGATCAACCTCATTCCTTGGGCAGACTGGCTGGCGCTGGTCTGCTTTTTTGCTTTGTGGGTGGGCTATGCGTGGTTTGCCAAGTTTTGGGGTGGGCGGCGGCCTTCTTTGATTGGGACGACCAACCGCTACCGCACCTATTGGATGATGCAGGCCACGGCGCGCGACCCGCGCATGATCGACGGGCTGATCACCCAAACCCTCTCGCACACGCCTTCGTTTTTCTCGTCCACGTCCATACTGGTCATCGGTGGTTTGTTCGCGCTCTTGGGCACGACCGACAAGGCCACGGAGCTGATGAGCGAGATCCCCTTTGCTCAAACCACCACGCTCATCGTCTTCGAGTTCAAGATCTTGGTCTTGGTGGGTATTTTTGTGTACGCCTTCTTCCGCTTTTCGTGGTGCATGCGCCTGTACACCTTTGTGGCGCTGGTGATCGGTGCCATGCCGCCGCCAGAGGCGTTTGAGTCGGGGCAGGAAGACGCTCAGGTACATGCCGAGCGCGCCGCGGCCATGGTGGGGGCGGCCGCAGAGACCTTCAACGATGGCCTGCGCGCCTACTATTTCTCATTTGCCGCGCTGGCTTGGTTCATTTCGCCCTTGTCCATGGTGCTGGCCACGCTGCTGGTGGTGGGCATTTTGTACAGCCGTGAATTCCGCTCCGAAGTGCTGCAAATCCTCAAGCGCTGAGCCCCCATTAAAATGGGGCGATATGTTTGTCCACCTGCGTCTGCACACCGAATTCTCCGTCGTTGACGGCACCAACCGCATCGACGATACGGTGGCCGCTGCCGCCAAGGACGGCCAGCCCGCCTTGGCCATCACCGATCTGAACAACCTGTTTGGCGCGGTCAAGTTCTACAAGGCCGCCCGGGGCAAGGGCATCAAGCCGATTTTGGGCGCGGAGGTCTTGTTGCACGGCTTGGGTGATGAAGACATCCCCATGCCCGGCCCCGGCGTGCATGCCCCGCCCATGCCCCGCGTCTTGCTGCTGGTGCAAGACTGGCCCGGCTACCTCAACCTGTGTGAAATCTTGGCCCGCGCTTGGACGACCAACGTCCACCGCGACACGGCGGTTGTCAAATGGGCTTGGTTGCAAGAGCTCAACGGCGGCCTGATCCTGCTGTCGGGCGCGCACAGCGGCCCCGTGGGCCAAGCCCTCTTGGCCGAGCAGCCCCAACGGGCCACCGACACGGCCCTGCAAATCGCCAGCGTCTTCACGCACCGCTTTTATTTGGAAATCCAGCGTGCTGGACGCCCCGACGACGAGCGCCACATCAAAGCCACCATCCCGCTGGCCGCGCGTTTGGGCCTGCCCGTGGTCGCCACGCACCCGGTGCAGTTCACCGAGCCGGACGACTACGAATCGCACGAAGCCCGCGTGTGTATCTCGGACGGCGACATCCTGAGCAACAACCGCCGCGTGCGCCGCTTCACCCGCGAGCAGTACTTCAAAAGCAGTGAGCAGATGCAGGCCCTGTTCGCCGACATCCCCTCGGCCATCGCCAACACCTTTGAGATCGCCAAGCGCTGCAGCATCAAGCTCACTTTGGGCAAGCCGCAACTGCCCAACTTTCCCATCCCGCCAGTCAACGGCGTGGTGATGTCGGTCGAGGACTATTTCCGGCACGTCTCGCACGAAGGCCTGAACGAACGATTGGTTCACCTCTACCCCGACGTGGCCCAGCGCGAAGCCCAGCGCCCGCGCTACGTCGAGCGTCTGGAGTTTGAGCTGCTGACCATCCTCAACATGGGATTCCCCGGTTACTTCTTGATCGTGGGTGACTTCATCCAATGGGCCAAGAACAATGGCTGCCCCGTCGGCCCCGGTCGCGGCTCCGGTGCGGGCTCGCTGGTGGCGTATGCGCTGAAGATCACCGACCTCGACCCGCTGCAATACAACCTGCTGTTCGAGCGCTTCTTGAACCCCGAGCGCGTGTCGATGCCCGACTTCGACATCGACTTTTGCCAGACCAACCGCGACCGCGTGATTGACTACGTCAAAAACAAATACGGCCGCGCCGCGGTGAGCCAGATCGCCACCTTCGGCACCATGGCCGCGCGCGCTGCCATCCGCGACGTGGGTCGTGTGCTCGACCTGTCTTACACTTTTTGCGACGGCATCTCCAAACTCATCCCCAACAAACCGGGCATGAGTGTGACGCTGCAGTACCCGCCCAGCCCGAAAGTGGAGGGCGACAAAAACAACTACGCCATCGAGATGGAGCCCGTCTTGGCGCAGCGCATCGAGCAAGAAGAGGACGTGAAGACCCTCATCGAACTCGCGCAAAAGCTCGAAGGCATGACGCGCAACGTCGGCATGCACGCTGGGGGCGTGCTGATCGCGCCGGGCAAGCTCACCGACTTCTGCCCGCTGTACATGCAGCCCGGCAGCGACTCGGCCGTGAGCCAGTACGACAAAGACGACGTCGAAGCCATCGGCTTGGTCAAGTTCGACTTCTTGGGCCTGGCCACGCTGACCATTCTGGAGATCGCGCGCGAATTCATCATGCAGCGCCACCCCGGCCAAGAAGGCTTCAGCTTCGACAACATCCCACTCGACGACCCCAAGGTCTACGCGCTGTTCTCGCGCGGACAAACGGAGTCGGTGTTCCAGTTTGAAAGCCGCGGCATGCAGGGCATGCTCAAAGACGCCAAGCCCAGTCGCTTGGAAGACCTGATCGCCTTGAACGCCTTGTACCGCCCCGGCCCCATGGACCTGATCCCCAGCTTCGTGGCGCGCAAACATGGGCGTGAACCGGTGCTCTACCCGCACCCGCTGGTGGAGTCGGTCTTGTCCGAGACCTACGGCATCATGGTTTACCAAGAGCAGGTGATGCAGACCGCGCAGGTCCTGGGTGGTTACTCGCTCGGTGGCGCCGACATGCTGCGCCGCGCCATGGGCAAGAAGAAGGCCGAAGAAATGGCCGAGCACCGCGCCATCTTCCGCGCCGGTGCGGCCAAAAACGGCATCAACGAAGAAAAAGCCAACGAAATTTTTGATTTGATGGAGAGGTTCGCGGGCTACGGCTTCAACAAGTCGCACGCCGCCGCCTACTCGCTCTTGGCGTACCACACCGGCTGGCTTAAGGTGCATTACACGGCCGAGTTCTTCTGCGCCAACATGACGGTGGAAATGGACGACACCGACAAGCTCAAGGTCTTGCACGAAGACGCCCTCAAAATGGGACTCACCTTCGAGCCGCCGGACGTCAACCGCGGCTCGCACCGCTTTGAGCCCATCACCGACCAGTCCATCCGCTACGGCTTGGGCGCCATCAAAGGCTCGGGCCAGCAGGCCATCGACGCCATCGTGGCCGCCCGCGAAGGCCGCGGCGACGGCCCCAACGGCGCCGAGGTCGGCCCCTTCAAGAGCCTGTTTGACTTTTGCCGCCGCGTCGACCGCCAGCGCCTGAACAAGCGCACGGTCGAAGCCCTCATCAAGGCCGGTGGCTTTGACTCCATCCACCTCAACCGCGCCGAACTCTTGGCCTCGGTCGAGCGCGCCTTCGATTACGCCAGCGCCTGCGTGGCCAACGCCGACCAAGGCGGCCTGTTCGACGCCATGGGCGACGACGACCACGGCTCCAGCACCCAAGAACCCGAACTCTTGGCCACCATGCCCTGGGGCGTCAAAGAACGCCTCACCCACGAAAAAACGGCCATGGGCTTTTACTTCTCGGGCCACCTGTTCGACGAAGTCGAGCGCGAAATCCGCCGCATCGCCAAAACCCCGCTGGAGGCCGTCAAAGAAAGCCGCGACCCGGTCATCCTGGCCGGCATCGTCACCGACATGCGCGTCATCAACGGCCAGCGCGGCAAACTCGCGCTCTTCAAACTCGACGACAAAACCGCCGTGCTCGAGGTCAGCGCCGACGAAGCGCTCATGAACCAGCACCGCAACACGCTCAAAGACGACGAGCTGGTGATCGTTCAAGCCGTTGCCCAGCCCGACCGATTCTCGGGTGGTCTGCGCTTAAAAATCCAGCAGGTGTGGGACCTGGCCGCCGCACGTTGCCGCTTCGGCAAATACCTGCGCGTGACCGTCAACGGCACCAACCCCAACATCGCCCAACTCGTGCGCGAATTCCCTCCGCGCCGTGACCACACCGAGCAAGGCGAACTGGTCCGTGGCATGCCCGTGCGCCTGCGACTGCAACGCAACGGCGCGCAATGTGATGTGGCCTTGGACGACCGTGCTTTGTTCTTCCCCACCGACGCCGCCTTGGCCAGCTGGATGGCCCAAGCCCACGGCCGTCAAGCTGAAATCGTCTTTGACTGACCCTTGTCGTGAAGCGTCAGTCTTGTGGGCGCAGCCCAATGATGAGCGCAGAGGGCACGCGACCATCGGTGTCGCGGGGCAGGGTGCCGGTGCGGTCGATGGCCCGCAGCACCGCCTGATCCCACGCAGCATTGCCGCTGCTTTTGACCAAACGGCGCGAGATGATTTTGCCGTCGGCATCGGCTCGCACCTCGACCTCGGCGCGGGGGTTGCCCACCACGGGGTCGGCCAAGACCACGTTGGGTTTGATGCGCGCAGCCACGCGCCCGCCGTAGCTGGCCGATGGGCCGCTGTTGGCTGCAGCGTTGCCCGCTGAGTTGCCGCTGCCACCGGCTTGGCCCATCATGCGGTCAATTTGCTCTTTGCGTTGTGCTTCGCGGCGCTGGGCGTCTGCCTCGGCTTTGGCCTTGGCGGCTTTCTCGGCCTTCTCTTTGGCCGCTTTTTCCTTGGCGGCTTTTTCTTTGGCCAGCTTGTCTTTTTTGGCTTTGTCTTCGGCCTGTTTTTTCTTGGCCAGTTGGTCTTTTGCCGCTTTGTCCTTGGCGGCTTTGTCTTTCGCCGCTTTTTCTTTGGCCAGTTTTTCTTTGGTGGCTTCTTCTTTTGCCTTGCGCTCGTCGAGTGCTTTTTTCTGCGCAGCGATGTCGGCTTTGGTCTGTGTGGGTGGTTTCACCGGGGGTGGCGGCGGCGGTGCTGGGGGTTCGGGTTCTGCCTCGGGTTCGGCTTCGGCCTCCACGGGGGGCTCAAGCGGTGGCTCGACCAGAGCGGGCGCGGCCACTTGGGGCAGGGCGGACCAGAGTTCGGCGTCAAGCACGGGCTCGGGGGTTTGTTTCCAGGACACGCCCCAGGTCAGCGCGAGCACCAGCAGCGCGTGCACCCCCAAGGCCAGCGCCGTGGGCAGGCCCCAAGGGCCGCCAGGCTCGGGCATGGGATAGGGGCGCTGTGGGCTCATGCAGGCCTTGGGCTTACTGGGCGATTTGCACCGACAAGCCCACGCGGGCCACGCCGGCGCGTTGCAAGCGGTCCATCACGCCAATGACGGTTTCGTATTTCACGGCCTTGTCGGCGCTGATGACCACGGGCACGTTGGCCGCGTCGCCTTGTTGGCCGACATCGCCACCGGCTTGCAGCGCTTGCACGCGCTGGGCCACTTGGTCCAGCGGCACGGCCGGTGTGTCGCTTTTGCCGCGGCCTTCGCTCACGCGCACTTGGCTGTCTTCGTCGATGACCACGTGCACAAAACGCTCGGGCTGTTGCGCGGCTTGACCGACGCTGGGCAGGTTGATTTGGCTCGGCGAAATCAGGGGCGCCGTGACCATGAAGATGATGAGCAAGACCAACATGACATCGATGAACGGCACCATGTTGATTTCGTTGATGGTTCGGCGGCCTCGGCCGCGGGTTTGTACGCTGGCCATGGGCTTAGCGGGGCGATGGCGCGTTGCTGGGCGAGGTGCCCACGTTGCGCTGCAAGATGTTGGAGAACTCTTCGGTGAAGGTCTCCAAGCGGTTGGCGATGCGGTCGATGTCGTGCGAGAAGCGGTTGTAGGCCAAGACCGCGGGGATGGCGGCGAACAGGCCGATGGCCGTGGCCACCAAGGCTTCGGCGATGCCGGGGGCGACGGTGGCCAGGGTCACTTGGGCCATGGAGGCCAAACCGGTGAAGGCGTGCATGATGCCCCAGACGGTGCCGAACAGGCCCACATAAGGAGAGACCGATCCGACCGAGCCCAAGAAGGAGAGGTTCACTTCCAGCGCGTCGAGTTCGCGCTGAAGGGCCGCGCGCATGGCGCGGCGGGCGCCGTCGAGCAAGGCCGAGGGGTCGCTGATGCGTCGCTCGCGCAGCTTGGCGAATTCGCGCATACCGCCCGCAAAAATTCGCTCCATGGGGCCGCTGTCGCGACCGCGCTGGTTGGCCGCGCTGTAAAGGTCGTTCAGGCTGGCGCCGGACCAGAATTCGCGCTCAAAGGTTTCGTCGTCTTGGTGGACTTGGCGCAGGGCCATGATTTTGCGAAAGATGGCGGCCCAGCTGATGATGGAGACCGAGATGAGCAGCAGCACAACGGCTTGGACGACCCAGCTGGCGTTGAGCATCAGTGCAACGATGGAGAAATCGTGTGTCATGGGTGGCGTGTGTCGTTTGGGTTGAACTTCAATCAATGCCGGTCTTGCAGGACCGACACCACGTGGGGCGGGATGCGCTCGGGGCGCAGGGTCTGCGCATTGACCCAAGCAATGCCAATCGTACCCACACACAAGGTGACGGGGCCTGTGGTCTCGTCCATGCGTTGTGCGGTTTGGGTGATGGTCATGGAGGCTCGCGAGATTTGGGTGAGTTCGGCGCTCACGGTCAGCATGTCATCGAGTCGGGCGGGGCGCAAATAGTTCAATTGGCTGGTGCTGACCACGAACATGCCGCCGGTGCTATCGCGCAGGGCGTGTTGATTGACGCCCAAGTGGCGCAGCCATTCGGTGCGGGCGCGTTCGAAAAATTTGAGGTAGTTGGCGTAGAAGACGATGCCGCCGGCGTCGGTGTCTTCCCAGTAGACGCGCACGGGCCAATGAAACACGCGCTCGCTCATCGGGCTTGCTCCAATCGCTCGATCGTGGTTTTGAGCTGCTCCATGGCGTTGGCGGTGGAAAAACGCAGGTAGCGCCCGGGTTCGTGCACACCAAAGTCGCGGCCGGGCGTGGTGGCCAAGGCGCAGCGCTCCATCAGGGCCAGCGCCAAGGCCCAACTGCCGCCGGTTTCGTTGACGCGCCCGTTCACGATGGCCGGTGGCAGGCCCCAGCGTTCGCACCACTCACTGACGTCGGCCCAAGCGTAAAACGCGCCGTCGGGCATGACCGGCACGTGCAGATCCAAGCGCTGAAGTTCGGGGATAAAGTAGTCGCGGCGGGCTTTGAATTCGGCGCGGCGGGCCTCGTAGATGGACAGGCTCTCGGGCTCAAAGCAGGCCAAGGCCGCGTGCTGCGCGACCGTGCTGGCGCAAATGAAGAGGTTTTGAGCCAAGCGTTCGATGGGCCCGACCAAGGCGGGCGGCACGACCAACCAGCCCAAGCGCCAACCGGTCATGTTGAAGTACTTCGAGAAGCTGTTGACGCTGATGACACCTTCGCCCAAGCCGTCGGGCAGGGCCAGCGCGCTGTGGCCAAAGCGTTCGTCAAAGCTCAAGCCCAGGTAGATTTCGTCGACGATGGTCACGCCGCCGCGTTCGCGCACGGCCTGTGCGATGCCCTGCAAGGACTCGCGGTCGATCGAGGTGCCAGTGGGGTTGGACGGCGAGGCCAGCAGCACACCGCGCGTGGCGGGGCCCCAGGCGGCGGTGACCTTGTCGGTGCTCAGCTGGAAGCGTTGTTCGGGACCGCAAGGCAGCAGCACCGGCTGGCCGCCCGCGGCTTGCACGAATTGGCGGTTGCAGGGGTAGCTGGGGTCGGGCATGAGGACTTCGTCGCCCTCGTCGATCAGCGCCAAACAGGCCAGTTGCAACGCGGCCGAGGCACCAGCGGTGACGATGATGCGCGCAGGGTCCACAGTCACGCCCCAGCGCGTGGCGTACCAGCGGCTGATGGCTTCGCGCAAGGCGGGCAGGCCGGTGGCTGGGGTGTATTGGGTCAGACCTTGTGCAACGGCGCGCTGGGCGGCGGCTTGCACCAAAGGCGGTGCGGTGAAGTCGGGCTCGCCGATGTTCAGGGCGATCATGGGCGCGTCGCCAGGACGCGCGCGCGCTTGCATCTCGCTGGCGGCTTTGGCCAGCTCCATCACATAGAACGGAGCGACCCGCTGAGCGCGCTGCGAGAGCTTCATGCGCGGGTGTTGGCCTGCACTTCCAGCGGACGCAAGCGATCGGCGAGTTGGTGCAAGACGCCGTTGACGTATTTGTGGCCGTCGGTGCCACCGAAGGATTTGGCCAGCTCGATGGCTTCGTTGAGCACCACGCGCCAAGGCACGTCGGGGCAGTGTTGGAACTCGTAGCATCCGATCCACAGCACACCGCGCTCGATCGGCGAGAGTTCGTTCAAGGGGCGGTCGAGCAAGGGTTTGATGAGCGCGTCGAGCTCGTTGGCCTGTGCGATGCAGCCGTGCAGCAAGGCGTCGAAGTGCACGCTGTCGGCCTTGTGGAAGCCAGCCAGGTCGCGGGTGAAAGCGTCGATGTCTTCGCTGGGGTTGCGCCCAACGATGTGCTGGTAAAGCGCTTGCAGAGCGAATTCGCGCGCACGGGTACGGGCCGATTTGTCGGCGGCTTTGCGCGGGGTTTTGGTGGCGGGTGGAGCGGTCATGGCTCAGCTCAGGTCATCGAGGATGTGGGCCATTTCAACGGCCACACGGGCCGCGTCGCGGCCTTTGTCGGTTTGACGGGCCACGGCCTGCTCCAGGTTCTCGGTGGTCAGAATGGCGTTGGCGATGGGCAGGTGGTGATCCAAGCCGATGCGGGTCACACCCGCGCCCGATTCGTTGGCCACGAGCTCGAAGTGGTAGGTCTCGCCGCGGATGATGCAGCCCAAGGCGATCAGGGCATCAAAGTCGTCGCGCTCTGCCATGGCTTGCAGGGCCAGCGGCACTTCGAGCGCACCGGGCACGGTGACGTGCTCGATGTTTTTGGCGCTTACGCCCAAGGCCAAGAGTTCGCTGTGGCAGGCCGCGAACAAAGCGTTGGTGATGTCCTCATTGAAGCGGGCTTGCACGATGCCGATGCGCAGCTGGCTGCCGTTGGTGTGGGATGCATTGCCTTGTTGGGCGCCAAACATGGTGGTGTTCCGTTCTTTAAAAGTGAATCAGGCCTCGGGGCTGAGGTAGCCCGTGATTTCCAAACCGTAGCCCGTCATGCTGGGCATGCGCCGCGGCGTGCCCATCAGGCGCATTTTGACCACGCCGCAGTCGCGCAAAATTTGTGCGCCAACGCCATAGCTTCGTAGGTCCATGCGGCCGCGCTCGGGTGCGTGGGTGGAGCGTGCGGTGCCGTCGAATTGGGCCAGCAGTTGATCTGCGCTCTCGCCGCAGTTGAGCAGAACGACCACGCCCGAGCCTTCGGATTCGATGCGCGCCAAAGTGGTGTCCAAAGGCCACGAGTGCATGAGGCGTTGGGTTTCGAGGGCGTCGAGCACCGACAGCGGCTCGTGCACCCGCGCCAGCACAGCGTGGTCGGGTTTCAAGATGCCTTTGATCAGCGCCAAGTGAACGCCGCCGCTGGTGGCGTCTTGGTAGGCGTTGGCGGTGAACACACCGTGCGCGGTCCTCAGCGTGCGGGTGCCGATTTTCTTGACCAGTGACTCGGTGCGGCTGCGGTGTTCGATCAGGTCGGCGATGGTGCCGATCTTCAGGCCGTGTTCGGCGGCGAACAGCTGGAGGTCCGGCAAGCGGGCCATGGTGCCGTCGTCTTTCATGATCTCGCAAATCACCGACGACGCCGAGCAGCCGGCCATGGCGGCCAGGTCGCAGCCGGCTTCCGTGTGACCGGCGCGCATGAGGACGCCGCCGTCCACCGCTTGCAGGGGGAACACATGGCCGGGTTGCACCAAATCGGTGGGTTGGCTGTTTTTGGCCACAGCCACTTGCACGGTGCGGGCGCGATCGGCGGCGGAGATGCCGGTGGTCACGCCCTCGGCCGCTTCGATGGAGACCGTGAAGGCGGTGCTGTAGACCGTGCCGTTGCGCACGGCCATGGGCGGGAGTTTCAAAAATTCGCAGCGCTCGCGGGTGAGCGTCAGGCAAATCAGGCCACGACCAAAGCGTGCCATGAAGTTGATGGCTTCGGGGGTGACGTGGTCCGAGGCCAAGACCAAGTCGCCTTCGTTTTCGCGGTCTTCTTCGTCCACGAGGATGACCATGCGGCCAGCCTTCATCTCGGCGACGATCTCTTCAACGGGCGAAATGCCCACGGGGGTTACTGTGGCGTTCATGCCGCGTCTTTCAGGTTGAGGCCCGCGCTGAGCATGCGCTCGACGTAGCGGGCCACGGTGTCGATTTCAAGGTTGACGGGGCTGCCTG
>CAMDCY010000017.1 GCA_945890705.1 Hydrogenophaga intermedia | reverse complement strand
CAAACACATCGGCGAGGTCTTGCAAATGGAAGTGGACGAAGCGGTGGGCTTTTTTGCCAGCATGCCCGCCATTGCCCACCCCTTGCAGCTGCTCAAAGACGTGGGCTTGGGTTACCTGACCTTGGGCCAACCCTCACCGACCTTGTCGGGCGGCGAGGCGCAGCGCATCAAGTTGGTGACCGAACTCTCCAAGGTGCGAGACGAGGTCGGTCGGCGCGGCCAAAAAGCCCCGCACACCTTGTACGTGCTCGACGAGCCCACGGTGGGCTTGCACATGGCCGACGTGGAAAAACTCATCCGCGTGCTGCACCGTTTGGTCGACGGCGGGCACAGCGTGGTGGTCATTGAACACGACCTCGACGTCATGGCCGAAGCCGATTGGATCTTGGACCTGGGCCCCGAGGGCGGCTCGGGCGGTGGACGCATCGTGGCGGCCGCCACGCCCGAAGATGTGGTGCGCCAAGACACCCACACGGGGCGCGTGCTGGGGCCGGTGTTGGCGCGGGTCTAGCGCGGGATCAACGCAGCCACAAGCCCACCACCGCCAAGGCCAGCAAGACCGTGACCCACATCAAGATGCGTGTGCGCACGCGCAAGACCTCCACGGCGTTGACCAAACGGGTGTTCTGTTCGGCCAAGTCGGCCAAGGTTTTGGCCATGCGTTCTTGGAACTCGTCCTTGGTGGGTGGGGGCTCGGCGGGCGATCGGTCCAGCAGTTTGCGAGCGGCGCTTAAAACCTTGGGGGCGTGTTGAATCACGTCCCCCCAGGGGATCACTTTGAGGGCGGTCAACCAAGCAATGGCCATGGGAAAGTCCTGAGGTGGGCGGGTGGAGCACCTAGCTTACCTTGAGGTGCGTTTGCGCGGGGTCAAACGGCCACTTGGGCACGGCGCAGCAGCCACCAACCCGGACCGGCCACCGCCAACAGCAGCAGCGGGAAGCCCAAGGTCGGCGCGCCGTCCAACATGAGCGCGCCCAAAGCGGGTGCGAGCACGCCGCCCAAGGTGTAAGACAAGACCAGCACCGCCGTGCTGTTGACCAAGTTGATGCCCTGTTCGCGCGAACCGATGTCGATCATGGCCAGCGTGTAGAGGCTGCCCCCCGCGCCGCCCCACACAAAGGCCACCACGGCCGCCAACCAAGGCATGCCAGCCACAAAAGGAATCAGCACCGTGGCCAGCAAGGTCAGCAGCGCGCAAGCGTGCATGACCGCCAAGCGTGCGCCGTGGGCGCTGCCCCAACGGGCTTGCGTCGACAAGCGGTCCACTGCGATGCCGGCGGGCAGCATCATCAGCGCACTGCCTAAACCGCTGGCCGAGACCAACAAGGCCGCGGCCACTGCGCCCATGCCCAAAGCCAAACCGTAGAGCGGCAAGATCGAGGTCAGGCCGCTTTCAAAAAAGCCGCCCACAAAACCCACGGCCATGATCAAAGGGTGAGCACGCAGCGCATGCCAAACGCCGCCCAAGCCTACGCGGGCGTCGTGCGCATCGCCGGCCGCTGGCAAGCGCGGGATGGCGGCGCTGATGACCAGACCGATCACCAGTGCACCGAGCACCCACCACAGGTTCTCTGGCCGCTCGGGCCCGACCCCAGCGAGCAAGGCTGGGCCGATCACAAAGGTGGTACCGACCATGGTCTCGAACAGGCCCACCATGCGCCCGCGGTGTTCGGGCGGGGCGAATTCGGCCACCACCGCCTCGGCCAAGACCCAGCGCAAACCCGAGGCCGCCCCGGCGATGAACTCCAGCGCGAACCACAGCGGCAGCGAGTCGGTGAGCAAAAAGCCCGCGGCGGCGATGACGGGCACCAAGCCCGAGAGCCACAGCGTGGGGCGACGCCCCAGGCGTTGCGTGATGGCCGACACAAACGGTGTGACCGCAAAAATACCTACCCAACCGCTGGCGGCGAACAGCCCCGCCAGCGCGGTGGACACGCCGTCACCCTTGAGCTGCAGCAGCAAATAGGGCAGCAGCATGAAGTAGCCCACGAGTTGGAAAAACGTGGCGCCGAACATCGCCCAGAGCCCAAGGCGGTGCAGGGGTGGGTGGGGCTGGCTTGGGGTGTCTGTGCGAGGCGTCATGGCGAAGCCGAGTGTCGCAGAAGCACGAACCGCCGCGCTGCGGTACAATTGTTAAATCCGAGGAGCGTTGCAGCGCACCCCCGACCACCGGTCGGCGAGGGGCGTGAGGCTCGGACCATCATTGCAACGACGCTCATCCACTGAACGTGTGATGGGCTTTTTTTTGCCTGAGCGCGTCCCGTGGTTCAACTCAACCGACTTGGAGCGCAACATGAACGCACGTATTCCTTCTGCCGTCAACGCCGACTGCATCATCGCCGACATCGGCTTGGCCGATTGGGGCCGCAAAGAAATCAAAATCGCCGAGACCGAAATGCCCGGTCTCATGGCCATCCGCGAAGAGTTCAACAAAGCGCAGCCTTTGAAGGGCGCGCGCATCACCGGCTCGCTGCACATGACCATCCAGACGGCTGTGTTGGTTGAGACCTTGCAGGCCTTGGGCGCCGACGTGCGTTGGGCCTCTTGCAACATCTTCTCGACCCAAGACCACGCCGCTGCTGCACTGGCCGCCAAAGGCACACCGGTCTTCGCCATCAAAGGCGAGACCTTGGCCGAGTACTGGGACTACACCCACCGCATCTTTGAATTTGGCGCTGCCGGCACGCCCGGCGAAGGCCCCAACATGATTTTGGACGACGGCGGCGACGCCACGCTGCTCATGCACCTGGGCAAGCGCGCTGAAAAAGACGCGTCCTTGATCGCCAACCCCACCAGCGAAGAAGAGACCTGCCTCTTCAACGCCATCAAAGCCAAGCTGGCCGTGGACCCCACCTGGTACAGCCGCAAGGGTGCCCAGATCATCGGCGTGACCGAAGAGACCACCACCGGCGTGTTGCGCCTGAACGAAATGGCCGCCAAGGGCAGCCTGATGTTCCGCGCCATCAACGTCAACGACTCGGTGACCAAGAGCAAGTTCGATAACCTGTACGGCTGCCGCGAATCCTTGGTCGACTCCATCAAGCGCGCCACCGACGTGATGATCGCCGGCAAAGTGGCCGTGGTCGCCGGTTACGGTGACGTGGGCAAGGGCTCGGCCCAAGCCCTGCGCGCCCTGAGCGCCCAAGTCTGGGTGACCGAGATCGACCCGATCAACGCCCTGCAAGCCGCGATGGAGGGCTACAAAGTCGTGACCATGGAATACGCCGCCGACAAGTGCGACATCTTCGTCTCGGCTACCGGCAACAAGAACGTGATCCGTTACGAACACATGGCCGCCATGAAAGACGAAGCCATCGTCTGCAACATCGGCCACTTTGACAACGAGATCGACGTCGTTTCGCTGGAAAAATGCCAGTGGGACGAGATCAAACCCCAAGTCGACCACGTCATCTTCCCCGATGGCAAGAAGATCACCTTGTTGGCTAAAGGCCGCTTGGTGAACCTGGGCTGTGCCACTGGCCACCCCAGCTTCGTGATGTCGTCTTCGTTCGCCAACCAGACCATCGCCCAGATCGAGCTGTTCACCAAGCAAGACCAGTACGAAAACGGCAAGGTCTATGTGTTGCCCAAGCACTTGGACGAAAAAGTGGCCCGCTTGCACCTGAAGAAAGTCGGCGCTCAGCTGACCGAACTCAGCGACGAGCAAGCCGCCTACATCGGTGTTTCCAAGAACGGCCCTTACAAAGCCGATACCTACCGGTATTGAGTCCCTCCTGAGCCGCCTTCGGCGTCACCCCCCCAGGGGGCGGCACCTGCGGACCGGCGAAGCCGGATCCGCGGTGCCCTGATGCGGCTCGCCGGTACACACCATGCGCGCAGATCAATTGTTGGTAGAGCGGGGGCTGGCCACCACCAAATCGCAGGCCCAGCGCTTCATTGCGTCGGGTGTGCGCTGGCGGCTGCACGGTGGGCCTTGGCACACCGTGGCCAAAAACGGCGAAGAGCTGCGAGAGACCGCAGAGCTGGAAGTCCTCAACACCGATGAATCGCGTTTTGTGTCGCGCGGCGGGCTCAAGCTCGAAGGCGCTTTGGCGCGTTGTGGTCTGAACGTGAGCGGCTGGCGCTGCCTCGATGTGGGGCAAAGCACCGGCGGCTTCACCGACGCTTTGCTGCAAGCGGGCGCGGCGCAGGTGGTTGGGGTGGACGTGGGCCAAGGCCAGCTGCACCCGCGTTTGTGCCAAGACCCTCGCGTGGTGTGCGTTGAAAAAAGCAACGCCCGCGAACTCACGGCCGAGTCTTTAGTGCAAGCCAATGCCACTGCAGCCGCGCCGTTTGACCTGATCGTGGGCGACCTGTCCTTCATCTCGCAAACCTTGGTGTGGCCGGCCATCGTGCCGCTGCTCCAACCGGGCGGGGCGATGTTGATGCTGGTCAAGCCGCAATTCGAGTTGCAGCCCGAGCACATCGGCAAAGGCGGTTTGGTCAAAGACGCGAGCAGTTACACCTTGGTGCAGCAACGCATGACAAAAGCCTGTGCCTATCATGGTTTGACGCTGCGCGATTATTTTGAAAGTCCCATCACCGGCGGTGATGGCAACCGAGAGTTTTTTGTATGGGCTTGCCACTGAGTTTTGAATTTTTCCCGCCCAAGACGCCCGAGGGGGCCGAGAAGCTGCGTGTCGTGCGCCAAGCGCTTTACGCAAAAAATCCGCAGTTTTGCTCGGTGACCTACGGGGCGGGCGGCTCGACCCAACAAGGCACCTTCGACACCGTGGGCGAGATCTTGGCCGAGGGCGTGAGCGCAGCGTCTCACTTTTCGTGCATCGGTGCGACCAAGGCCAGCGTGCGCGAACAGCTCGCCACGCTCAAGGCCATGGGCGTCAAGCGTTTGGTGGCACTGCGGGGTGATTTGCCCAGCGGCTACGGCGCCAGCGGCGAATTCCATTACGCCAGCGATTTGGTGGCCTTCATCCGCGAGGAGACGGGCCGCGATTTCCACATCGAGGTGGCGGCTTATCCCGAGGTGCACCCGCAAGCCAAATCGCCCGAGGCAGACTTGCAAGCCTATGTGACCAAGGTCAAGGCCGGTGCCGATTCGGCCATCACGCAGTACTTCTACAACACCGACGCTTATTTCCGTTTTGTGGATGAGGCCTACAAGCGCGGCGCGGATGTGCCGGTGGTCCCCGGCATCATGCCTATCACCAGCTCCACCCAGTTGCTGCGTTTCTCGGATGCGTGCGGTGCCGAGATCCCGCGTTGGATCCGCTTGCGTTTACAAGGCTATGGCGATGACATGGCGTCCATCCAAGCCTTTGGCCTGGAAGTGGTCACGGATTTGTGCGACCAACTCATCACCGCGGGTGTGCCCGCCTTGCACTTCTACGCCATGAACCAAAGCGCACCCACCCTGGGCGTTTTGGACGGTTTGGCCCAACGCTGAGCGCGGGCGCTCAGGCCCCGTGGGTCACGTCCCAGCTGGCGCCCGATGGTTCGCGCAGGGCTTGCATCACCACCGGCAGGCTCTCCCGCAGCGCGGCCGCCAAGGTGAACGGTGGGTTGATGATGTGCATGCCGCTGGCGCGCAGCTGCGTGGCGCGTGGGTTGGTCGGCTCGCTGCTGGGCTTGACACCCACGTTGAGCTCGACCTGCACCCAAGGCCGACCGGCGGTGTTGCTCATGGTCTTGAGCTTGCGCGCCAGGCTGTGCGCCTCGGGGCGGGCGATCACGGGGTACCAAATCGCGTAGGTGCCAGTCGAGAAGCGCTTGAGCGCGTCTTGGATGGTGGCGGCCACGGCGGCGTAATCGGTCTTGAGCTCGTAGCTGGGGTCCATCAACACCAAAGCGCGGCGCGAGACCGGGGGCAAGAAAGACTTCAGCGATTCAAAGCTGTTTTTGCGGATCACCTCGACCTGGCGGCCTTTGCCCAAACCCGTGACGTGGCGCTCGAGCAAGCGCGCGTCCGTGGGGTGCACCTCGAACAGCTTGAGCTTGTCTTGGGGGCGGATCAGGCTGTTGGCCACCCACGGTGAGCCGGGGTAGTGCTTGATCTGTTGGCCGCTGTTGAAGGAGCGCACCAAATCTAAGTAAGACTGCAGCAGGGCGGGCAGGTCTTTTTTGCCGTTGAGGGCCGCGGCCAACTTGACGACACCGTCCAAGGACTCGCCCGAGGTGCGGGCCTGCTCTTGGTCGAGGCGGTAGGTGCCGATGCCGGCGTGGGTGTCCACAACAGTGAATCCGGTGTCTTTTTGGCCCATGTGGTTCAAACACGCGACCAAAGTCATGTGTTTGAGGACATCGGCGTGGTTGCCTGCGTGGTAGGCGTGTCGGTAACTGAACATCCGGGGATGGTAACTGCCCGAACCGGCCGGCGCACAAAAAATTGCCTACCTTGCCCAAATTTTGTACAATGGAGGGCTTCGCAGCGATTTTCTGGCTCCGCGGCGAAGCATCAAACCCCACCTAAGAGTGTTCCATCAGAGAACCACCGACCGTGGAAAAGAGCCGACAAACCCCTTCTGATAGAAGAATCTCATGACCAAAACGTTCAGCGCCAAACCCGCTGACGTGGTGCACGAGTGGTTTGTGATTGACGCGACCGACAAGGTCCTCGGACGAGTTGCCAGTGAAGTGGCTCTCCGACTGCGCGGCAAACACAAGGCCATTTACACGCCCCACGTCGATACCGGTGACTTCATCGTCATCATCAACGCAGCCAAACTGCGCGTCACTGGCACCAAAGCCATTGACAAGGTGTACTACCGCCACTCCGGTTACCCCGGTGGCATCTACGGCACCAACTTCCGCGACATGCAAGCCAAACACCCTGGCCGCGCACTCGAGAAGGCTGTCAAGGGCATGTTGCCCAAAGGCCCTCTTGGTTACGCCATGATCAAGAAACTCAAGGTGTACGGTGGTGCTGAGCACCCCCACACCGCCCAACAGCCTATAGTGCTGGCCATCTAAGGAGCCTTGAGATGATTGGTGAATGGAACAACGGCACCGGCCGTCGCAAATCGAGCGTCGCCCGTGTGTTTATCAAAAAAGGCAGTGGCAAGATCACGGTCAATGGCAAGGACATCCAGGCCTATTTCGGCCGCGAAACGTCTATCATGATTGCCAAGCAACCCCTGATGTTGACCAACCACGCCGAGACCTTTGACATCCAAGTCAATGTCCACGGTGGCGGTGAATCCGGTCAAGCCGGTGCGGTGCGTCACGGCATCACCCGTGCCCTGATCGACTACGACGCGATGCTCAAGCCCAGCTTGTCGCAAGCGGGCTTCGTCACCCGTGACGCCCGTGAAGTCGAACGTAAAAAGGTTGGCTTGCGCTCCGCTCGCCGCCGCAAGCAGTTCAGCAAGCGCTAATCCGCGAGTCGAAACTGCAAAAAACCGCCTTCAGGTGCTGCTTGAAGGCGGTTTTTGCTTTATGGTCGAGGGTTCTCTCAATCCGCACAACGATCTGAACCATGCGAATGCGTCTCCTGCTCCGAAGGCTCACGGTGAGTTCACCGCGTATGAGTGTGCGCAGCTCACTGCCGTGGCCGCTGCGCTGGGTGATGGGGGCTTTGGTGCTGGGCTTCTCGGCCGCTTTGGCCCTGTGGGCTTTTGAGTTCGGCAAAGACATCGCCGGCTTGGATCGCCACACCGAGCGAGAATTTTTGGTGTTGCGTACCCAAATCGATGACCTGACGGCACAGTTGGCCAAAGCCCAAGAAGTGGCCAACACCGCTCAAAGTTTGCTGACCACGGAGCAAGTGGCGCAAGAACAACTGGGTTTGCAAATCAAAAAGTTGCAGTCGGACAATGAAATGTTGCGCAGCGATTTGGGCTTTTTTGAGCGCTTGTTGCCCAGTGCGGGCGGCGGAGACCTGAATATCCGGGGTCTGCAGGCCGAGCGCATTTCACCTGCTCAGTACAAATGGCAGGTCCTCATCATCCAAGCCGCCAAGAACTCGCCCGAGTTCGCTGGAAAGATTCAGGTAAGCTTGTCCGGAACGCTCAACGGCAAGCCTTGGTCCATCAATACCAATGCCACTCCAGAACCAGTGGTGGTGCGCAGCTACCTCCGAAAAGAAGGGCTGGTTGAAGTGCCGCAGCAAGCGGTGATCAAAAGCATCACGGCCCAGATCGAGCGCGATGGCAGCACCGTGTCGGTGCACACCACGAAACTTTGAAGCGACCTGAACGAACGGACCCGACATGCTTGGCAGCAGCAAAAAACCCCTGATCAAAAGCCTCATTGCCCAAGGCACCCGCGTGGGTGGGGGTATTGGCTATCAGGAAGGCCTGCGCATCGATGGCGACGTTCAGGGCGATGTGTTTGCGTCCGAAGACCGGCCCAGCATCTTGGTCATCAGCGAATCGGCCAGCGTGACCGGTCAAGTTCAGGCCGACCACATCATCATCAATGGCACGGTCAAAGGGCCTGTGCTGGCCCGTCACATGCTCGAGTTGCAGCCCAAAGCACGCATCGTGGGGGATGTGTCTTACCGCACGCTGGAAATGCACCAAGGGGCCTTGATCGCTGGCTTGTTGCGCCCCTTGAGTTTGGAAGAGGTCGATAAACCCACACTGAAATTGGCGTCAAAGAACGGCTGAGCACTACAACCGTGGGTTTTCCAGTAGCATTCCCACTTTGATCCTGATAGAAGAGGTATTCCCATGACCGCATTGGCCCAATCCCCCGAAACCCAAATGCCCGCGCCCTTGGTGTTCACCGACAGCGCGGCCGCCAAGGTGGCCGAGCTCGTCGCTGAAGAGGGCAACCCCGATTTGAAACTGCGCGTGTTCGTTCAAGGTGGCGGCTGCTCGGGCTTTCAGTACGGCTTCACCTTCGACGAAGTGGTCAACGAAGACGACACCGAAATGAGCAAAAACGGCGTCTCGCTGTTGATCGACGCCATGAGCTACCAGTACCTCGTGGGTGCTGAGATCGACTACAAGGAAGACTTGGAAGGCGCTCAGTTCGTCATCAAAAACCCCAACGCCACCTCCACGTGTGGCTGTGGTTCCAGCTTCAGCGCATGAGCTTTCAGCGGGCCTGTGCCAAGGCCTGTTGCAGAGTCTGTGCGGAGTTGAGCAAACGACGCTGCGCACTGGCCACCGCGTCGAACTCGGGACGCATGTCCGGCGCAATGGTCACGGGTTCGCTCTTGCGCACCATGGCCAGCGGGTCTTGGTGACGGCCGTTGACCCGGAATTCAAAATGCAGGTGCGGGCCAGTGGATGCGCCAGTGGAGCCCACCGCGCCAAGTCGATCGCCTTTGCTCAAAGACTGCCCCACGCGCACATCGATGCGGCTCAAGTGCGCATATACCGTGCTTTGGCCGTTGCTGTGGTCCACGAACACCACTTTGCCGTAACCGCCTTGCCAACCGGCAAAACGCACCCGGCCATCGCCCACGGTGCGCACGGGGGTGCCGGTCGGCGCAGCGTAGTCCACGCCCAAATGCGCTTTGCGGTTACCCGAGATGGGGTGAAAACGCATGCCGTAACCGCTGCTCACGCGTGAAAAAGCCAAGGGAGATCCCAAGAAGGTCTTCTGGGTGCTTAGGCCGTCCAGAGTGAAATAGTCGCCTTTTTTGCCAGGTTGCTCGAACCAAATGGCGTTGAAGGTTTTCTGGTTGTTGACAAATTCGGCGCTCAAGATGCGGCCGTTGCGCAGGGGCAGGCCATCGGCTTCCAAGATTTCATAGACCAAGTGGAAACGGTCGCCTTGGCGCAGGTCGCGGCGAAAGTCGATGTCGCCCGAGAAGATTTCGGCCAACTCCACCGCCACGCTGTCGGGGATCTCAGAGGCGTCGGTGGCCGCGAACAGCGAGCTGTTGATGACGCCACCGCTCAAACGCGTGGAAGCGAGCAAGGGGGCTTGGGCTTCGGTGACGATCCAGTCGGCCGCTGGCCGCGACAGGTCCCAGCGGGTGAAGCTGCGGCCGTCTTCGTTGATCCAGCGCGCGGTGAGTTGGCGCAACTCGCCTTGGTCGGTGGCGGCCACGGTCAACCAAGGGGCTTGCGTGTTGCCAAACAGGGTCTTGACCACGGCTTGCGTGCGCAAAAACTCGCTGGCGGCGGGGTCGTTGACGCCCATGCGGTGCAAGAAGCCGTCGAGCGTGTCGGTGCGTTTGACGCGGTCGCTTTGGAACAGGACCACGGGTTCGTTGCGAATCGACGCGTTGAGCGAAGGCAGGTCCAAACTTTCCGTGAGGGTGCCCGAGCGCTGCACATCGCTGCCCACCGGTACCGCCACGCCAAAGGCGGTCACGCCCGTGCCCAGCAAAACCAAGCCCAAACCGGCCATGAACCGACGGGGGTGTTGGGTCCACCAGTGAATCAATTGATCGCTCAAGAGCAGCCTTTGGGTTTGAGAGGGGTGTAGAACACTAAAATCCACACCAAACCTCCAAGTATAACGAGCCCCTCCCTCTGCAACAAGCACCATGACCCTCTCGAAAACCCCAGCCACATCCCCCGAATCCAGCCCCCAGGCCCCAGCGGTGTTGTCGGACCGGGTGCAAGAGGCCTTGGCCGTGACCTTGCGCGGTTGCGAGGAACTCATTCCCCAAGCCGATTGGGTCAAGAAGTTGGTCAAGTCCGAAGCCACGGGCGTGCCGCTGCGCATCAAGCTCGGCTTGGACCCGACCGCGCCTGACATCCACATCGGCCACACCGTGGTGCTCAACAAAATGCGCCAACTGCAGGACCTGGGCCATCAAGTGATCTTCTTGATCGGTGACTTCACCAGCCTCATCGGCGACCCGTCGGGGCGCAACAGCACCCGCCCGCCGCTGACCCCTGAGCAAATCAAGCTCAACGCCGAGACCTATTACAAGCAAGCCAGCATGGTGCTGGACCCGGCCAAAACCGAGATCCGCTACAACAGCGAATGGTCCAACCCCTTGGGCGCCATGGGCATGATCCAGCTGGCAGCCAAGTACACCGTGGCGCGCATGATGGAGCGCAACGACTTCCACGACCGCTTCCACGCTGGCACCCCCATCAGCGTGCACGAGTTTTTGTACCCGCTCATGCAGGGCTACGACTCGGTCGCACTCAAAAGCGATTTGGAGCTTGGTGGCACCGACCAGAAATTCAATCTCTTGATGGGCCGCCACCTGCAAGCCGAGTACGGCCAAGAGCCCCAATGCATCTTGACCATGCCGCTGCTCGAAGGCTTGGACGGTGTGGACAAAATGTCCAAGTCCAAGAACAACTACATCGGCATCACCGAAGACGCCAACACCATGTTCGCCAAGGTGCTGAGCATTTCCGATGTGCTTATGTGGCGCTGGTACACGCTCTTGTCCTTCAAGTCGATGGCCGAGATCGAGGCGTTGAAACAAGAAATCGAGGGTGGCCGCAACCCCAAAGACGCCAAGGTCATGCTGGCCAAAGAAATCACGGCACGTTTCCACAGCGCGGCCGCGGCCGAAGCGGCCGAGCAAGACTTCATCAACCGCAGCAAAGGTGGCATTCCCGATGAGATCCCCGAGGTGTCGTTGAGTGGCGCGCCCATGGGCATTGGAGCTTTGCTCAAGGCCGCAGGCTTGGCGCCTTCGGGCAGCGAAGCCAACCGATTGATCGACGGCGGCGGTGTGCGCATCGACGGCGCGGTGGTCAGCGACAAAGGCCTCAAGGTCGAGGCCGGTACGGTGGTGGTGCAAGTGGGCAAACGCAAGTTCGCCCGCGTGACGCTCAGCGCATGATCGACCTGCGCACGCTCACCCCCCAACGTCTTTTGATGGCGTCGGTGGTGGTGGCGCTGCTCACCATTGGCCTGAAAACCGCCGCTTGGTGGGTGACCGACTCGGTGGGCCTGTTGTCCGACGCCATGGAGTCGGTGGTCAACCTGGCCAGCGCGGTTTTCGGCTTGATGATGGTCACCATCGCCGCGCGCCCGGCCGACGAAGACCACCCCTACGGCCACCACAAGGCCGAGTATTTTTCGTCGGGTTTTGAAGGCATCTTGATCATCGTGGCGGCCATCGGCATCGTGGCTGTGTCGGTTCAACGCCTGTTCGAGCCTCAACCTTTGGCTCAGCTCGACCTCGGCTTGGCTTTGTCGGTGGCCAGCTCGGCTTTGAATGGGCTCTTGGCTTGGGTCATGTTGCGCGCGGCCAAGGTGCACCGCTCGGTGGCCTTGGAAGCCGATGGGCGTCACCTCATCACCGATGTCTGGACCTCGGTGGGTGTGGTGCTGGGCTTGGCGCTGGCCGCGGCCACCGGTTGGTGGTGGATGGACGTGGTGGTGGCCATCGCGGTGGCGCTCAACATTTTGAAAGAGGGCGTGCGCTTGGTCTGGCAAGCGTCGCAAGGCCTGATGGACGAATCGCTGGAACCCGAGGTGCGCGCCCGCATCGACGAGGTGTTGAAAGAATTTGCGTTTGAGCGCGGCGAGGTCCTGATCATCCGCTTTGACCACGTGACCAGCCGCAAGGCCGGCCAACGCCGGTTCGTGGATTTGCACATGCACATGCCCGCGAGCTGGACCTTGGGCCGGGCGGCGGCGGTGCGCATGACGGTGGAGCAAGCGCTCATGAGCGCCGTGCCCGGTTTGCGCGCCAGCATCCAACTCTTGCCCAGCGACGTCGAGGCCCACTTCAACGACGAAAAGGATTTGATGTGATCGCCTTGCTGCAACGCGTGAGCCGCGCCCAAGTGGACGTAGACGGCCAGACCATCGGCGCCATTGGCCACGGACTCTTGGTCTTGGTGTGCGCCGAGCCCACCGACACGCCCGCCACCGCCGAGCGGCTCTTGGCCAAGGTGCTCAAGCTGCGCATCTTTGGCGACGAAGCCGGCAAGATGAACCTGAGCGTGCAAGACGTGCAAGGCGGCTTGCTCATCGTGAGCCAATTCACCTTGGCCGCCGACACCCGCAGCGGCAACCGCCCCGGCTTCAAAGACGCCGCGCCGCCCGAGCAAGGCCGCGCGCTCTACCAACACCTCGTCGATCAAGCGCGCGCGCAACACCCCGTGGTCGCCACGGGCGAGTTCGGTGCGGACATGCAGGTGGGTTTGCTCAACGATGGTCCGGTGACCATTCCGATGCGCGTGAATTAGGCGTAGGGGTTTTTCAAACCCAAGCCCGCCAAAATTTCGATTTCTCGGGCTTCCATGGCTTCGGCGTCGGCCTCGCTGGTTTCGTGGTGCCAGCCTTGTGCGTGCAGCGCGCCGTGCACCAGCAGGTGCGCGTAGTGGTCGGCCAGTGATTTGCCTTGGGCTTGGGCTTCTTGCGCCACGACGGGCGCACACAACACCAAATCGGCCATGACGACGGGCTCGGTGGCGTAGTCGAAGGTCAGCACATTGGTAGCGTAGTCCTTGTGCCGGTAATCGCGGTTGAGGCTTTGGCCCTCTTCGGCGTCCACGATGCGCACCGTGATTTCGGCGTCGGCGTCCAGCGCGTGGCGCAAACAGCGTTGCACCTTGTGGCGCGTCAAGGCGGCGCGGTGGGGTGCGGCGTCGGCCAGGGTGCCGAATTGCAAAGACAGGTTCAGTTGGGGCAGCGGCATGGGGGCTTTGACGGGCGTTTAAGTGCGGGCGCGGCTGGGGCGTTTGACCGTGGGGCCGGCGTCGTAGGCGTCGACGATGCGGGCGACCAAGGGGTGGCGCACCACGTCGGCGCTGGTCAGGCGGTGAAAGGCCAGGCCTTGGACGCGCTTGAGCACGCGCTCGGCGTCGATCAGGCCGCTGAGCTGCGTGGGCGCCAAATCGATTTGGCTCACATCGCCCGTCACCACGGCCTTGCTGCCAAAGCCGATGCGGGTGAGGAACATTTTCATTTGTTCGGGCGTGGTGTTTTGCGCCTCGTCCAAGATCACGAAGGCGTGGTTGAGCGTGCGACCGCGCATGAAGGCCAGCGGTGCGATTTCGATTTGTTGGCGCTCAAACGCTTTTTGTACCTTCTCAAAGCCCATGAGGTCATTGAGCGCGTCGTACAGCGGGCGCAGGTAAGGGTCGACTTTTTGGCCCAGGTCGCCGGGCAAAAAGCCCAGCTTTTCGCCGGCTTCCACGGCGGGGCGGGTGAGCACGATGCGCTGCACGGCGCTGCGCTCGAGCGCATCGACCGCGCAGGCCACGGCCAAATAGGTTTTGCCGGTGCCGGCCGGGCCGATGCCAAAGGTGATGTCGTGCGCGGCCATGCTCTGCAGGTACAGCGCTTGGTTGGGCGTGCGCCCGCGCACCTCGCCGCGGCGGGTCTGCATGGCCAAGGCCTCGTCGCCGGGTGCGGCCAGGGCGGTGTCGCCGCTGAGCATGAGCTGCACCTGCTCGGCCGGGATGGGTTTTTTGGCCATCTCGTACAAGGCTTGCAGCACCTCCAAGGCTTGCTGGGCTTTGGCCTTGGGGCCTTCGATGCGGAACTGCTCAAAGCGGTGTACCACCTTGATTTGCAGGCCCGCTTCGATGCTGCGGATGTGGCTGTCCAACGGGCCGCACAGGTGGGCCATGCGGGCGTTGTCGGGCGGGGAAAAAGTGTGTCTGAGAATCAAACCGATAATCCGTGAAAAGGAACAGCAATGATAGGCAAGTTGACCGGCACCCTGTTGGAAAAGAATCCGCCCCAGCTCTTGATCGACTGCCACGGCGTGGGTTACGAGGTGGACGTGCCCATGAGCACCTTCTACCACCTGCCTGCCGTGGGTGAGACGGTGGCGTTGCTGACGCATTTTGTGGTGCGCGAAGACGCCCAGATTTTGTACGGCTTTGGCACCGCGCGTGAGCGTGAGGCCTTTCGCCAGCTCATCCGCATTTCGGGCGTGGGCCCGCGCACCGCGCTCTCCGTGCTCAGCGGCATGGGGGTGGACGACTTGGCACAGGCCATCACCGCCCAAGACAGCGCGCGCATCGTCAAGGTGCCGGGCATCGGCAAAAAAACCGCCGAGCGTTTGTTGCTCGAACTCAAAGGCAAGATGGGGGCGGACCTGGGCGCGCGCGGCGGCATGGCCGCGGGCAGCGATGTGGCCAGCGACATCCAGCAAGCCCTGATGGCCTTGGGTTACAACGAAAAAGACGCGGCCACGGCCCAAAAAGCCTTGCCACCGGAAGTGGGCGTGAGCGAAGGCATCAAGCTCGCGCTCAAGGCCTTGGCCAAATAAAACGGACACCCCATGAGCATCCAAACCGACGACTTTGTCCCCGCGCCCCGCGTGGTGTCGGCCGCACCGGTCTCGCCCAAAGAAGAGGCGATCGAGCGCGCCCTGCGCCCCAAGCTGCTCGACGAGTACGTGGGGCAACTCAAGGTGCGCGAGCAGCTCGAGATTTTCATTGGCGCGGCCAAGCAGCGCCAAGAGGCGCTGGACCACGTGCTCTTGTTTGGCCCGCCCGGTTTGGGCAAGACCACGCTCTCGCACATCATCGCGCAAGAGTTGGGCGTGAACCTGCGCCAAACCAGTGGCCCGGTGCTGGAAAAACCCAAAGACCTCGCGGCCCTGCTCACCAATTTGGAGCCCAACGACGTCTTGTTCATCGACGAGATCCACCGGCTCTCGCCCGTGGTCGAAGAAATTTTGTACCCCGCGCTGGAGGACTACCAGATCGACATCATGATCGGCGAAGGCCCTGCGGCGCGCTCCATCAAGCTCGACCTGCAGCCCTTCACCTTGGTTGGCGCGACCACGCGCGCGGGCATGCTCACCAACCCGCTGCGCGACCGCTTCGGCATCGTGGCGCGGCTGGAGTTTTACAACGCCGAAGAGCTCACGCGCATCGTGCGGCGCAGCGCGGGCCTGCTCAACGCGCCCATGGACGACGAGGGCGCGTTTGAAATCGCCCGCCGCTCACGCGGTACACCGCGCATCGCCAACCGCTTGTTGCGCCGCGTGCGTGACTACGCCGACGTCAAAGGCAATGGCCGCATCACCGTGGACATGGCGCAGCGCGCCTTGACCATGCTCGACGTGGACCCGCAAGGCTTTGATTTGATGGACCGCAAATTCTTGGAGGCGGTGATCCACCGCTTCGATGGCGGCCCCGTGGGTTTGGATAACATCGCGGCGAGCATCGGCGAAGAGGCTGGCACCATCGAAGACGTGATCGAGCCCTATTTGATCCAACAGGGTTTTATTCAGCGCACGCCGCGCGGACGTGTGGCGACGGCCGCCGCCTACCGCCACTTGGGCGTGGCGCCGGCGCGGCCCGATGGCTTGTTTGGCGGCGAACTTTAAACGCTGCGCTCGTCGAGCGTGTTCGTGTCGAGGTGGGCCGTGTCGGCCCAGCCCACCAAACTCAGGCCTTCGGGCGACCAGAGCAAACGGTTGATGGACGTGTTGCGCAGCTCCCAAGCGCGGGGGGCTTGCAAGTCCAAGCCGGTGGCGGCGCGGTAGAACGCATCGAGCACGCCGCCGTGCACCACCACCAAAATTTGTTCGCCGAGGTGGCGCTCGGCGATGCCGTTTAAGGTGTTCAAGACCCGCGCCGACAGCGCGATGAGCGACTCGCCCCCTTGGGGCGGTGCCCAGTCGGGCACGCGTTGGCGCCACGCTTGGCTGGCCTCGGGCCACTGGGTTTCGATCTCGGTCCAGGTGTGACCCTCAAATTGCCCAAAGCAACGCTCGCGCAAACCGGGGTGGGTCTGCACGGTGTGGCCGTGCACGTCGGCCACGGCTTGGGCGGTGTCGCGCGCGCGGCTCAGGTCGCTGGCGTAACACGCCGCCACTGGCTCGTCGCGCAGGGCGTGCGCGAGTTGCTGGGCTTGCCATTGGCCGAGTTCACTCAAACCAATGTCGGTGAATCCTTGGATGCGGGTTTCGCGGTTCCACAGCGTCTCGCCGTGGCGCACCGCCAAGATACGGGTGGCGATCATGGTGTGGTTTTGTCTTTCGGCGCGAGGTCGATGGTCACGGTGTTTTGCTGTGCACGGCTGAGGGGGAAGTCGCGCAGCGCGGCTTGCACCAAGGCGCGCCACTGTTCGGTGCTGGGTGGTCCCCATGCTTCGCGGCTGGCGCGTGTTTCGTAAGCAATGGGGCCTGGGCCTTTGGGCCTGATCAACACCACCACCTGTGCCCGGTCCAAGGGTGGGCTGGGCTCGGGCCAGAGGGAGCCGAGTTGGATGCGGCCATGGCCTACCCCGATCCCAATGCCGATACCGATACCGATGTGGACGTTGCTCGGTGGTGGACGGGCGGTGCGCAGGTTCTGGCCTTCGATACTCAGCGTCCACTGCGGCTGAGCCGGGTCCAAGCGCCAACCGGCTTGGGCCAACACCGCATCCGCGGCGGCTTCCAGCGCATCTTGTTCGGTGGCTTGGGGGCCACTGCGCAGCGAAGGCAAGCGCTCCCATTGGTAAGCGGGCGTACCGGTGGGGATGCCCGCAGGCCACTGCGGGTGCGTGCTGACCTCGGCTTGCAGGCTATGTGTGCCCGCACAACCGGTGAGTACGGCCAGCACCAGTGCGGCGGTGGCCCAACGGGTGCCGGCCTTCAAGACGTGCTGCATGTGGGTTCCTGCGCGGTGGCTTCGCGGCGCACCGGGATGATGCTCGGCACGCCCATGTTGGGCAAAGGCTCTTCGTCAAAGGCGGTGTCGCCGTCTTCCACCGGTAGGCCAGTGGTTTGGATGGTTTCAAAGGGGAAGAGCTTGCGGTCCATCAAATGGCTGGGCACCACGTTTTGCAGTGCCGAGAGCATGCTCTCCAAGCGACCGGGAAAGCGTTTGTCCCAGTCGCGCAGCATGTCGCCGACCTGTTTGCGTTGCAGGTTTTCTTGGCTGCCGCAGAGCGTGCACGGGATGATGGGGTATTGCTGAACGTCGGCCCAGCGCACGATGTCTTTTTCCACCACATAGGCCAGTGGGCGGATCACCATGAACTCACCGTTGTCGCTCACCAACTTGGCCGGCATGCCTTTGAGCTTGCCGCCAAAGAACATGTTGAGGAACAGGGTTTGCAGCATGTCGTCGCGGTGGTGGCCCAGCGCGATTTTGTTGCACTTGAGCTCACGCGCCACGCGGTACAAAATACCCCGGCGCAAGCGGCTGCACAGGCTGCACATGGTCTTGCCTTCGGGGATCACCTGCTTGACGATGGAGTAGGTGTCTTGCGTTTCGATGTGAAACGGCATGTTCAATAGGCTCAGGTACCCGGGCAGAATGTGGTCGGGGAAGCCCGGTTGTTTTTGGTCGAGGTTGACGGCGATCAGCTCAAACTTCACCGGCGCGCGCTGCTGCAGCTTGCGCAAGATGTCGAGCATGGTGTAGCTGTCTTTGCCACCCGAGACGCACACCATCACGCGGTCGCCTTCTTCGATCATGTTGAAGTCGATGATGGCGCGGCCCACTTCGCGGCACAGGCGCTTTTCGAGCTTGTGGTTTTCAAAGGCTTCTTTTTCGGGGGTCATGCTCGCTCTTTCCGTGGGTTTCACCACTGGCCGCTTTCCATGCGGATGGCCACTTCGCAGTCGTCAAAAATTTCCAGCTTGGCGATCTTCACGCGCACACCGATCACGCCGGGCAGCAGCATCAAGCGGCGCGTGACTTTTCCAATCAGGCTCTCCAGCAGGTTGACGTGTTCGGCCGTGCACTCGTCGATGATGATTTGGCGCACCTTGCGGTAGTCCAGCACGTGTTCTATCTCGGCGTCGCGGGGCAACAAGGGTTGGGCACCTTGGTTGAGTTCGGCGTCGACTTGGATAGGTTGAGGCGCGGTTTTTTCATGGGCCAAGATGCCCAGGTTGGCGTCAAAACGCAGCCCTGTGAGGGAGAGGATTTGGGTGCCGTGTTCGGGTGCGGGGGCGTTGGGGATCATGTTGGGCGCGCTCACATGTGAGAAAAATCGCGCTCAAAGCGCATCAAGTGTTGGCCACCATCGACCAGCAGCGTGGTGCCGGTGATGGAACGGTTGCTCAAAGCAAAAGCCACCGAGGCGGCCACGTCTTCGGGCGTGGACGAGCGGCCCAAAGGGGACTGTCGGTGCAGCTCGGCAAACTTTTCGTCGCTGAGCATGTGGCTGGTCAGCGTCAAGCCTGGGGCCACGCCCACCACCCGCAGGTATGGCGAGAAGGCCTGGGCCATCAAGGTGTTGGCGGTTTCCAAGGCTGCCTTCGACAGGGTGTAGCTGAAAAAGTCGGGGTTGGGGTTCCACAGCTTCTGGTCGAGCAGGTTGACCACCACGCTGTCTTGACTGCCGCGGGCCACGACGTGTTGGTGCAGGGCTTGCGCCAGCAGCACGGGGGCGGCGGTGTTGGCCATCCAATGCCGTTGAAAACTGGCCACATCGACGGTGTCGGCGCTGTCGTGCTCAAAGACCGAGGCGCTGTTGACCACGGCGTCGAGCGCGCCGAACTCGGCCACCACGGCGGGCACCAAGTCGCGCACGCTGGCTTCAACCGACAGGTCGGCGTGGCAGACCATGGCGGGGGTGCCTTGGGGGTGGGCGGCGCTGCAGTCGGCCGCGGTTTGTTCGGCCTCGCTGCGCGAGTGGCGGTGGTGCACGGCGACTCGCCAGCCGGCGCGCGCCAAGGTCAGGGCGATCTCGCGCCCCAAGCGTTTGCCCGCGCCGGTGACCAGCACGGTGCGTGAACGCGACGAAAGGGGTGGGGTCATGGGCGACAATCGGGGGGTGAAAGAACACCCGAGTTTAACGAGCGCGCTGCAGGCGCGTGTGGCACAGGCTGTCGTCGAGGCCGGTGGCTGGCTGCCTTTTGACCGTTTCATGGCCATGGCCTTGTACGAGCCTGGCTTGGGCTACTACGCCAACCACACCCCCAAATTGGGCCACTGGCCCGCCGCCGATGGCGCGCCCGAAGACACAGGCAGCGATTTTGTGACCGCCCCCGAACTCACCCCCGTGTTCGGCCAGACCTTGGCGCGCGCGGTGGCCGAGGCCTTGACTGCCACCGGCACCGACGAGGTGTGGGAGTTCGGCGCGGGCACCGGCGCTTTGGCCGAACAGCTGCTCGGCGCCCTGCAAACGCTGGGCGCGCTGCCGCGCCGCTACACCATCGTCGACCTCTCGGGCAGCTTGCGCGAACGCCAGCGCGAGCGCTTGGCGGCGTGGGGCGAGCGCGTGCAGTGGGTGGACCGTTTGCCCGATGCGCTGCGCGGTGTGCTGGT
Organism: Hydrogenophaga intermedia; assembly: GCA_945890705.1. Classification (GTDB taxonomy): domain Bacteria; phylum Pseudomonadota; class Gammaproteobacteria; order Burkholderiales; family Burkholderiaceae_C; genus Hydrogenophaga; species Hydrogenophaga miladensis. Next base: position 9,682 of record CAMDCY010000017.1, on the reverse strand, counting down.
GGGCAACGAGGTGTTAGATGCCATGCCCGTGCAGCTCTTGCACCGCATCCAAGGCGTGTGGCACGAGCGCGGCGTGGGCCTGGACGCGCAGGGCCAGAGCGTCTGGGTGGACCGGCCCACCGACTTGCGCCCACCGTGCGAGGTGCCCGGCGAACACGACTACCTCACAGAAATTCACCCCCAGGCCGAGGCCTTTGTTCGCACGCTGGCCGATTGCTGGACAGATGGCGCGGCCTTCTTGGTGGACTACGGATTTCCCGAGAGCGAGTACTACCACCCCGAGCGCCACATGGGCACCCTGATCGCCCACCGCGCGCACCGCAGCGACGACGATGTCTTGTCCGACGTGGGCTTGAAGGACATCACCGCCCACGTGAACTTCACCAGCGTGGCCTTGGCGGCCCAAGACGCCGGCTTGAGCGTGGTGGGCTACACCAGCCAAGGGCGATTCCTCATCAACGCCGGTTTGGCCGAGGTGGCCGAGGGCGTGAGCGCCCGCGAGCGCGTGCTCATGCAAAAGCTCATCCACGAGCACGAAATGGGCGAACTCTTCAAGGTCTTGGCCTTGGCCCCCGACGCCAGTGCCGCGCACTGGAGCCCCAGCGGCTTTGCCGTGGGCGACCGCAGCCACCGGCTCTGAGCCCCATGCTGCGCTGGATGCTCATCACCTTCTTGGCCTTGGTGCTCATCCAAGGCTTCGCGCCCTTCCTGCGCCGCTTGGGCTTGGGCCGTTTGCCGGGTGACTTCAGCTGGCGCATCCGTGGTCGCGACTGGCACATCCCCTTGGGCAGCACCGTGGTGCTCAGCGCGCTGTTCAGTGTGATCAGTTTGTGGATCTGAGCTTGGCTTGAATTGCGCTGGTGCGCCCCCACCTGAGGTGTCATCTCTGTTTGAGTGAGTCACCATGAGCACCAACACCCTCGTCGTTTGCCCCCACTGCCACACCACCAACCGGGTGCCCAGCGATCAACTGGCCCACGCGCCCGATTGCGGCAAGTGCCACCGCCCCTTATTCGACGGCCACCCTGCGGCCTTGGATGAGGCAGCGTTTGAGCGCCACATCGGGCGCAGCGAGGTGCCGGTCTTGGTGGACTTCTGGGCCCCGTGGTGCGGGCCTTGCCGCACGATGGCCCCCGCGTTTGAGCAGGCCGCGGCCCAGCTGGAGCCCCAGATGCGCGTGGCCAAGGTCAACACCGAAGAAGCCCAAGCCTTGGGCGCGCGCTTGAACATCCGCAGCATCCCCACCTTGGCGGTCTTTGTGGGCGGGCGTGAAGTGGCGCGCCAAGCCGGTGCCATGGGCGCGGCCGACATCGTGCGTTGGGCCCGTGCCGCTGCGAAGCTGTAATTTCGTTACAGCTTCGGTATCATCTCGGGCACATGACACAGCCCAACACCAACGCCCGATTGCTCGCCGATGTCGGTGGCACCAACGCCCGCTTTGCTTGGCAAGACCACGCGCACGCGCCTTTGACCCACGTTAGGGTCTTGCCCGGCGCCGATTACCCCACGCTGCAAGCCGCCATGCGCGCCTACATCGATGGGGTGGGTCAGGGCGAACCGGCCGAGGCGGCGATCGCCATCGCCAACCCCATCACCGGCGACGCGGTGCGCATGACCAACCACCACTGGGCCTTTTCTCAAAACGCGGTGCGCGCCGAATTTGGTCTTCGCCGCCTGCGCTTGCTCAACGATTTCACCGCCCTGGCCTTGGCCTTGCCCGACCTCACGCCCGAACAGTTGCGGCAGGTCGGTGGACAAACGGCCGTGGCCGATGCGCCCAAAGCCTTGCTCGGTGCGGGCACGGGCTTGGGCGTGTCGGGCCTTTTGCCCAACGGGCAGGGCGGCTGGGTACCGGTGCAAGGCGAGGGCGGCCACGTCACCTTGCCCGCTGAGACCGTGCGCGAGCGCGTGCTCATGGACGGCTTGACGGCGCGGTATGGTCACCCGTCGAGTGAGCGGCTGCTGAGCGGTCAAGGTTTGCTCGACGCGTTTGAAATCTTGTGCGCCGCCGACGGCGCGGCCGTGTCGGGCATCGACAGCCCCGCGGCCGTCACCGAGGCGGCCTTGCAGGCCCGCCACCCGCAAGCGGTGGAAGCCTTGGCGCTGTTTTGTGCCGTGCTGGGTTCGCTGGCGGGCAACTTGGCCCTGACCTTGGGTGCGCGCGGCGGGGTGTACGTGGGCGGTGGCATCGCGCCCCGCTTGGGTGCGGCCTTGGACGCGTCGGCTTTTCGGGCCCGCTTTGAAGCCAAAGGCCGCTTCAGGGCTTTCATGCAGGACATCCCGGTGTGGGTGATCACCGCCGACCCCTCACCCGCCTTGCTGGGGGCAGCACGCGCTTTGGACTGAATCGGGCCCGGTTTAGGGTTTTTCCGGGTGTGTTCATTAATTAATTAATGAATAATGAACGGCCTCGCTGCGTTGTGCAGTGGGCCATTCACCAACGGCCATTCGGCCACTCCGGAGACGATTCATGAAATTCCAATACACCTTGGGCGCCGCTGTGGTGGCCGCCATGTTGGCCACCGCGTGTGGCAAAAAAGAAGAGGCGCCCGCCGCCGCCGCACCGGCTGCGCCCGTTGCCAAGCAGTCGGTGGAAGTGCTGCACTACTGGACTTCGGGTGGCGAAGCCGCCTCGGCCGCCGAACTCAAGAAAATGCTCGAAGCCAAAGGCCACGAGTGGAAAGATTTTGCTGTGGCCGGTGGCGGCGGTGAAAACGCCATGACCGTGCTCAAGAGCCGCGCCGTGTCGGGCAACCCGCCCACCGCCGCTCAGGTCAAAGGCCCTGCCATTCAAGAGTGGGCCAACGAAGGCATGCTCGCCAACATCGACGCCGTGGCCACCGCCGAGAAGTGGGACGACTTGCTGCCCAAAGTGGTGGCCGACGTCATGAAGGCCAACGGCAGCTACGTTGCTGCACCCGTCAACGTGCACCGCGTCAACTGGATGTGGGCCAACCCCGAAGTCTTGAACAAAGCCGGCGTCAAAGGCATGCCCGCCAACTGGGACGAGTTCTTTGTGGCTGCCGACAAGATCAAAAAATCCGGCGCCATCGCTTTGGCCCACGGTGGTCAAAACTGGCAAGATTTCACCGTGTTTGAGTCTGTCGCTTTGGGCGTGGGTGGTGCACAGTTCTACAACGACGCCTTGGTCAAATTGGACCCCGCTGCGCTGAACAGCCCCACCATGACCAAGGTGCTGACCACCTTCCGCAAGCTCAAGGGTTACACCGACGCTGCTTCCCCAGGCCGCGACTGGAACATGACCACCGCCATGGTGATTCAGGGCAAGGCAGGCTTCCAGTTCATGGGTGACTGGGCCAAGGGCGAGTTCACCGCCGCGGGCAAAAAGCCCGGTGAAGGCTTCTTGTGCGCCGCCGCCCCTGGCACGGCCAACGCCTACACCTTCAACGTCGACTCCTTCATCATGTTCAAGCTCAAGGACGAAGCCGCTCAAAAAGCCCAAGGCGATTTGGCCTCGGCGATTTTGAGCACCGAGTTCCAAGAAGTGTTCAACCAAAACAAGGGTTCTATTCCCGTGCGTTTGGGCCACGACATGAGCAAGTTCGACGATTGCGCCAAGCTCTCGGCGACCGACTTCGTGGCCACCGCCAAGTCGGGTGGTTTGGTGCCTTCCGTGGCCCACGGCATGGCCATTGAGCCCGCCAAGCAAGGCAGCATGCAAGACGTGGTCACCGCGTTCTGGAACGACGGCAAGATCTCGGTGGCCGAAGCGCAAAAGCGCATCGCCGCTGTGGCCACCGCCAAGTAAGTTTCTCTCCCTCCTCGCTTGAACCCAACGCCCACCTACGGGTGGGTGTTGGGGCTCCCCCATGAAACACTCAATAGAACACCACTTGCCCAAGTTGGTGCTGGCCCCGGCGTTTGTGCTGGGCCTGGCCTTCATCTACGGCTTCATGATTTGGAACGGTGCGCTGTCGGTCACGGCCTCGCGCATGCTGCCCAATTACGAGTTCGTCGGCTGGTTGCAGTACGAGCGTTTGTGGGCCATGGAGCGCTGGTGGGTGGCGCTGAAAAACCTGGCGATCTTCGGCCTGCTCTACGTGGGTGTGTCGATGGCGCTGGGGGTATTTTTGGCGATCTTGCTCGATCAAAAGGTGCGCGGTGAAGGCTTCATCCGCACCGTCTACCTCTACCCCATGGCCTTGTCCTTTGTGGTCACGGGCACGGCGTGGAAGTGGATCCTCAACCCCAGCGACGGCTTGCAAAAAGTCATGCAAGACCTCGGCTGGACCTCATTCACGTTCGACTGGTTGGTCCAGTCGGACTTGGCGATTTACTGTGTGGTGATCGCCGGCGTGTGGCAATCCGCGGGATTCGCCATGGCCTTGTTTTTGGCCGGCTTGCGCGGTGTGGACGACAGCATCATCAAGGCCGCGCAGATCGACGGCGCGAGCCTGCCGCGCATTTACTGGCGCATCGTGTTGCCCTCGATCAAGCCGGTGTTCTTCTCCACCCTCATGGTGCTGTCGCACCTGGCCATCAAGAGCTTTGACTTGGTCATGGCCTTGACCGCCGGCGGCCCCGGTTACGCCACCGACGTGCCCGCCACCTTCATGTACGCCATGAGCTTCTCGCGTGGGCAAATCGGCTTGGGCGCGGCCAGCGCCACCATCATGCTCATCACCGTGGCCGCCATCGTCGTGCCCTACCTGTACAGCGAACTGCGGAGCAAAAACCGATGAGCACCATCACCACCCCCGTGCGCTCACGCAGCGCCTCGCACCACCTCGCCCGCTGGGCCTTGATGGGCACCTTGCTGATCGGCGCGGCCTTCTTCTTGGCGCCTTTGTATGTGATGGTCATCACCTCGCTCAAAGACGCCGATGAGATTCGCAACGGCAATTTGTTGAGCCTGCCCGGTGGCTTGAACTTCACGGCCTGGGGCCAAGCGTGGTCAACCGCGTGCACGGGCGTGGAATGCAATGGCTTGCAGCCCTTTTTCTGGAACTCGGTGTGGATGGCCATCCCCGCGGTGCTGATCTCCACCACGTGGGGTGCGCTCAACGGCTATGTGCTGAGCCTGTGGAAATTCCGCGGCAGCGAAACCTTTTTTGGCCTCTTGCTGTTTGGCGTGTTCATGCCCTTCCAAGTGGTGCTCTTACCCATGAGCCAAGTGCTCGGTTGGATGGGTTTGTCCAGCAGCATCGGGGGCTTGATCTTGGTGCACTGCTTGGCCGGTTTGCCCAGCACCACGCTGTTCTTTCGCAACTACTACGCGGCGGTGCCCGGCGAGCTGCTCAACGCCGCGCGCTTGGATGGCGCGGGTTTTTGGCAGATTTTCTTTCGCATCATCGTGCCCATGTCCACGCCCATCGTGATGGTCACCTTGATCTGGCAGTTCACCCAAATTTGGAACGACTTTCTCTTCGGCGTGGCCTTCAGCGGCGCCGACTCCAAGCCCGTCACGGTGGGCTTGAACAACCTCGCCAACACCACCAGCAGCGTCAAGGCCTACAACGTGGACATGGCCGCGGCCCTGATCGCCGCCTTGCCCACCGTGGCGGTGTATGTGTTGGCAGGACGTTATTTTGTGCGCGGCCTGACGGCCGGCGCGGTCAAAGGATAAGGAAGCATCATGGCATCGGCATTGAACATCCAAGGCATTCGCAAGAGCTTCGGCAAAGGCGAGCAGAGCGTGGAAGTGCTCAAAAAAATCGACATCGCGGTGGAGCCCGGTGAGTTCTTGATCTTGGTCGGCCCCTCGGGCTGCGGCAAGTCCACCTTGCTCAACATCATCGCGGGCTTGGAAGAGCCCACCGAAGGCGCGATCCACATCGGCGAGCGCAACGTGGTCGGTGTGCCACCGGCCCAGCGCGACATCGCCATGGTCTTCCAAAGCTACGCGCTCTACCCGACCATGAGCGTGGCCGACAACATCGGCTTTGCGCTGGAGATGCGCAAGGTGCCCAAGGCCGAGCGCCAGCAGCGCATCGCCGAGGTCGCCGCCATGCTGCAGATCACACACCTGCTCGACCGCCGCCCCAGCCAACTCTCGGGCGGTCAACGCCAGCGCGTGGCCATGGGCCGTGCCCTGGCGCGCCAGCCACAGCTGTTTTTGTTCGACGAGCCCCTGTCCAACTTGGATGCCAAGCTGCGCGTGGAAATGCGCGCCGAAATCAAACGCTTGCACCAAGCCAGCGGCATCACCAGCGTGTACGTCACGCACGACCAAATCGAGGCGATGACCTTGGGCAGCCGCATCGCCGTCATGAAAGACGGCGTGCTGCAGCAACTCGGCACCCCCGACGACATCTACAACCGACCAGCCAACACCTACGTGGCCACCTTCATCGGCTCACCCACCATGAACTTGTTGAACGGACGTTCTTTGGGTGCTCAAGGCGTGGTACTGAACGGCGCGAACGTGGCGCTGAACTGCCCCGTGGCCGCTGGCCAAGACGTGGTGATGGGCTTGCGCCCCGAGCATCTGGTGCTCAGCGACGCGGCTGCTTGGCGCGGCCATGTCAACGTGGTCGAGCCCACCGGTGCAGACACCTACGTGGTCATCGAAACCGCCGAAGGCAAGGTCACCGTGCGCACCGCCCCCAACGTGGCCCTGCGCCCCGGCGACACCGTGGGCTTGGACGTGCAAACCGCGCACGTGAGCTGGTTTGACGCTGCGGGTGCGCGGATTTAAGTCACGGCATCAACAGCAAACGCGCCCACCGGCTCGGGTCGATGTGCGACACGGTGTCGCCCAAGCTGGCGGCGACATTGGGGTGAGATAACACGTCCGTCAGGGCCTGACGGGCCACGGTGCTAAAGGCTTTTTGAATGCCGGCGGTGCCGCCTTGGCGCAGGGTTTGTTTGGTTTCGCGCGCGCAGTTTTCGGTCATCAAACGGGTGAGGGTTTGCGCCATGTTCGCTTGGATGCGACCGGTCTCTTGGGTGGCTTGTGACGACGCGTAGGGCGTCAGGTCAGGGTGGCTGGCCAGCGTCACGAAGACCCAGCGGGCCATGGCCTGGCGATCGGCGGCGCTGGTGTGTTGGGCCAAGCAGGTGGTCAAGCCGTCGGTTGGGGTTTGGGCTGCGGCCGAGGTGCTCAGGGTCAAGCCCAAAGCCAGTGCGTGCCAAAGGTGTCGCATGGTGTGTCTTTCACAAAGGGTGGGTGGTGGGCAAGACCAAGTCGATGCGCAAGCCCTGAGGGCTGACTGCTTCGGCGTGGGCGTCACCACCGTGGCGGCGCGTAATTTCTCGCACGATGGACAAGCCCAAGCCGCAGCCACCGGGCAGTTCGCTGGCGCGCCAAAAGCGGCCAAAAGCCTGTGCACGACCGGCCTCGTCCAAGCCAGGGCCGTTGTCTTGCACACGCAGAATCAGACCCTGCGCGTTGTGCCACACGCTCAAGGTGATTTCGGTGCCGCGCGGGGTGTAGCGCAGCGCGTTATCGATCAGGTTGCTCATGGCTTCGCGCAGCTGCAGCGCGTCGCCCACCAAGGGGGCATGGTCTTCGCCTTCAAAGCCCAAGTCCATGCCGGCGGCTAAGGCCTTGGGCGTCCATTCGCGCGCCACCTCGCGCGCCAAGTCGGCCAAGTCCAAGGGCGCGGTTTGGGCGACGGTTTCCGAGCGCGCCAAGGTCAAGAGTTGGTGCACCAAGTGCGCGCTGCGTTGCGCACCGCTCAAGACCTTGCTCAGCCGCGCTTGCAGCACCGGGTCTTGGGTTTCGCGTTGCGCCAGTTCCACTTGGCTGATGAGACCGGCCAAGGGCGTGCGCAGCTGGTGCGCGGCGTCGTTCAAAAACCGTTTCTCTTGGTTCACGCTGCGGTTGACCTCGCCCAGCAAACCGTTGATGGCCTGCACCAAAGCGTGCACCTCGCTGGGGGCTTGGGTCATGCCGATGGGCTGCAAGGCGTTGACCGAGCGGTTCTCCAGCTGGGTGGTCAGGCGCGTGAGCGGCAACAAGCCCCGGCGAATGCCGGCGTGCACCATCAGGCTGAGCAACACGCCCAGCGCCAACAGCGGCGCGAGCATGTCCCACACCAATTCCGCGGCGATGCGGTTTTGTACCGACAGGCCTTTGCCCACTTGCACGCGCAAGGTCTGGGGTTGGTCGGGGTCGCCATAGGGCAAATCGAGCGCGACGATGCGCATGGGCTGGTCGTCGAGCGTTGCGCCGTACAGCAGCGGTGCGTTGAGCCCCATGTCGTCGGCGTCGGGTTGGGGCAGCATGACGTTACCGAGCAGAAATTGCCCCGGTGGTGAGGTCACGGTGTAGCTTACGCGGTCGCTCGGGTCTTGCTCCAACACGTCTTGCGCGGCCTTGGGAAAGTCAATCAGCAGGCCCGAGCCCAGCGGTTTGACTTGGCGCGCCAAGGCGCGTACCGACTGCGTCAGCGATTGGTCGATGCCTTTTTCGGCGTAGGCCATGGCGATGCGGTAGGTCAGCAAACCGCCCACCGACCACAGCACCAGTTGCGGCAAGAGCAGCCACAGCAAGAGCTGGCGGCGCAGCGACAAACCGGGCGTGGTGTGCTCAGCCATGCGGGGGCATGGTCTCGAGCAAATAGCCCAAGCCGCGCACGTTGCGGATGTTCAGCGGCGCGTCGCCCAGCTTGCGTCGCAAGCGGTGCACATACACCTCCAGCGCGTTGGAGGCCAGCGGGGCGTTGTCGCCATCGGGGGTTTGCCAAGCGGCCAAAACCGCTTCTCGGCTGACCACCTGACCCAAATGGGTCCACAAGAGCCGCAGCAACTCCCACTCGCGCTGGGTCAGGTCGATGGCGGTCTGGCCAATCCAAGCGCGGGGCATGTCGGTGTCGATGCGCAAGGCGCTCTGTGCCACCGGCAACGACGGGTTGGCGTGGGCGGGCAGGTTGGCGCGGCGCAGCATGGCTTGCACGCGGGCCAGCAACTCGTCGAGGTTGAAGGGTTTGGTCAGGTAGTCGTCGGCGCCGGCGTTGAGCCCGGCCACCCGGTCTTCCACGCCGTCGCGTGCGGTCAAGATGAGCACCGGCAAGGTGGGCCAGCGTTGGCGCAAGCGCGCCAGCACCTGAAAGCCGTCCAAGTGGGGCAGGCCCAAATCCAGCACCACGGCGTCAAAGGCCTCGGTTTGGATGGCGGCCCAAGCCAGCGCACCGTCCACGCAGGTGCTGACCTCGTGACCGGCTTGGGTGAAGATGGTGCGCAGGCCGTCGCGCAGCAACTCGTCGTCTTCGGCAATGAGAAGGTGGGCCATGACGTGATTATCCGACGCGTTCGGGCCAAACGCGGGCCACGGCTTCGGTGCGGGCTTGGGTAATGGCGCGCCCCACATGTGGTCCATTGGTGCCGCGCCCACTAGCCTTTAAATCTGCCATGAGCGCATCGGTGTCGATGGCTTGTGCGGCTTGAAGGGCCCGGCTCAAGGCTTCCCGTTGGGGGTAATCGCGGTTCTCCAAACCAAGGCGGCCGCGGGCGTCACATTCGCAGGCCAAGAGCGCCTGCTCAAAACGCTCGGGTCGGCGAAACGCGTCGCAGCGTTCGAGCAAGCGCAGCACCGCCGCAGGGCCAAAGCCCAAACACTGGTGGATGTTGCCGTGTTCGCGCGCCACCACCTCGGCCAAGGCGGCGCAGTCCTTGGGCACGCGCCAACGCGCGCTCAGGGCGCGCAACAGCGGCACGCTGCGGCCTTCGTGACCGATGTGGCGTGGCCATTCGGCTGGGGGTGTGGTGCCCTTGCCCA
>CAMDCY010000016.1 GCA_945890705.1 Hydrogenophaga intermedia | reverse complement strand
ATCAAAGCGCTGGTCGTGGCCTGCAACACCGCTACCGCCGCCACCATCGCCGCCTTGCGCAGCACCTACCCGCAGCTGCCCATCGTGGGTTTGGAGCCCGCACTCAAGCCCGCCGCGCAACTCACGCGCACCGGCCGCGTGGGCGTCATGGCCACCCAAGGCACGGTCAGCAGCGAGAAATTTCAGCGCCTGCTGCACAGCCTCGAAGGCCAAGCCGACTTCGTCGTGCAACCCTGCCCCGGCTTGGCTTTGGCCATCGAGAACAGCGCCCACCCCGCCACCCAAATGCAAGCCACTCAAGCGGTGCGCGAGCTGCTGCAGCGCTTCACACAGGCCATGGGGCGCTTTGGCACACAGCCCGGCGACATCGACACCTTGGTCTTGGGTTGCACCCATTACGTCTTCGTGCAAGACGCATTGCAGCGCATCGTCGGCTCAGACGTGCGCTGCTTGTCCACCGGCGAGGCCGTGGCCCAACAAACGCGGCGCTTGTTGGAGGCGGCTGGCACGCTGCGCACCAGCGCCGGTGGCGCGACGCAAACACAGCTCTTGACGAACGGCGACTTGGCCGGCCTAAAAGGCGCAGCGCAGCGCTGGCTGCACCTGAGCGACGATCACTGCGCCTTGGCCGATCCTGCCATCTGAGCGCAGCGCTGGCCCCGGGCCATGTCGATGGGTCGCAGCAAGAACCAGCCCAGCACAAACAAACCCGCCGTGGCCGCGATGGCCAAGCGCTGGTTGCCGTCGGTGATCCACGTCACCAAGCCGTAACCCACCGGGCCCAAAATGCTGGCCAAACGAACAGCCATGGACCACAGGCCAAAGAACTCGGCCAAGCGGTGCTCGGGCACCAACAAACCGGCCATGGCGCGGCCTGCCGACTGGCTCGAGCCCAAGCACAGCCCAGCCAAGGCGGCCGCCACCCAAAACACCGACTTGCTTTGCGCCAAAGCCGCCACCGCGCACACCACCACCCAACCCAACAGGGTCAGAGCCAAGCTGCGTTGGTGGCCCCAACGATCTTGCAAGTGGCCAAAAGCCAAGGCGCCGCCAAAGGCTGCAATGTTCAACACAAAAATCAAGACCATGGTCTCTTGTGGCTCAAAGCCCATGACCTGCTCGGCGTAAATCGCGGCCAAAGTGATGGCCACGGCCACCCCCGCTTGGTAGGCCACGGTGCACACCAACAATTGGCGGTAATCGGGGAAGTCGCGCGAATCGCGCCAGGTCAGCCGCAGCTGCGCCCACACCGACGGCCGCGCCGCGATGGTGCTGGCCGGCACGGGCGCGGCGCGTTCGCGCAGCCACACAAAGGTCACGCACGCGGACAATCCATAAATCGCCGCGGTGATGAGCATGGTCACCGGCACGAACTGAGCCGCGCCCTCACCGCGCGCCTGCGCAGACAAGACATAAGCCAAACACACGCCCAGCGTGAGCATGCCGCCAACATAACCGAGGCCCCAGCCCCAGCCGCTCACACGGCCCATGGCGTGCGGCTTGGCCAACTCGGGCAAAAACGCCGCGGTGACCGATTCGCCATAGGTAAAAAAGGTATTGGAGAGCACCAACAAAGCCAAGGCCCACGCCACTTGGCCGGGCGACACGCTGGCCAAAGCCGCCGTGGTCAGCACACAGGCCAAGGTGGTCGCCATCAAGATCCGTTTTTTGGCGGCGTGCCGGTCGGCCCACGCGCCGATGAAGGGCATGGTGAACAAGACCCACGCGTACGAAGCGCTCAGGCCCAGCGTCCAGGCCAGGGTGGCCCAGGGTGCGCCACCGGCCACACCGCCCACAAAATACGCCGAGAACACCGCCGTGATGACCACCGTGGTGTAGCCCGAATTGGCGAAGTCGTACATGGCCCAAGCCCAGACCTCGCGTCGGCGAACACCGGCTTGGAGTACGTCGGCCATGCGCGCGCTCAGTGCAGGTGGCGCGGTTTGCGGGGGCCGCCGTGGCCCGACGAGCCACCGTGACCGCCGCGCGGCGGCTTGCCCAACTGCATGGAGCTCACCAGCGCGTCAAAGCGTTGGGTGAACAAGGCGTCGATGCTGGCCACCACACCACCGAGCTCGCTCGGGTCGAAGTGGCGCTCCATGATGTGCGTGACGTCGTGCACCAACAAATCGCGCTGCACCTGCATGATGGCCGCGGGCGTGGGGCCCACAAAACACATCATGAAATCGTCGCGAGCGTCTTCGTTGTTGTCGGGGTCTTCTTCATCGAAGTCGGCGTCGTAAAACGACACCTCGATGGCCGCACCGGCCAACGCGATGTCGTTGAGGCCCATACAAGCCTCTTCCACCGCTTGGCGAAAATCGTCGTCGCCGGTCACCGTCCAGCAGATGCGCAAGACGTGGTCGGCGGTGTCCAAGCGGATGCCCGGCTCGTCGTCGAAATGGCTGTTGGCCGCGGCCTCCAAAGAAGGCGCACCCGCGTACTGCCACAAAGGCTTCAAAGCTTCTTGGATCTGCTCGTGACCCACGTCCTCGCGCAGAGGCACATCGCCGTGCACGTGGATTTCAAAAGGGGCGTTAAAACGGGTCATGCGAACTCACTGAACCGGACCATCCGGCTGATGCTGGTGCCTCGGACCGGAATCGAACCGGTACGCCCCCTCACGGGAAAGCGGCGGATTTTAAGTCCGCTGTGTCTACCAATTTCACCACCGAGGCGCGCCCTGTATTGTGACGGCAAAAACCCGGGCCACAGAACCCAGGTGCCGACAGGGCATGAGATTCTACCGAGTGGCCGCACTGGCGATTGAAGACCAGCGACTGCAGCGCCCCATCAAGCCAACTTCTTCTTACGCTCCAACGGCAGCGACGGCCGGTTTTTTTCGATTTGCCGCTGCGCGTCCAAGATGTGTTGCAGTTCGGTTGGGATGTATCGCTGCAGCACGTCGCGCATCAGCGGTTGATAGCCCACGCCATGAAAGTCGGCGATCAGCTTGTAATGCCGAATCAACGACTTGGGCAAGCGAATCGAGATGGACTGCATGTCCAACGAATCGTCCAAGCGACGTTCGTGAGAAGCATCGGCCACACCGACAAACGCAGCATCTGCGCCCAAGCGGCGTTCATCCCAATCGCTGTGATCCTGCGTCTTGGGCATCTTCAGGGACCTGGGTGATTTTGTGGCTTGAGTCACGATGGCCATCCGTATGTTTTGTAGAGCTTGGTTTCAACGTCGTTTGGCTCGTAGGCCGTTTTCAAATGCAAGACTTCGTTGATTTGTATATACACAATTTTAAGCCATCTTCCCTTGTGTGTGGATGCAATAAACCACAAGGTGGGTGGATCGGTTTTATGGGATTCCCGCGTGTCGTATAGAAGCCGACCAAGCCTGTTTTGGAAGCATTGCTCAACCTCACGCCTGGACACCTGATGCTACTGTCGCAACTTGATCAAAACGGCGTCTGAAATACTCAACTGATCCACTGGTAAGTCCCTGTGTATACACAGAAATCAAGTTACACGAAGATCAAGATCAGCCCAAAAAATCCAAAAACCTCAAACGTAGAATGAGGTCATCATTCACACGGATGCATCAAAGTCAGCCTCCTTGTGCGAAACCGTTAACGGAAATTACAAGCGTCATCACGCCGTCATCTTCTTCTTGCGCTTCAAAGACAACGAATGAAGTGTTGCCGCACGAACCTTCACGGCGGTTTTTGGCCGTATAACCAAGCCGACTCGCATGCCCGCGCTGGTGGCCATGTTCACCAGTGCGTCGAGACTGAAAATGTCAATCTTGCCCTTGAGGAGTTGATTCAGGCGCGGTTGTGTCACCCTCAGCACCTTGGCTGCGGCGGCTTGTGTCAAGCCGCTGGCGTTGAACCACTGCAACAAAGCGATCATGGTCTGCGAACGCAGCTGCAGGTTTTGTGCTTCTTGCGGATCGAACCCGAGGTCAGCAAAAACATTGGCGCTGCCTTTGGTGATGTTGATATCTGTCATTTCGTGCTCCTGTCTTTGGTCAAGGCTCTGTAGCGCTTGATTGCAAGGTCTAAATCGTTCTTGCTCGTCTTGGGCGTCTTTTTGACAAAAACGTGCAGAACATAAACAGCTTCGATGAACTTGGCCACATACAAAACGCGATAGGCTGCCTCAACACGTATGCGGATTTCCTTCACCCCAGCACCAACGTTTTCCATGGGCTTCCAATCCAAGGGATCGAGCCCAAATTGAATTCGCTCCAACTGGTGACCTGCTGAGCGCTTGGCTTCGTCAGAAAACGCCTTCACCTCGTCAAGACTATCGCCAAGCCACAACAATGGTTTGGGTTGTGCTTTCATTGGAAGCTCCAATAATATTCCAGTTTTAGAATAAAGAGATCCTTACAACCCCTAGTTTTGATCAGCCAATATCAATTTTTCAGAACGCTCACGTAGCAATCAATCACAGACACGAAAAGAGTGACGATCGGTGTTGCTGTTGCTCCACTTGCCTGCAAAAAAGCTCAAGGCAAATGCCATCCGAGGTATGCAACAAAATAGGGCGAAGCGGTGTGGTCAGAAGGCGAGCTGATGGTCGAGAGCCTGCGCCGATTCAAAGGCCAAAGCGCCCCGGTGGTGGTGCTCTACAACATCGACATCGACATCGACTTCGACACCGTCACCGACGCCGAACGCCGCAAACTCTTCGTCGGCCTCACCCGCGGCCAGCTGCGCGTGGACTTGGTGCTGAGCGAGCGGGCGGAGCGGGCTTTGTTGGGTTGAGTGGGCTGAGCAAAAAAAAGGGCTTACGAAACTTCGTAAGCCCTTGATCTTTTGGAGGCGCGACCCGGAGTCGAACCGGGCTAGACGGATTTGCAATCCGTTGCATAACCGCTTTGCTATCGCGCCACGCAGGTCCTGATCAAATCAGAACCAAAACCGTACAAAAAAGGGAAGCAGCGCTTCCCTTTTGATCTGTTTGGAGCGGGAAACGAGATTCGAACTCGCGACCTCAACCTTGGCAAGGTTGCGCTCTACCAACTGAGCTATTCCCGCATGTTTCCGACGTTTGGTGTTGTTCGCCGAAGCCAGAATTATAGCGTAATTTTTGGGGTGCTTTGGAGCGACCCCAAAAATTTTTCATCAATGTTTCACCGCTTCTGACGGCGCTTTGACGGGGGCCTGTTGGGCCGCCATTTGCGCCGCCACTTCTTCTTCGCTCAAGGGGACGGGCTCGCGCTCCAAAGCGATCGACAAGACCTTGTCGATCCACTTCACGGGCACGATGTTCAAACCCAATTTGACGTTGTCGGGGATATCGGTGAGGTCCTTGACGTTCTCTTCGGGAATGATGACGGTCTTGATGCCACCGCGCAAAGCGGCGAGCAGCTTTTCCTTCAAGCCCCCGATGGCGGTGACTTCACCGCGCAAGGTGATCTCGCCCGTCATGGCTACGTCGCTGCGCACGGCAATGCCGGTCATGGCCGAGACCAAGGCGGTGACCATGGCCGCACCCGCGCTGGGGCCGTCTTTGGGCGTGGCGCCGTCGGGCACGTGGATGTGCACGTCGCGCTTCTCGAACAGCTCGTCTTTGATGCCCAGCACGCGTGCGCGGCTGCGCACCACGGTGCGTGCGGCTTCAACCGATTCTTTCATCACGTCGCCCAGCGAGCCGGTGCGGGTGATGACGCCCTTGCCGGGCATGATGACGGTTTCGATGGTGAGCAAGTCACCACCCACTTCGGTCCAGGCCAAGCCCACGACTTGACCGACTTGGTTGTCTTGCTCGGCGCGGCCGTAGGTGTACTTGCGCACGCCCAAGAAGTCGGGCAGGTTGTCGGCGGTGACTTGCACCGGCGCTTGCATTTTCTTCAGCAACAAAGCCTTGACGGTTTTGCGGCAGATTTTGGAGACTTCGCGCTCGAGCGAACGCACGCCGGCTTCGCGGGTGTAGTAGCGCACGATGTCGCGCAAAGCGTCTTCGCCCACTTCAAGTTCACCGTCTTTCAATCCGTTGTTCTTGAGTTGCTTGGGCAGCAAATAGCGCCCAGCGATGCTGGTTTTTTCGTCTTCGGTGTAGCCCGAGAGGCGGATGACTTCCATGCGATCCAGCAAGGCGGGTGGGATGTTCATGGAGTTCGAGGTCGCCACGAACATAACGTCGGACAGGTCAAAGTCGACCTCGACGTAGTGGTCACCAAAGGTGTGGTTTTGTTCGGGATCCAAGACCTCGAGCAAGGCGCTCGATGGGTCGCCACGGAAGTCGGTGCCGAGCTTGTCGATTTCGTCGAGCAAGAACAGCGGGTTTTTGGTGCCGACCTTGGTCAGGCTTTGCAAGACCTTGCCGGGCATGGCGCCGATGTAGGTGCGGCGGTGGCCGCGGATCTCGGCTTCGTCGCGCATGCCACCCAAGGCCATGCGCACGTATTTGCGGCCGGTGGCTTTGGCGATGGACTGGCCCAGCGAGGTTTTTCCCACGCCAGGGGGACCGACCAAGCACAGGATGGGCGACTTGACCTTGTCCACGCGCTGCTGAACCGCGAGGTACTCGAGGATGCGGTCTTTGACCTTGTCCAAGCCGTGGTGGTCTTGGTTGAGCACGGCTTCGGCGGCACCCAGGTCGTGTTTGATCTTGGTTTTTTTGCTCCAAGGCAAGGCCACCAAGGCGTCGATGTAGTTGCGCACGACCGAAGCTTCGGCGGACATGGGCGACATGAGCTTGAGTTTCTTCAGTTCAGCATCGACCTTTTTGCGCGCCTCGGCGGGCATCTTGGCGAGCTTGATTTTTTTCTCGATCTCTTCGATGTCAGCACCCTCTTCGCCTTCGCCGAGTTCTTTTTGAATCGCCTTGACTTGCTCGTTCAAATAGAAGTCGCGCTGGTTCTTTTCCATCTGGCGCTTGACGCGGCCACGGATGCGCTTGTCAACGTTGAGGATGTCGACCTCGCGTTCGATCTGCTCAAACAGGTTTTCCAAGCGGCGGTTGACCTGGTCGAGGTCGAGCACCACTTGTTTGGACTCGAGCTTCAAGGGGAGGTGCGCAGCGATGGTGTCGGCCAAGCGGCCGGCGTCGTCGATGCTGGAGATCGAGGTGAGGATCTCAGCGGGTATTTTTTTGTTCAGTTTGACGTACTGGTCGAACTGCTGCATGACCGCACGGCGCAAGGCTTCGAGCTCGGTGGCTTGCTCGGGGCTGTGCTCGGTGCTGGGGTCGATGGGGTTGACCGAACTGCTGAAGTGCGTCTCGCCTTCGCTGATGTGCAAGACCTTGGCGCGCTGCAAGCCTTCGACCAAGACCTTCACGGTGCCGTCGGGCAGCTTGAGCATTTGCAAAATGGTGGCCACGCAACCGACCTCGAACATGTCGTCGGCCGAGGGCTCGTCTTTGGCAGCGGCTTTTTGCGCCACCAACATGATGCGCCGCTCGTTGTCCATGGCCGCTTCAAGCGCTTTGATGCTCTTGGGGCGTCCCACGAACAAGGGAATGACCATGTGCGGGAACACCACCACATCGCGCAGCGGCAACAGGGGCAGGTCGATCGGGGTGCTGGGCAATGGGGTTTGACCGGACATGTAAAACCTCTCAGGCTTGTTTGGCCGCTTCGCGGTACACCAACAGTGGGGGTTTGTTGTCTTCGATGGTGGCGTCTTCGACGACCACTTTCTCGACGTTCGTCAAACCAGGCAAGTCGAACATGGTGTCGATCAAGGCGTTTTCAAGGATGGAGCG
This sequence comes from Hydrogenophaga intermedia, assembly GCA_945890705.1. GTDB lineage: Bacteria > Pseudomonadota > Gammaproteobacteria > Burkholderiales > Burkholderiaceae_C > Hydrogenophaga > Hydrogenophaga miladensis. The sequence continues at coordinate 23,268 of CAMDCY010000016.1, read as the reverse complement.
CAAACCGCGTGCACCGGTCTTGCGGGCCAAGGCCTTGCGGGCGATGGCTTTGAGCGCGGTGGGGCGAACCTCCAACTCAGCGCCTTCCATGGCCAAGAGTTTGGAGAATTGTTTGACCACGGCGTTCTTGGGCTCGGTCAAGATTTCCACCAAGGCCTCTTCGCTGAGCTCGGACAAGCTGGCGATCACGGGCATGCGGCCGACCAATTCGGGGATGAGACCGAATTTGATGAGGTCTTCGGGTTCGATGTCTTTGAAGGCTTCGCTCAGGCTGCGCTGCTGTTTGCTGCGCACGGCCGCACCAAAACCGATGCCAGAGGCTTCGGTCCGGTTTTCGATGATTTTCTCAATACCCGCAAACGCACCACCGCAGATAAACAAGATGTTGGTCGTGTCGACCTGCAAAAAGTCTTGGTTGGGGTGCTTGCGGCCGCCTTGGGGCGGCACCGAGGCCATGGTGCCCTCGATGAGCTTGAGCAAGGCCTGCTGAACGCCCTCGCCCGACACGTCGCGGGTGATGGAGGGGTTGTCGGACTTGCGGGTGATTTTGTCGATCTCGTCGATGTAGACGATGCCTTGCTGGGCACGGCCCACGTCGTAGTCGCAGGACTGCAGCAGCTTGGAGACGATGTTCTCCACGTCTTCGCCCACATAACCGGCTTCGGTCAGGGTGGTGGCGTCGGCCATCACAAAGGGCACGTTGAGCATGCGAGCCAAGGTCTGGGCCAGCAGGGTTTTGCCCGAACCGGTGGGGCCGATGAGCAAGATGTTGCTCTTGGCCAATTCGACGTCTTCTTTGGTGGCGTGCTGCTTGTGGCGCAGGCGCTTGTAGTGGTTGTAGACCGCGACGGACAAGGCGCGCTTGGCCGTGGCTTGTCCAATGACGTAGTTGTCCAAGTTTTCTTTGATCAAGGCCGGTGTCGGCAGATCGTCGGTTTTGGCCTTGGCGACCTCCGTGGCCGGCAGCTCATCGCGGATGATGTCGTTGCACAGGTCGATGCACTCGTCGCAAATGAAGACCGAAGGGCCTGCGATGAGTTTTTTGACCTCGTGCTGACTTTTGCCGCAAAAGGAGCAAAACAGAGCTTTTTCGCCCGAGGTGGCTTTTTTATCCGCCATGAAAACTGCCTTGTAGAGGGAAGGGGCTGGGTGTCAATGATACGAGAACCGCACCGCTGAACACCCAGGTAGCAATAAACGGGCCAAATTAGGCCGCAGCGGCCCGCTTATCGATGACTTTGTCGATCAAACCGTAATCTGCCGACTCGGCGGCGCTGAGGTAGTAGTCGCGTTCGGTGTCGCGCTCGATCTTCTCGAGCGGCTGGCCGGTGCGCTCGGCCAAGATGCGGTTGAGCTGCTCGCGGGTCTTGAGGATTTCGCGGGCGTGGATCTCGATTTCCGTGGCCTGACCTTGGGTACCGCCCAGGGGCTGGTGGATCATGATTTTGGAGTTGGGCAAGGCAAAGCGCTTGCCCTTGGTGCCAGCGGACAACAAGAACGCGCCCATGCTGGCGGCCATGCCCATGCACAGCGTGGAGACGTCGGGCTTGATGAAGTTCATGGTGTCGAAAATCGACATGCCTGCGCTCACCGAACCGCCAGGGGAGTTGATGTAGAAGGAGATGTCCTTGTCGGGGTTCTCACTCTCCAAAAACAACATCTGGGCGACCACCAGGTTGGCCGAATGGTCGTTGACCGGGCCGACCAAGAAGATCACGCGCTCTTTGAGGAGGCGCGAATAAATATCGTAAGCACGCTCGCCACGGCCCGATTGCTCGATCACCATGGGCACCATGCCCAAACCTTGAATGTCCATTGCGCTCATGCGTTTCTCCATGTTGTGCCACTGTGACACGTATCAACTGTAACCAACCGCCAATGCCCCGGCTCGGCGCGGGCTGTGCGGCAAAAAAAAGGGCGGGAAAGACCCGCCCTTTGCCGCAGCGGTCAAACCCTGCCGCTGTCAGCCTTGTTGGCCCATCAACTCGTCGAAGTCGATGGCTTGGGCGCTGGTTTGGGCTTTCGACAAAACGAAATCACACACGTTGTTCTCGATCACAACGGCTTCGACTTCGGCCATGCGGCGGTTGTCACCTTGGTACCAACGCACCACGTCGGCGGGCTTCTCGTAAGAAGCGGCCAGGTCTTGCAGGTGGGCTTCGATTTGCTCGGACTTGGCTTGCAGGTCGTTGGCACGAACCAACTCGGCGACCACCAGGCCCAAACGCACGCGGCGCTCGGCTTGTTCGCGGAACATCTCTTCGGGGATCGGGGCCTTGTCGGCGTCTTTGATGCCGCGCTGCTTGAGGTCGGCTCGGGCGCCTTCGACCAAGCGGTCCATCTCGGCCTTGACGATGGACTGGGGCAGGTCGAGCTCGGCCTTGGCCACCAGGGCGTCCATGACGGCTTGTTTGTTGCGGGCTTGGACGCGGAACTTGACTTCGCGCTCCAGGTTTTTGCGGATGTCGGCGCGCAGGCCTTCGACGGTACCGTCGGCAATGCCCAAGGACTTGGCCAAGGCCTCGTCCACGGCGGGCAGGTTGGCGGCTTCGAGCTTCTTCAAGGTAACGAGGAAGTCGGCGGTTTTACCGGCGACGTCTTTGCCGTGGTAGTCGGCGGGGAAGTTCAAGGGGAAGGTCTTGGACTCGCCGTTTTTCATGCCGCGCACGGCGTCTTCGAATTCCTTGAGCATCTGGCCGTCGCCGACGATGAACTGGAAGGCTTCGGCTTTGCCGCCGTCAAACGGCACGCCGTCGATGGTGCCGGCGAAGTCGATGGTCACGCGGTCGCTGTCTTGAGCGGCTTGGTCTTGGGCGCGCTGCGCGAAGGTGCGGCGCTGCTTGCGCAAAATGTCCAAGGTGCGGTCGATGGCGGCGTCGGTGACGTCGGCGGTGACTTTTTCAACCTGGGCGGTGCTCAGGTCTTGGATCTTGACTTCGGGGTACACCTCGAACACAGCGTCAAAGGCGATGTTCTCGCCCGTGGCTTCTTTTTCCGTGATGCGGGGCTGGCCGGCCACGCGCAGCTTGGCTTCGTTGGCGGCCACGGCGAAGGCTTCGCCCACTTTGTCGTTCATGACTTCGTAGTGCACAGAGTAGCCGTATCGCTGCGTGACCACGTTCATGGGCACTTTGCCGGGACGGAAACCGTCCATCTTGACTTGGCGCGACATGCGCTTGAGGCGGGTTTCCACCTCGTTTTTGATGACGTCGGCGGGCAGCGTCAAGGTGATTTTGCGTTCCAGTTTTTCCAAAGTCTCAACGGTCACGGTCATGGGTTTCTCCAAAAAAGTGTTGGCCAATCCGGTGCAAGATTGACCGAAAAAATCGAGGTTCACGGTGTGGTGCGCGGGGGGGGACTCGAACCCCCACACCATTGCTGGCGTCAGGACCTAAACCTGGTGCGTCTACCAATTTCGCCACCCGCGCTCTGTCTGTCTTTGACCAAACGATAAATATCAAAGCCACCGCCACCGCCCAAGCAATGGCTCAGTGCTCTGAGCTAACCCTCAATTGTAGCCGGAGGCCATGGGGGCAATGCCGCGCCCCTAGAATCGAGACAGCATGTCCAACCTTCCCATCCTCTCCCCACAACCGCCCCACCCCACGTGGACGGCTTCGGTGGGGCATTACGAAAATTTTCCGGTGGCGTCCTGGCTGTGCCCAAAAGCCTTGCGCCCAGCGGTCATGGCCGTCTACCACTTCGCCCGCACGGCGGACGACATCGCCGACGAGGGCCCCGCCACCGCCAGCGAACGCCTGCAGGCCTTGGGCGATTACCGCGCGGCTTTGGAACAGGCCTTGATGGGCACACCGCAGACGAGCGCATCGGCCTGGCCCGGCGTGTTCGTGCACTTGCACGCCGCCGTGCAATCGCACCACTTGCCCGGGCACTTGCTGCACGCTTTGCTCGACGCTTTTGAGCAAGACGTGCGCCACACCGACGCCCAACACCGCTACGCGAACAACGATGAACTGCTGCGTTACTGCGAGCGCTCGGCCAACCCCGTGGGCCGCTTGTTGCTGCACCTGTACGGCGTGAACGACACCCTGGCCCTGCAGCGCAGCGACGCCATTTGCAGCGCCCTGCAACTGATCAATTTTTGGCAAGACCTGAGCACCGACTGGTCACGCCAGCGGCACTACCTGCCGCGCTCGCTGCTGCTGCAGCACGGCGTGGATTGGGCCGATTTTTCGCCCGAGCCGCGCGAGCACGACCTCGCCCAGCGCCAAGTGGTGCAGGCGCTGTGCGCACAAGCCCGCAGCCTGATGCAACAAGGCGCACCCTTGGTTCACCAAGTGCCCGGGCGCATGGGCTGGGAGCTGCGCGCCGTGGTGCAAGGCGGCTTGCGCGTGCTCGACCACATCGAGGCCTTGCAACACCGCAGTTGGTTGCAACGCCCCACCCTTCGAAGCGCCGACGGCCCCCTGTGCCTGTGGCGTGCATTGACTATGTGAGCCTTGAGAACCACCATGAAATTCTCCCATTTTTTCGCACCCGCGCGCACCGGCCTGCTCTGCTTGTCCTTGCTCACCTCGTACGCTGGGGCGCAAAGCCCAACCGCTGCCCCCGCCGCCGCGGCCACGCCGGTCTCCGTGAGCGTGGCCCGTCTCGACAGCGTGTGGGTGCAGCCTGAGCGTGAAGCCCCAGCAACGGTGTTGGCACGCAACGTCTCACGCCTCTCGGCCGAGTCTTCAGGCACCTTGCAACGCTGGACGGCCGATGTGGGCGCGAAGGTTCAACGCGGGCAGGTGCTGGCGCAAATCGACCCACGCGACGCCGAGCTCGGCGTGCAACGCGCGCAGTCGGCGCTCGACGCCAGCCAAGCCCGGCTGGACCTGGCGCAAGCGCAGCTCAAGCGCTCCGAAGAGTTGGTGGCCCAAGGCTTCTACTCGCAAGAGGCTTTGCTGCAGCGCCAAACCGAGCTCAACCTCATGCGCTCTGAGTTGCAAAACCAGCGCGCCCAACTGGCCACGGCCCAACGCCAACTGAGCAAGACCACCTTGCGCGCGCCGTTTACGGGCACGGTTCAAGAGCGTTTGGCCCAAACCGGCGAAGCCGTGGCGCCCGGCACCGTGCTGTACGTGCTGATCGAGACCGGACCGACCGAGGTCCAAGCACAAATCGACCCCAGCGATGCACGCAGCTTGCAACAAGCCACGCGCATTTGGTTGCAAACCAGCCGTGGCGATGAGGCCCTGCGCTTGCTACGCTTGTCGTCGACCATCAACACGCCCGCGCGCACCCAAACCGCGCGGCTGACCTTGGTCAACGGCGCCAACCCCGCGGGTACCACTGGCACCTTGCGCTGGCAAGACCCCCAAGCGCACATCCCCAGCGCCTACATCGTCAAGCGCAAAGATCAGCTCGGTGTGTTCGTGCAGCAAGGCACGGGCAGCGATGCCAAAGCCCGCTTCGTGCCTTTGCCCGGCGCGCAAGAAGGCCGCCCCAGCCCAGCGCCCAAAGCCTTGGGTGGTAATACCGCCTTGATCGTTCAAGGCCAGTTGGCTTTGCAAGACCAAGCCCCCATCGCGGTGCGTTAAAGCCAGACCATGAACTTCTTGCGCAGCCTCTACACCAACCACCCGCTGGCCAACATTGGCTTTGTCGTGGTGCTGCTCCTTGGCACACTGAGTTACCAGTCCATGCCGAGGGAGCAAGACCCCGAGATCAACTTCAACTGGGTCAACGTCACCACCGTGCTGCCCGGCGCCAGCGCCGAAGACGTCGAACGCTTGGTGACCAACCCGCTGGAGGATGGCATCAAGGGCGTACCCGACGTGCGTTTTGTGATCTCCACTTCACGCGAAAACGTCTCCACCATGTTGGTGCGCTTTCGCGAGATCGACGAGCGCACTTTTGACAAGCGCATGACCGATTTGCGCCGCGAAATTCAAAACAAGGCCGCCAGCGAATTGCCGCCACAGGCCTTGGAGCCGCGCATTTTGGAGAGCACGACGAGCAACGGTTTCCCGACCGCGTCCCTGATGGTCGTGGGCCAGGCCGACGATGAAACGCTGCGCCTCAACGCGCGGCGCATCAAGAGCGACCTTGAGCGCATCAAGGGCGTGGACCAGGTGTTTGCCTCGGGTTTGCGCGACCCCGAGGTCTTGATCCAACCCGATCCGCAGGCCTTGGCCGCGCGTGGGGTCTTGTTGTCGGATGTGGCCGACTCCTTGTCGGCCTGGTGGCGAGACACCTCGGCGGGCACGCTCAAAACGCAAGATGGCACTTGGTCGGTGGGCATCGACGGCATCAGCACCACCCCAGAAACCTTGGCCCAGTTGCCCATTTTTTCCAGCATCCGCCCCGGCCAATCGGTGCGTTTGGGCGATGTGGCGCGCATCGAGCGCCAGCGTGCGCCCGCCAGCCAACTCGCGGCCACCGACGGTCGCGCGGCCATTTCGCTGGCACTGACGAAAAAAACGGGCATCAACACCCTGAACTTGGTCGAAGACATTCGCGCCTTCATTGAGCGGCAAAACACCACCTTGGCGCCCTTGGGCTTGGAGCTGCGGCTCACCGACGACCAAACCGTGCCCACCAGCGAAGCCATTGGGGTGATGCAAACCAACGCCTTGTTTGGCGTGGTGCTGGTCTTGGCCGTTTGCTGGTTGTTTTTGGGCGCGCGCATCGGCTTGTTGGTCGCGCTGGGCATCCCGTTCTCTCTGCTCGGCACCTTCGCTGTGCTCTCGACCTTGGATTACACGGTCAACATTTCGGTCTTGCTGGGCGTGGTGATCGCGCTGGGCATGTTGGTGGACGACGCCGTGGTGGTGGTCGAGGCCATTTATTACCGCATGGAGCGCGGCCAAGCCGCGTTGACCGCATCGCTGGATTCGGTGGCCGAGGTATGGAAGCCGGTGCTGGCCTCGGTGGCCACCACCATGGCGGCATTTTTGCCGCTGATGCTTTTGCCAGGCATCGTGGGCAAGTTCATGTTTGTGATCCCCTTTGTGGTGACCTTGGCCTTGCTGATCTCATTGGTCGAGGCGTTTTGGATGATGCCGGTGCACGTGCAAAGCATCGGCATCCGTTTGGATCGCCCCTCCAAAGAGCAACGCTGGCGCAACGCATTCAACCGCGGCATTCGGCTGCGCTATGGGCAAGCCTTGGCTTACGCCTTGCGACGCCCCAAGCGCTTCGCCGCCGTGGGTTTTGGCGCGGTGGTCTTGGCCATCGGCCTGCTCGCCACTGGCACGGTTCGGGTGCAGTTTTTTGCCTTCGATCCCATCCGGGCGTTTTACGTCAACGTCGACATGCCCCAGACCGCCACGCTGGAAGCCACCTTGGCCGAAACCCAACGCGTCGAGGCGGTGGTGCGGCAGCACCTGCGTGGTGTGGGCCCACAGGCCGAGGCGCGCGCGGCCACATCGACCGCCGGCATCAAATTCACCGAAAGCGACATCATATACGGGGATGCGTATGGCCAAGTGTTTGTCTCGCTCAACCCCGACACCGATGGTGCCCGCAGCGTGAGCGAGCTGGTGGCCGATTTGCGCGTCCAAGTCGATGGCATGGAGAGCCCCGCCAATCGCAGCTTCACCGTGCTCTCGGGAGGCCCACCCTCGGGCAGACCCATCAACGTGAAGGTGCGCGGCGACCGCTTTGAGGACATCGAAAGCGCCACGCAGGCCCTCAAAGCCATCGTGGCGGCCATCCCCGGTACCAGCGATGTGAAAGACGACAACCTCCCCGGGCGCTCCTTGATGCAGCTCACGATGGACACCGAAGCCTTGCGCGCCGCGGGGCTGACGCCCGCGCAGGTCTCGCGCACCGTGCGCCTGAGCGTGGATGGCGAGACCGTGGCCTTCACCCGAGACGATGGCGACAAGATCGAGCTGCGCGTTCAATCGGCCAATGCCAGCGGCGACCACTCGCGCGCCAACGCCTTTGACCTGCTGCGCGAACCCGTGGCCTTACCCAATGGCCAATCCACCACCTTGGGCCAGTTGGTCGACGCACAAAGCCAAACCGGGCGCGAATTCATTCGCCACCACAACCTGCGCCGCACCATCACCGTGGAGGCCAACCTGGACAAAGACGTGACCGACACGGCGGTGGCCAACGCGATGATCAAGGCTGCGTGGGCGCCGCTGCAAGCCCAACACCCCAACATCGATTTGGACTTTTCGGGCGAGCTCGAGGACATCGAAGAGAGCCTGGCCGCCATGAAACTGCTGTTCCTGATGGGCCTTGGCTTGATTTACCTGATCTTGGCCGCGCAATTCAAAAGCTACTTCCAGCCGCTGATGATTTTGGTGACCGTGCCTTTGGCCTTCACGGGCGTGGCCTATGGTTTGGCCTTGTCCAACAACCCGCTGTCGCTCTACACCTTGTACGGTGTGATCGCGCTGACCGGCATCGCGGTGAACTCGGCGATCGTGTTGATCGATGCGGCCAACAGCCGCATGAAAGAAGGCATGAACACCATCCACGCCATTGTGCAAGCCGCACGCCGGCGCGTGGTGCCCATCGTCATCACCACCACGACCACCATCGGTGGCCTGTTTTCCCTGGCCTTTGGTATCGGTGGCGAGAGCCTCTTGTGGGGCCCGGTGGCGGCGAGCATGGTGTGGGGCTTGGCCTTCTCGACCGTGTTGACCTTGTTCGCCGTGCCCTTGTTGTATTTGGCGTTCATGCGACCTAAAAAACCCCGCGCATGGAACCCGCTGGCGCGACTGCGGAGAGCCCCATGAAACCCCAAGACTACGTGGAACAAAAAACCGCTGCCTCGGGCAGCAGCTTTTATTACGCGTTTTTGTTTTTGCCGCCCGATCGCCGCGCCGCCATCACCGCCTTTTATGCGTTTTGCCGCGAGATTGACGACGTGGTCGATGAGATCAGCGACCCGGACGTGGCCCGCACCACCCTGGCATGGTGGCGGCAAGAAGCGGCCAAGTCTTTCAACGGCCAAGCCAGCCACCCGGCCATGCAAGCCCTGATGCCTTGGTGCCCAACCTTTGGCATTGAAGTCCACCACCTGTTGGCGGTGATCGACGGCTGCCAAATGGATTTGGACCAAAGCCGCTACCTGGACCTGCCCAATTTGCAGCGCTACTGCCATTTGGTGGCCGGCGTGGTGGGCGAAGTCGCCGCGCGCATTTTTGGGCAAAGCGATTCCACCACCACCGCCTACGCGCACCGCTTGGGCTTGGCGTTTCAGCTCACCAACATCTTGCGCGATGTCGGCGAAGATGCGGCGCGCGGTCGCGTCTACCTGCCCATCGACGAGCTGCAACGCTTTGACGTGAAAGCGCACGAACTCATCAAACGTGACCAAGGGAGCGACCCAGCCGATTTCGAACAACGTTTCACCGCCCTCATGCAATTCCAGTGCGAGCGCGCCTTGCGCACCTATGACGAAGCGCTGGCGCTCTTGCCCGCGGCCGATCGCCGTAGCCAAAAACCCGGTTTGATGATGGCCAGCATTTACCGCACCTTGCTCCAAGAGGTGGCCGCCGAGCCCATGCTGGTGCTGACCCAGCGCGTCAAGCTCACGCCGCTGCGCAAGCTGTGGCTGGCCTGGAAAGTTCAGGCCTTGGGCCGCTTGTGAGCATGGCTGGGCCTGTGCGCATCGGCATCGTGGGCGGCGGTTGGGCCGGCATGGCCGCGGCCGTCACCGCGGTCCAGCGCGGCGCCCACGTGACCCTGTTCGAAGCCGCGTCCCAACTCGGCGGCCGCGCCCGCGCCATGAACGTGGACGGACCCGAGGGCCAAGCCCTACCCTTGGACAACGGCCAACACATCTTGATTGGCGCCTACACCACCACCTTGGGCCTCATGCGCTCGGTGGGCCTGCCTTTGCACGACAGCCTCCTGCGACTGCCTTTGGGTTTGCCCATGGCCGGCGGCGGCGGTTTGTGCCCACCCCGCTGGGCACGCGATTGGCCCGCGCCGTGGGGGCCTTTGGCCGCGGTCTTGGGCTCGGCGCAATGGGGTTGGCCCGAGCGCTGGGCCTTGTTCAAACTGGCCCTGGCTTGGTGGCAGCACACGCCGGGGCCCGACGAGCGCACCGTGGCCCAAGCCTGTTTGGGCGTGCCGGCGCGCGTGATGGACGAACTCATCGAGCCCCTGTGCGTGTCGGCCTTGAACCTGCCCAGCACCGAGGCCAGTGCCCAGGTGTTTTGGCGCGTCATGCGCGACGCCTTGGGCGGCTCGGGTTTGGCACCGTGGGCCGCGAGCGACCTGCTCTTGCCGCGCGTGGACTTGGGTCAGCTGTGGCCCGAGGCGGCCGCACGGGCGCTGCAAAGCCAACACCCCGATCGCTGGCAATGCCACTTGGGGCAAGCCATCCAAGGTATTTCGCGCGGGCCGAACGCGTGGACATTGCAAGGCCCCCACGGCAGCACCGAAGTGGACCGCGTCATTTGGGCCAGTTCTGCGGTGGTGGCCGCCAAAGCCATGCAGGCTTTGCCCGCAAGCGACGCGCAGGCTTGGGCCGCACAAACGTCGGCCTTGCAGCACACGGCCATCGCCACGGTCTACACCCACAGCCCGTCGGCCACGCTGGACGCCCCGATGCTGGCCTTGCGCAGCGGACACGGGTCCAACGGCGCGCAGTTTGTGTTTGATCGCGGCCAACTCAGCCCACACGAGCCGCGCATGGCGGGTGTGTGGGCTTGGGTGGTGAGCGCTTGCGAGGGCGAGCGCGAATCGATCACGACCGCGGTGATGGCGCAAGCCCAAGCGCTGTGGCCCGCCGCCGGGCTGAGGCATCTGCAAACCGTGGTGGACAAGCGAGCAGCCTATGCGTGTCGGCCCGGCACGCACAAACCCGCTCAACGCATCACCGACGGCGTGTGGGCCGCGGGCGACTACACCGAAGGCCCCTACCCGTCCACGCTGGAAGCGGCCACGCGCAGCGGAGTGGCCGCGGCACTGGCCACGACCTCGGCTTAAGCGCCGCTGGCCTTGGCCTTGCGCTGCGCGGGGCGGTCCATGCAGGCCAACAACCAGGCCAAGACCAAGGGGTGTTGGGCCATCAGTTCTTTGGCGGGGCGCACCCAATTCACCACGCTGGCCACACACACATCGGCCACGGTGAAGCGCTCGGCGGCCAAGTGCGCCTGACCGCGTTGGGCTTGGGCTTGCAGGTGCTGCTCGAGCACCCGCAGCGGCGCGGCCAAGCGCTTCTCTGCGGCGTTCGCCAGTTCGGGTTTGCGGCGCTCTTCGGGCATGACCATGCGGTGCATGAGCACCGTCAAGGCGTCGGCCTCGATTTCGGTGACGGTCCAAAACGCCCACTTCAGGGCCTCGGCGTCCTCGGCCGCGTTGGCCGGCGTGATGCTCACGCCGTCGGCCACGCCGTGGTGGCGCGCGATGTACAAGGCACACGCCATGCTTTCCCAGACCACGACCGGGCCCTCGTCGCGCGCATCGACCACCACGGGGATGTGTCCATTGGGGTTGATCGCCAGAAATTCGGGCGTGCGGGTGGCCCCACCCGCAAAGGGCGTGGGAACGTGTTCAAACGACAAAGCCAATTCGGCCGCAGCCCACAAGGGACGGATGGCGCGAGAGGCTGCGATGCCATGGATGCTCAACGTCATAAAAACCTTTCAAAAACGCCCCAAATCCAGTGGGGATGCCGGATGCGCGAGAATAACGCATGGCTTTTCAAACAGAACCCTCTTACACCCATGGCAGCGCGGCGCGCACGGCCGTGGTTTTTTGCAATTTGGGCACGCCCGACGCCCCCAATGCCCCCGCTTTGCGGCGTTATTTGGGCGAATTTTTGAGCGACAGCCGGGTGGTTGAGATCCCAAAAGCCATTTGGTGGTTGATCCTCAACGGCATCATCCTTCGCCTGCGCCCAGCCAAATCGGCCGAAAAATACGCCAGCGTGTGGACCGATCAAGGCTCGCCGCTGAAGGTCTGGACCGAGCGCCAAGCGAAGGGCCTGCAAGCCGAATTGACCGCACGCGGTGAACACGTCGAGGTGCGTTACGCCATGCGCTACGGTAACCCCAGCATCGCTTCGGTACTCGACGAACTCAAGGCCGAGGGCATGCAGCGTGTGCTGATCTTGCCGGCCTACCCCCAGTACAGCGGCACCACCACCGCCAGCGTGTTCGACGCTGTGGCGCATTGGGGCCTGAAGACGCGCCACTTGCCCGAGGTGCGCTTCATCAACCGCTACCACGACGACGCGGGCTACATCCAAGCCTTAGCCCATAAAATCCAAGCCCATTGGCAATCCCATGGCCGCAACGAGCATTTGCTCATGAGCTTTCACGGCGTGCCAGAACGCACCTTACTCAAAGGCGACCCTTACCACTGCGAGTGCCACAAAACCGCGCGCTTGGTGGCCGAGCAACTCGGGCTGAGCAAAGACCAGTACACCGTAACCTTCCAGTCGCGCTTTGGCAAAGCCAAGTGGCTGGAGCCCTACACCGAGCCAACCCTGATCGCCTTGGCCGAGAAAGGCATTCGCACCATGGACGTGGCCTGTCCTGGCTTCACCAGCGACTGTTTGGAGACGCTCGAAGAAATCAACATGGAAGCCCGCGAAACCTATTTGCATGCGGGTGGCGAGCAGTTTGCCTACATCGACTGCCTCAACGACAGCCAACCCTGGGTGAGCGCTTTGGCCGACTTGGCGCAACGCCACCTGCAAGGCTGGCCCACGCAAATGGCGCCCGACGCCACCGCACTGGCCGCCAGCCAAGCCCATGCTTTGGCCATGGGTGCACCGCGTTGAACAAAGGCCTACAATGGCCTAGTCTGCGGTGCGCGCCGGGCTTTATATTTCCTTGAACCAATGCTCATTGAGCACGGGCTTGGAACATGCCAGTTAGGTGAGAGCGTCTCGCGTCAGATGAACCCGAAGACTGGCTGACCTCGCCCACCTGAACCCCCGGTTCAGGATGACGGTCCGGCGGCATTCGCAGACACCTTATTCCCTCCTCCCGCCATGATGCTTTTAGAACCCATCTTGATCGCCGAACTCGTGCTGCTCGGCTTGTGCAGTGGGTTCTTGGCCGGCTTGCTCGGCATCGGTGGCGGCATGGTGATGGTGCCCTTCATCACCGCCATCCTGAGCCACCGCGGCGTGGCGGTCGATTTGTCCATCAAGATGGCCATCGCCACCTCGATGTCGACCATCATCTTCACCTCCATCTCCAGCGTGCGCGCCCACCACAAACGGGGTGCCGTGCGTTGGGACATCGTGCGCGGCTTGGCGCCGGGCATTGTGTTGGGTGCGATGGTTGCGAGCATGGGTATTTTCTCGGTCCTCAAGGGCACCGCACTGGCCTGGGTATTCGCGGGCTTTGTCGGTTTTTCCGCGTTTCAAATGCTCAAGGACAAAAAGCCCAAACCCTCGCGCACCATGCCGGGCACGGGCGGCCAAGTCGCCGCGGGCGGTTTGATTGGCATGTTGTCGGGCTTGGTGGGTGCCGGTGGCGGCTTCATCAGCGTACCCTTCATGGTGTGGTGCAACGTCGCCATCCACAACGCGGTGGCCACGAGTTCGGCTTTGGGTTTTCCCATCGCCGTGGCCAACACCATCGGCTTTGTGATAGCCGGTTGGGGTCTGTCGGACTTGCCCGAGGGTTCCGTGGGCTATGTGTTTTTACCGGCCTTGGCCGTGATCGCCAGCGCCAGTGTGTTGATGGCGCCCTTGGGCGTGAAAGCCGCTCACAGCATGCCCGTCAAGCCGCTCAAGCGGGTGTTCGCCTACACCTTGTTCGCGTTGGCGGCGTACATGTTTTACAAAGGCTTCCAAGGCTGAGCGCACACGACGATGCCGTCTTCATCGGCACACAGCCACTCACCGGGTTTGACCCACACACCTTGAATTTGCACCGCCACATCGCGCAGACCTTGCTGGCGTTTGATGGTGGGCATGGGCATCAGGGCCAACGCGTGAACGCTCAGCGAACATTGGGGCAACTCGGCCAGATCCCGCGCGCAACCATCGATCACCACGCCTGCCCAGCCGTTGCGCGCCGCCACAACGCCCAAGTTGCCTCCAAACAAAGCCTTGCGCAAAGAGCCTCCGCCATCGACGACCAAGACCGGCCCCTGGCCGGGCTCATCCACCGCGGCTTTGACGTGGCTGTTGTCTTCAAAATATTGCACCGTGCTGATGAGGCCGTAAAAACGCCTAACGCCGCCATAAGAACGGACATTTCAAAAGCTTTCCAAACAAGGCACGCAAAAGTGACAAATGCTCACCAAAAGTGTGCACAACGCACAAGTGTTGTTTTCATGGTCACTGAGGGGCTTCTCCCAGATAAAACTGTCAAAAATTGAGGCTTTCCACCTTGGAATGACAGAACTTCTCTATTAGCATCCAAGGCACCCGTGCGAAAGCACGTTTTGACTGGCGATTTTCTTTATTCTAGAAGGACATAACATCATGGCAACTGCAAAAACCGCTCCCGCAAAAAAAGCCGCTCCGGCCAAAAAAGCACCCGCCGCCAAGCGCGCCCCCAGCGCGGCGTTCATGAAGCCCATGACCATCAGCCCCGCATTGGCCGCTGTGATCGGCGCCACCCCCATGCCCCGCACAGAAGTGACCAAAAAAATCTGGGAATACATCAAGAAGCACAAGCTGCAAGACGCCACCAACAAACGCAACATCAACGCCGATGACAAGCTGAAGGTGATCTTCAAGAAGCCCCAAGTCACCATGTTCGAAATGACCAAATTGGTCAGCGCTCACCTGAGCTGAACATGCGCCGCCCGCTTCGTGCGGGTCGCCCTCACAAAAAAAACCGCCCTCGGGCGGTTGTTTGTTACCTGTGTGTGGCTCAGCGCTTCAAAGCCGCGGCCTGCATGGCACTCAAGGTGGTGCGGGTGGTGATGACCTCAGCGGGCAAGACCAATTCCAACACCGTGCCTTGATCAGCCTGCATCGCACGCAACAAGGCCGCTTCAAAGTCGGCGTGGTGGGTGATGCGCTCGGCCCGGTAGCCGTAGGCCTGTGCCAAGGCCACGAAGTCGGGGTTGTGCAGCGCCGAGCCGCTGACGCGCGTGGGGTACTCGCGCTCTTGGTGCATGCGGATGGTGCCGTAAGCGCCGTTGTTGACCAGCAAGATCACCGTCTTGGCGCCGTGCTGCACGGCGGTCGCCAGCTCTTGGCCGTTCATCAAAAAGTCGCCATCACCCGCGATCGTCAACACCGGCCGCCCCGTGGTGATGGCCGCGGCGATGCCAGCCGGCACGCCGTAACCCATGGCCCCGTTGGTCGGCGAGAGCTGGGTTTTGGCGCCCTTGACCCAGCCGTGGTAACGGTAGAAGCGGTGCAGCCAACTGGCGAAATTGCCGGCGCCGTTGGTGAGCACACCGTCAACGGGCCAATGGCGTTGCAACACGTGCACCACCTCGGCCATGTCCAAGGTGCTGGGCCACTGCACACCACCGTTGCCGACCTCGATGTTGGCTTGGTAATCGCGTTGGGCCTGTGCGGCCCATTCGCGCCACACCGGCTGCGCGGGCGCGTCGAGCGCAGCCAAGGCATGGGCAGCGCTGTGCATGTCGGCACACACGGCCACTTCGGCTTGGAACACACGACCCAGCTCTTCGGCACTGACGTGGATGTGCAGCAAGCGCTGCTGCGGCACGGGCGCTTGCATCAGCGTGTAGCCGCTGGTCGTGGACTCACCCAAACGCGGGCCCAGCGCCAAGATGACGTCGGCGCGGCGCACGCGCTCGGCCAAGGCGGGGTTGATGCCCAAGCCCACATCGCCCGCGTAGAGCGGGTGGTGGTTGTCGAAGGTGTCCTGAAAACGGAAAGCGTTGGCCACCGGCAAGTGCCAACGCTCGGCGAAGGTCTGCAAGGCTTGTGCGGCCGAGGCCGACCACGCTGGTCCGCCCGCGATGACGAGCGGGCACTCAGCGCTCAAGAGCGCCGCACGAACAGCTTGGATGGCCTCGGGATCGGGCGCTTGGCGGCGGCTGGGCACGCGCGGCAAGGGCGGGGACACCACGGTTTGGGTCAGCATGTCTTCGGGCAAGACCAGCACCACAGGGCCGGGTCGGCCTTGCAGGGCGGTGGCAAAGGCCCGTGCCACGTATTCGGGGATGCGTGAGGCGTCGTCGATGCGCTCCACCCGCTTGGCCATGCCTTGGGTGCTCGGACCAAAGAAGGTGGCAAAGTCCATTTCTTGGAAGGCTTCGCGGTCGCGCGCATCGCTGGCCACATCGCCCACGAACAAAACCAGGGGCGTGCTGTCTTGGTGGGCCGTGTGCACGCCGATCGAGGCGTTGGTGGCCCCAGGCCCTCGGGTGACGAAACACACGCCGGGGCGGCCCGTGAGCTTGCCGTGCGCCTCGGCCATGAAGGCCGCACCGCCCTCTTGCCGGTTGCTCACCCACGTGATGCGATCGGCATGGGCGTAAAAGCCGTCGAGCACGGCCAAAAAGCTTTCGCCGGGCACGCCAAAGGCGTGGGTGACGCCTTGTTCGATCAGGCACTGCACCAAACAATGGCCGGCCAACTGGGGGGTGTTGTGTGTGTTCATGGTTTGTTCTGTTTCACGGCCGCACGGGGCTGCGCTGACCAACGGCCCAAGCGGCGGCCACCGCACCCCACAGCACCAGCGCCGCGCCGATGAGGGTGGCTTGGTACCAGCCGCGGTCCATCATCCAACCAAAGATGAGCGGGGAAATGGCAAAGCCCACGTCCAAGCCCGAATACACCGTACCGTACACACGGCCCGTGGCGGACACCGGTGTGGCGCGTTTGATCATCATGTCGCGGCTCGGTCCGCCTACGCCCATGGCAAAACCGGTCAAGGCCAAAGCGACGAGCGTGCCAGCGGTGCCGAGGACACCGCTGGCGCAAACCATCAGCGTGAGGGAGGCCGCGACCAAACTGATCACGACCACACGGTCGCTGCTCAGGCCCTGCGATCGACTGGCCACAAAGCCCCCTATCACCATGCCCACCGCGCCCATCACCATGTAGGCGCTTAAGGTCAGGGTGGCCGTGGCCACGCTCACGCCGTGTACCGCGGTCAAGATGGAAGGGGCGTAGCTTTGCACCACGGCCAAGGTCATGGTGGAGACCAGGAAAAAGCCAAAGCACCACCACACCACCGGCAAGCGCAGGTAGGCCAAGGGGTTGTCGGTGGAGCCGCTGCTGGGGCGTGCCGGCGGTGGGGTTTGCCAATGTTGGCGCTGCGACCACAAGACCGCCATGACCACCAGGTAGAACACGGTCGCTGCGCCATACGCCACGCGCCAATCGCTCATGGACCCGATGCCCACCAAAAACACTGGCGCCAAAGCCCAACCGAGTTGACCACTCAAACCGTGCACGCTGAAGGCGTGCCCCAAGCGGGCGCTGGAGACGCGTTGGTTCAAGATGCTGAAGTCCACCGGGTGAAACGGCGCGTTGCCCAAGCCCGCCAGCACGGCCACCACCAAAAGGTCGCGGTAGCCATGGGCTTGTGAGGCCATGAGCGAAGCCAACACAAAACAGCTCAGCGCGGCCATCATGACGCGCCGGGTGCCGACGCGATCGACCACAAAACCCGACAAGGCTTGTCCCGTGCCCGAGACGATGAAGAAGGCGCTCATGAGCCAGCCCACTTGCGCGTAGCTCAGGCCGAAGTCCCGAATGAAGAGCGGAAACAGGGGCGCGAGCAAGAGGTGGGAAAAATGCGATGTGCCGTGGGCCAGGCCCACCAATGCAATCACCCGTCCGTCTTGCCGCGCTGTGTTCATCCCTCAATCGTAGGCGATTGGGCTCCCGAACTCGAAAACCCCGGGATTGCGCACCGGGTCCACACCCACTGGGATCACCGACTTGGGCGGGTAGCACCCCTCAAGCAGCAGCTTGGACAGCGGGTTCTCGATGCGCTGTTGGATGGCGCGCTTGAGGGGGCGCGCACCAAACACCGGGTCGAAGCCGACCTTGGCCAGTTCCACCAAAGCCGCTGAAGTGACCTCCAAGCGCAAGTCCATTTTTTGCAAGCGCACTTGCAAGGCCTTGAGCTGGATGCCGGCGATGGATTCGATGTGCTGCGCATCCAAGGCGTGGAAGACCACGGTCTCGTCGATGCGGTTGAGGAACTCCGGGCGGAAGTGGTTTTTGAGCTCGCCCCACACGGCGTCCTTGACCTCGTCGTAGGGCTGGCCGACCATGCTCTGGATCAGGTGCGAGCCGATGTTGGAAGTCATGACGATCACGGTGTTCTTGAAGTCCACGGTGCGGCCTTGGCCGTCGGTCAATCGACCGTCGTCGAGCACCTGCAAGAGCACGTTGAACACATCGGGGTGGGCCTTCTCAACCTCGTCGAGCAAGAGCACGCTGTAGGGTTTGCGGCGCACGGCCTCCGTCAAATAACCACCTTCCTCGTAACCCACATAACCGGGGGGCGCGCCGATCAAACGGGCCACGGAGTGTTTCTCCATGAACTCGCTCATGTCGATGCGCACCAGATGCTCTTCGGTGTCGAACAAAAAGCCGGCCAAGGCTTTGCACAGCTCGGTCTTGCCCACGCCAGTGGGGCCCAAGAACAAAAAGGAGCCGGTGGGGCGGTTCGGGTCGGAGAGGCCCGAGCGCGAGCGGCGAATGGCGTTGGCCACGGCCGAGATAGCCTCGTCTTGGCCGACCACGCGGTGGTGCAACTTGTCTTCCATTTGCAGCAGCTTGTCTTTTTCACCCTGCATCATTTTGGAGACCGGGATGCCGGTGGCGCGGCTCACCACTTCGGCGATCTCTTCGGCGCCCACTTGGGTGCGCAACAAACGGTGGGCGCTGCCCGGGGCTTTGTTGGCCTCTTGGTCTTGCGCGACCTTCAGGCGTTTTTCCAACTCGGGCAGCTTGCCGTACTGCAGCTCGGCGACCTTGTTGAAATCGCCTTTGCGCGTGAGCTCTTCGATTTTCAGTTTGAGCTTATCGATGTCCTCGCGCACATGCTGGCTGCCTTGGGCTTGGGCTTTTTCGCTCTTCCAGATCTCGTCCAAGTCGGCAACCTCTTTTTGCACGCGCTCGATGTCTTCTTCGATCAGCTCAAAGCGCTTCTTCGAGGCTTCGTCGGTTTCTTTGCGCACCGCCTCGCGCTCGATCTTGAGCTGGATCAGGCGGCGGTCGAGCTTGTCCATGACCTCGGGCTTGGAGTCGATCTCGATCTTGATCTTGGCCGCGGCCTCGTCGATCAAATCGATGGCTTTGTCGGGTAAGAAGCGGTCGGTGATGTAGCGGTGGCTGAGCTCGGCTGCGGCCACGATGGCCGGGTCGGTGATGTCCACACCGTGGTGCAGTTCGTACTTTTCTTGCAAGCCGCGCAGAATGGCAATGGTTTGCTCCACCGTGGGTTCACCCACCAAAACCTTTTGGAAGCGGCGCTCCAAGGCAGCATCTTTTTCGATGTACTTGCGGTACTCGTCCAGCGTGGTCGCGCCGATGCAGTGCAGCTCGCCGCGCGAGAGTGCGGGCTTGAGCATGTTGCCCGCGTCCATGGCACCTTCGGCCTTGCCAGCGCCCACCATGGTGTGGATCTCGTCGATGAACAAGATGATGCGGCCTTCGTCTTGCGAGACCTCTTTGAGAACCGACTTCAGGCGCTCTTCAAACTCGCCACGGAACTTGGCACCGGCCAACAAACCGGCCATGTCGAGCACCAACACGCGCTTGTCGCGCAGGCTCTCGGGCACTTCGCCGTTGACGATGCGCTGGGCCAGGCCCTCGACGATCGCGGTCTTGCCCACACCGGGCTCGCCGATGAGCACGGGGTTGTTTTTGCTGCGGCGCTGCAGCACCTGGATGGCGCGGCGGATTTCGTCGTCGCGACCAATGACCGGGTCGAGCTTGCCCATGCGGGCGCGCTCAGTGAGGTCTAGGGTGTATTTCTTCAAAGCCTCGCGCTGGCCTTCGGCCTCGGGGCTGTCCATCTTTTGGCCACCGCGCACAGCGACGATGGCGGCGTCCAAGCTTTTGCGCGACAGGCCGTGCTCGTTGCCCATACGAGCCAACTCGCCTTTGCTGTCGCTGATGGCCAGCAAGAACAACTCGCTGGCGATGAAGGCATCGCCGCGTTTGATCGCTTCTTTTTCGGTGGCTTGCAAGAGCTTGCCCAACTCGGCGCTGGGCTGCACCTGCTCTTGGCCCTGCACCTCGGGCAAACGCTTGACCATCGCCTCGGTGGCGGCTGTCAGGCCGCCGAGGTTCACGCCCGCGCGCGAAAGCAAAGCGCCGGGGCCGCCGGCTTGGCGCAGCATGGCCAGTAAGAGGTGGGCTGGCTCGATGTAGGCGTGGTCAGCCCCCAAGGCCAAGCTCTGGGCGTCGCTCAGCGCTTCTTGGAATTTGGTGGTGAGTTTGTCCATACGCATGTCGTTCGCTCCTCAATCCTTGATGGACTCACACATGCGGCCATTCGGGCCGATTTCAAGGGGCCGCCCGCCCCGAGGCTCAAGCGTTGCGGGCTTGGATGCCCCAGCGCACCAACGCTGCGTCGTCGCTCTCACGGGCGTCCACCCAGTGTGCGCCCGTAGGGGTTTGCTCTTTTTTCCAAAACGGCGCTTGGGTTTTGAGGTAATCCATCAAAAACTCGCAGGCCTGAAAACTCTGGCCCCGGTGGGCCGAACTCACACCGACCCAGACGATTTGCTCGGTGGGCTGCAGCAAGCCCACGCGGTGGATCACGCGCGCGGCGATGATGTCAAAGCGCGCCATGGCCTGGTCGATCATGGCCTCGATGGCCTGCTCGGTCATGCCGGGGTAGTGCTCGAGCTCCATGCTGGAGACCGCATCGCCGCCGTTACGATCGCGCACCGTGCCCAAAAACGTGCACACCGCGCCCACACGGCCATCGCCCGAGCGCAAACGCGCTTGCTCTTGGCCAGCGTCGAAGTCGGCGGTTTGGATCGAGACGCGTGGGGGCTGAGCCATGGCGTTCAGCCGCCGGTGACCGGTGGGAAAAATGCGACCTCAGCACCCTCGGTGATCGCTGCACTTTCGACGGCCATGACCTGATTGACCGCCACACGGATGGCCTTGCCCCGCGCCAAGGCTTCGGGGTACGCGCCGCCCTGCGCCATCAACTCGTCGCGCAAGGCCGCCACGGTGCTGGCCTGGGTTTGCCAGGCTTGGCTGCTGGTGCCCAGAGCTTCTCGGATGGAGGCGAAGTAACGCAAGGTGATGTTCATGGTGTGGCCTTCAAACGCCCCAGTCGGCTAAGGGCAGGTAGTGCACGGTTTGTCCGTGCGCGATCGTCGTGCCCGCTGGGTTGTCCACCAAACCATCGGCCCAAAAGGCCGAGGTCAAGACGCCCGAGCTTTGGTTAGGAAACACGTCCAAGCCGCCTTGGGCGTTGCGGCGCACACGCAAAAACTCGCGCCGTTTGTCCGCCCTAGGCCAATCGAAATGCGCGGGCAAGGCCAGCGGCGTGGGCAAGCCCAGGTCGGTGCTGGCACCTTGCAGGCGGCGCACAAAGGGGCGTACCAACAAGAGCAAGGTGGCCCAACTCGAGACCGGGTTACCCGGCAAGCCGATGAAATGGCAAGCCGGCGCGCCCGCCTCGGCGTGCACACGCCCCAGCGCAAACGGTTTGCCCGGCTTCATGGCCACTTGCCACAGGTCCAGCGAACCCAGCGCCTGCACGGCCGGTTTGACGTGGTCTTCTTCACCCACCGACACCCCACCACTGCTGAGGATGAGGTCGTGGCGCTCAGCGGCGTCGCGCAAGGCCGACACGGTGGCGTCTCGGCTGTCGGGCACATTGCCCAAGTCAGACACCTCACAACCCAAACGCTGCAGCAAGCTGCTGAGCACAAAACGGTTGCTGTTGTAGATGTGGCCGGGGGCCATGTCGCGCGGGGCAACGGTGCCGGGCATGACCAGCTCGTCACCGGTGGTCAAAAGGGCCACGCGAGGGCGCTGGGCCACACACAGCTGGGCCACACCCAAACTGGCGGCCAAGCCCACGCCGGCGGGCGTGAGGCGGTCGCCCGCGCGCAAGACCACGGCGCCCAGCGTCACGTCTTCTCCGGCGCGGCGCACGTGGGTGCCGGGCGTGGCGGCTTTGAGCCAACGCACCTGGCCGTCCAGGGCCTCAACGTCTTCTTGCATCACCACCGCATCGGCCCCAGCGGGCATGGGCGCACCGGTGAAGATGCGCGCGCAGGTACCGGGCAACAAGGGACTGGCGGCGTGGCCGGCCGCGATGCGCTGCGAAACGGTGGCCGATTGGCCCTCCACGACCTCCGCGGCCCGGACGGCGTAACCGTCCATGGCCGAGTTGTCGTTGGGAGGGACCTGCAATTCAGAGACCACGTCTTGCGCCAAGACACGGCCATCGGCTTGCAAGAGCGGGACCCACTCGCTGCGACCCAGTGGCGTTGCGGCGTCCAAGACCCGCTGCAAGGCCTCTTCCAGCGTCATCAGGGCTGGGCCGCGGGTGTTCATGGTGTGGGGCAATGGGCGCGCACGAACGCCTTGACTTGATCGGTGTCGGCGGGCATGACCAAGACGCGCTTGGGCAAGGCCTCGATGCCGTCGAACTTGGTGGGTCGCTCGGGGTCGCGCCCCAAGGCTTCGCGGATGGTCTCGGCGAACTTGATGGGCAAGGCCGTTTCCAAGACCAAGACGGTTTGGCCGGGCACAGCGTGCTCACGCGCGACCTTCAGGCCATCGGCGGTGTGGGTGTCGATGGTCACACCAAAACGCTCAAAGGTGTCGCGGATGGTGGCCAAGCGGTTGGCGTGGGTGCTCTTGCCGCTGACAAAACCATAGCGCGTGCGGGCTTGGGGAAATGCGGGATCGGCCGACACGTCGAAGCGGCCTTGGCGCGCGAGTTGCGGGCCGAACAAATCGGCCACGCGCGCACCGTCGCGCCCCAACAGATCGAACACAAAGCGCTCGAAGTTGCTGGCCTTGGAAATGTCCATCGAAGGGCTGGAGGTCTCGAAGGTGTCGGCGCTGCCGCGCACGCGGTAGACGCCGGTGCGGAAGAACTCATCGAGCACGTCGTTTTCGTTGGTGGCCACGATCAGGCGGTCGATGGGCAAACCCATTTGCCGCGCCACGTGACCGGCACAGACGTTGCCGAAGTTGCCCGAGGGCACGCTGAAACTCACGCGCTGCGAGTCGTTTTGTGTGGCTTGGAAGTAGCCTGCAAAGTAATACACCACCTGCGCGAGCAAGCGCGCCCAGTTGATGGAGTTGACCGTTCCGATCTTGTATTGCTGCTTGAAAGCGTGGTCGTTGCTGACGTTTTTGACGATGTCTTGGCAATCGTCGAACACGCCCTCGATGGCGATGTTGTGGATGTTCTCGTCCATCAGGCTGAACATCTGCGCTTGCTGGAAAGC